>NZ_JAYDZX010000017.1:0-427464 GCF_035607535.1 Salinimicrobium aquimaris
ATTCAAGTAAGTAAGATTATTTCTTTTTGTATAGCTTATCTTTGAAAAGATCCTCACAATTCAAACATACGAGGGTTCTAAATCTTGGAAGGGTTCTGCTTGTTAACAAAAAAAATTAGACCTACAAGGTTTCCCAAACCTTGCAGGTCTCGAAAATATCAAAATGGAATTCCGCACTCAAATTCCCATAACACCCCGAGAACCAAAAATTGGTTACTCCTCAAAAGTGCTGCTTTTGGGATCCTGTTTTGTGGAGAATATTGGAAAGAAGCTGGAATATTTCAAATTTCCAAACCTGCTTAATCCATTCGGGATTTTATTTCATCCCGCTGCTATCAATAACTTCCTGAAAAGGGTAAAAGAACGGCATGTTTTTACTGAAGCCGATATTTTCTTCCACAATGAAACCTGGAAGTGCTACGAAGGACATTCCGACCTTAATTCAGGGGATAAAAAGGATATTCTTGTAAAATTAAATTCTTCTATACAGGAAACCTACGAATTCTTGAGCTCGGCCACGCACGTGGTCATCACTCCGGGGACGGCCTGGGGCTACAGGTTAAAAGAAACAGGTGAGGTGGTAGCGAATTGCCACAAATTGCCACAGGCAAAGTTTAGCAAAGAAATAACGGAGGTTAAAAATGCCCTTTTTGAGACCTCTGAAATTGTGAGGGGCCTGAATCCTTCAGCTGAAATCATTTTTACAGTTTCCCCTGTTCGGCATCTCAAAGATGGTTTTGTGGAAAATCAGCTGAGCAAGGCCAAATTGATCACTGCAATTCAGGAAATTGTAGCTTCCGAAGAAAAGTGCTCCTACTTTCCGTCTTATGAGATCATGATGGATGAGCTTAGGGACTACAGGTTCTATGCTGAAGATATGATTCACCCAAATTCCACAGCTGTAGATTACATCTGGGAGAAATTCCGGGAGGCCTGGATAGCTTCAGAAGTTTCAGCAATAATGAAACAAGTAGATACCATTCAAAAAGGGCTTTTACATCGACCATTTAATGAAACTTCCGAAGCACATCAGAAATTCAGGAAAGATCTTCAGCAAAAGATAAATAAGTTAGAAAAAGAAGTGCCGCAAATAAGGTTCTAAACTAATCTTCACATTTTCTTCAAAAAAAGCCTCCTTCTTATTCGTATTTTAGACACATGAAGAAATATCTAGTTGGTGCTCTGGTGGTTTTGATCATCTTTTTGACTTTTCGCTACTGCGAGAACAGAGATGCGGAAAGAGATCGCCTGGAGGAGAGTACTGCTATGATTCAGCAGCAAATCAAGAATGTTGGTAAGCTTGTGGTAACCGAGGGTACTTTTTCACAGGTCTACACCTATAAGGATACCAAAAATAGATTTTTAGACGTGCTTCCAGCCCGGAAAAGGGCGCTTATTATCGTCAATGCAAAGGCTACGGTGGCTTACGATCTGAGTAAGCTGCAAACAGAAGTAGATGTTGAAAATAAAACAGTTCGTATCACACATATTCCCAAGGAGGAGATCAATATTTATCCCGACATAAAATATTACGACATCACACAGGATTACCTCAATCAATTCACTGCCGAAGATTACAACAAGATAAAGCAGCGCATTAACAGGTCGATGCGGGAAAAGGTGGAAAACTCGACGCTAAAATCAAACGCCAAAAACCGGCTGATAAGCGAGCTGCAAAAGATCTATATCCTCACAAATACTCTTGGCTGGACCCTGACTTATAATGACGAGGAGTTTGGTGCAGCCCGTGAAATGCAGGAGTTAAAGCTTTAATTAGCCTGTAACCAGGGAAGGTTTTGCCAGTTCGAGTCCGTTATCAATGAGATGGGCAACCTCAGGTCTGCGTCTTTTTACATCATCCAGATATTCTGCTACTTCACGAGCCAGTTTTTCATCATTACCATGTGCGAGCTCAAAAATTTCGACAGAGAGCAGCCAATCTTTTTGATGGTATTTCTTAACCAGATCAAAAGCCGCTTGCAGGGAAAATTTGGTGTTTTTGCCTTCCCTTATATTGCGAACAGATTCATAGAGGGATTCCAGTTCTTCACGCTCTGGCGTCTTTTTGCTCTTAATAGTCGTCGAAGAAGGCGTGTGTGTGATGAGATTAAAGGATTTGGCATCTGCAGGGCCTGCAAAGGCAGAAATGATCTCTTTACCAATGGCCATGTCATAATTCCCCCATTCGGGTTTAAATAACACCTCATCTTTAAAGGTTACAGTACAATTTTTTAAGCTGATAAGAATGACTTTTCCTTGCAGGTTCCTCGTTCCGGTGATGATCTCCCCTTCAACTTTTACGCCTCCTTCAAATTCAAAGCTCACTTGCTCCCCTTCGTAGATATCATACGCCCTGAGATCCCTGGGGCTCATATCTTCAATTGCAAGGTTTATTCCTTTTAATTTACCCACGGGAGAGCCAAAACCATCGGGATGATTTGCTTTTCCATGCCCCACAAGTTCTTTTTCTCTCGCTGCCAGAGCTGTTTCGCCGGTGGTTTGGAAATAAATAGGTTTTCCTTCATGTTCGATCACACGGCTAAAGTTCCCGGAAATCTGTATTCCCGTACTCAATTCAATGGTGCCAATATTTTTTGATGCAATGAGCTTTTGCAGTCCTTCCAGCCCTCCAATACGCAATGCCATTTTATTTGCAAATTCTTCCAGCACAAGGCTTAGGTGAGCGAAATCGGGAGTTACGTATAGCTGAGGCTGAGGTTTGGTAATGTCAAATTCCTGTTGGGCCGCATCAATGGTGTAAGGGATCTTCTTCACTTTATCGGTCATGCACCAGGCGCTTTCTCCAATAGAAGAAAGGAGCCCCGCGCCATAGATCTTCGGGTTTTCTACCGTGCCTATAAGTCCATATTCTACGGTCCACCAGTGCAGGTTTCGTATCTGGGCCATTTCACTTTGTTCCCGAAGGTCATTCTGCAGTTCGTCCACTCTTTTTTCCGCCGCTTCGATCTCCTCTTGAGGAGTGTCTTCGGCTTCTTTGATAATGGACAGGTGACGAATAGCTTCATAGATCTCGTAATCCTTGGCGCTGGAAATAGCTTTGCAGCCTATTTCTCCAAATCGCCGGAGGTATTCTGCATACTCAGGATTGGCAATAATTGGAGCGTGGCCTGCGCCTTCGTGGATAATGTCGGGCGCCGGAGTGTATTCTATATGTTCGAGCTGCCTGATATCACTGGCAATAACCAAGACATTAAATGCCTGAAATTCCATAAAAGCTGCCGGCGGAATAAACCCGTCAACTGCAACTGCAGCCCAGCCAATTTCCTTGAGGATCCTGTTCATTCCATACATGTTTGGAATGTGATCTATGGAGATCCCGGTTTGTTTCAAACCATCGAGATAAGAGGAGTGGGCTACCTTACTCAGGTAATCCACATTTTTCCTCATTACGTATCTCCACACCGCCTGATTTATAGGCGTGTAATCCTCATAATTCTGTGGTTTTATAAACTGCTTCAGGTGTGCCGGAAGCCTGTCGATGATCTCATTAGATTCAAATTCTTGTTCCATAGCTAATAGGTAATGAACAGGTTTTAAAGATACAAAATTATGGACATTGTAAAGCTTTGATTTTCTTCAGTATAGCCTGAGAGGAAATAAAAAAGCCGCTACAATTTTCATTACTAGCGGCTTCAGTCGGGGGACTACAATCTAATTCAATGAAGGGGGATATTTTTCAAGGATCTCCTCAACGATTTTGTTGATCCTCTCCTGTTTATGTTCCACTTTGTTGGAAAGGGCTGCGGTTCCCATTCCCTGCCAAACCAGTTCTTTCTCTCCTGCATCCACCAGATCAATATATAAGGTGCCTTCGGTTGTAGAATTCACAGTGTTATAACCTGCACCCCAATACCATGGATGCCAACCCCAGCCATAACCGTAGCCGTAAGGATTGTTGTAAATATTAATGTTCTCTTTAGTTTTTGTAAAGATACTCACCAGTAGATCGGGATTATCGGACTTGGTAAAACCTTTTTCCTGCATTTCCTGATCTATTGCTCTCAAGATCCTTTTCTTGTCCAGGTCAGAAATTTCAGCTTTGTCAATTCCGGGTTTAAAAAAAGCATAGGTTTGATACTGTGCAAAATTTGCTTCCCTGTCGTAATCTGTTGCTACCCGAACTGTGTTACAGGAAGTCATGACCAGTACAAACAGGACGAGTACCGAGGTAATTTTAATCGCTCTCATACGTTTAAGTTTTTATAGGTTAATTGTCCAGTAGAAGGTCATCGACCATGTTGGGTATAGTAACCTTTAGAAGGGGCTCTGCCTGCATTGCCCTTTTAATGGCAAATAAGGCTCCGTGGTTACGAGCCCAGGACCGGCGAGCGATCCCGTTGTTTACATCCCAAAATAACATAGAGCTGAGTCGCCTCTCCGACTCTTTATTACCCTCAAGAACCATACCGAATCCGCCGTTGATCACTTCTCCCCAACCAACTCCGCCACCGTTGTGTATGCTCACCCAGGTAGCGCCTCTAAAGCTGTCCCCAATTACATTTTGAATGGCCATATCGGCCGTATAGCGGGATCCATCGTAGATATTGGAGGTTTCACGGTATGGAGAATCGGTACCCGAAACATCGTGATGATCTCTTCCCAAAATTACTGGTCCTATTTCCCCTTTTTCAATAGCCTTGTTGAAAGCTCTCGCTATTTCGATTCGCCCTTCGGCATCGGCATAAAGGATGCGGGCCTGTGATCCTACTACCAGTTTATTGGCGCGCGCACCTTCTATCCATTTGATATTATCCTGCATTTGCTGCTGAATCTCCTCGGGGGCTTCTTTTTCTAATTTCTCAAGCACTTCCCGCGCAATTTCATCTGTTCGCTCGAGATCTTCTTCTTTTCCTGAAGCACATACCCAGCGAAAAGGTCCGAAGCCGTAATCGAAACACATAGGTCCCATGATATCCTGTACGTAGCTGGGGTAGGCGAATTCTCTATCTTCTCCGGCGGAAGTTCCGCTAACAAAATTTCCCTCCTCATCCTTGTAAATTTTTGCTCCTGCCCTTGAAGCTTCAAGTAAAAATGCATTTCCGTAGTCAAAGAAGTAAGTGCCTTTTTTGGAATGGTGGTTAATAGCTTCAGTCTGCCGGCGCAGGCTTTCTCTTACCTTATCTTTAAAACCTTCGGGATCTTTGCTCATCATCTCGTTGGCTTCCTCAAAAGTTAGGTCTACCGGGTAATAGCCACCGGCCCAGGGATTGTGTAGTGAGGTTTGGTCGCTGCCCAGGTCAATATGAATGTTCTCCCGGTCAAATTTCTCCCATACGTC
Organism: Salinimicrobium aquimaris; assembly: GCF_035607535.1. Taxonomy (NCBI): domain Bacteria; kingdom Pseudomonadati; phylum Bacteroidota; class Flavobacteriia; order Flavobacteriales; family Flavobacteriaceae; genus Salinimicrobium; species Salinimicrobium aquimaris. The sequence goes on from NZ_JAYDZX010000017.1 coordinate 5,300, forward strand.
TACCACATTCCCCAAATAAGCAAAGGAAATGGCTTTTCCTTCAGCTTTTGCCTGATTAACTTTTTCAGTCAATTCATCAAGATCTTCGACAACTTCATCTACCCAACCTTGAGTATGCCGGGTGTGAACGGCTTTAGGATTTACCTCGGCACAAACGGTGATACATCCTGCAATGTTTCCGGCTTTAGGCTGGGCGCCACTCATGCCTCCAAGGCCTGAAGTCACAAATACAGACCCCTCTCCGGGCCCCCTTCCCCGAAAAGAGGGAGAGTTTTTTGCTATTTTTCGCAAGGCGTTGAGTACTGTGATCGTGGTGCCGTGAACTATTCCCTGCGGACCAATATACATATAGCTGCCGGCGGTCATCTGCCCATATTGGGTCACTCCCAGCGCATTGAATTTCTCCCAGTCGTCCTGCTTTGAATAATTTGGGATCATCATACCATTGGTCACTACTACACGGGGCGCATCTTTATGCGAAGGAAAAAGCCCCAGCGGGTGGCCCGAGTTCATGACCAGTGTTTGTTCCCCGGTCATTTCGGCCAGGTATTTCATAACCAGCCGGTATTGTGCCCAGTTTTGAAAAACCGCTCCGTTACCACCATAGGTGATCAACTCATGCGGATGCTGAGCTACCGTGGGGTCCAGGTTGTTCTGGATCATGAGCATGATTGCCTTTGCCTGCTTACATTTTCCCGGGTATTCGGAAATTGACCGGGCATACATTTCATAGTCGGGACGCAGGCGGTACATATAGATCCGGCCATAGGTCTCAAGCTCATGTCGAAATTCGGGAAGCAGCTCTTTATGATGTTCTTTATTAAAATACCTCAAGGCGTTTCTCAGGGCCAGTTTTTTTTCATCCGGAGAAAGAATATCCTTGCGTTTTGGGGCGTGATTTATTTGTGGATCGTATGCTTTTGCAGCCGGTAACTTATTGGGAATACCTTCTAAAATGGCATTTTTAAAGTCCATATCTGGTCTATTTTTTCTGTTGGTTGGTTTTCTGGTTGAACCCATAAGGGCAATGGCGACAACCACTTTGACAGCAGTAACCTCTTTTGAGATGGTATTGTTCGGTAAAGCAGCGGTAACCTTCGGGAGTAAGATAATAGTCGCCCTCTTCGAGCTCAATTTTTTTCCTGAAAAAACTCATATTACAAAAATAGCATTTTCTTATCTTGTCCTCATGTTTGTGGTGGTAAATAAGTTTCTTCTCGCGAAACACTTTGACGGAGTGGTGCTATGGCCTTTCATTGTAGTGAAGCGGGCAGAACTTAAAGAAGATGCTGTCTTTATGAACCACGAGCGCATCCACCTAAAACAGCAGGTTGAGCTGCTGCTTATCTTCTTTTTTGTGTGGTACTTTTTCGAATATTTCATCAGGCTTCTAAAGTATGGCGACTCGTACAAGGCTTATAACAGGATCTGTTTCGAGCGGGAGGCATATGCGAATGAAAGGAACCTTGGGTACCGGGAAAGGCGGCCTTTCTGGAATTTCCTCAATTACCTTTAGATTCTCTTTGGAAGTAGGTAGCTTTGTGCCGTCACATGAAATTATTTGAAGAACAACCGGTTATCCCCAATCAATTTATTGCTGAAGTAGGCGGAGCAAAGATCTATCTGAAAAGGGAAAACTTGCTGCATCCCGAAGTTTCGGGCAACAAATTCCGGAAGCTCAAGTACAACATAGCAAAAGCAGCTTCTCAAAAAAGGAATATGCTGCTCACCTTTGGAGGAGCATTTTCAAATCATATAGCTGCAACGGCAGCCGCAGGGAAGATTGCGGGTTTTAGGAGCATTGGTGTTATTAGAGGGGAGGAGCTTGCAAAGGATCTTGAAAAAACCCTGCAGGAGAATGATACGCTCAGGTTTGCACATGAATGCGGGATGGCACTTCAATTTGTAAGCCGAAGTGAATACCGGAACAAGAATACTGAAGCATTTATTGAAGGGCTGCGGAAGAAATTCGGAGATTTTTACCTGGTCCCCGAAGGCGGAACCAATGACCAGGCTGTAAAAGGTTGTGAAGAAATCCTTACCCATGAAGACGAAAACTTTGACGTGATCGCATGTGCAGTAGGCACGGGAGGAACCATCAGCGGACTTATCAATACCTCGGCTTCCCATCAGCAGGTGCTGGGATTTCCGGCTCTAAAAGGTGATTTTTTGAAAACTGAGGTTGAACATTTCAGCAAAAAAAATAACTGGAGAATTATACCAGATTATCATTTTGGCGGTTATGCTAAGGTGAATAAGACTTTGATCGACTTCATAAATAGCTTCAGAAAGGAATATGGAATACAGCTCGATCCTGTCTACACCGGAAAAATGATGTACGGTATCTTTGATCTGGCTGAAAAAGAATATTTTTCTAAAAATACTCGTATTTTAGCCATTCATACGGGTGGCCTTCAGGGAATTTCCGGTATGAACAAGGTGTTAAAAATGAGAAATTTACCCCCAATTTTGACGTAAGATGAGAGTTGCACTGAAAATTTTTACCCTATTTCTCCTGATCTTCACCGTATCCTGCGGCACAAGTAAAAAGACCACCAGAAAAGCTGAGGTGGCCAGTAAAGAACGAAGGACTGAAAAAAGGCCCCGGGGAAATAAAGTTTCTCAGCCTAAAATGTCATCCACACCCACGACTTATACAGATAAAGTTTCAAGATATATTCAGCTTTACGCTCCCCTGGCTCAGGAGGAAATGAAGTTATACAAAATTCCGGCCAGTATCACTTTGGCTCAGGGAATATTAGAATCGGGCGCCGGCGAAGGAGACCTTACCCGCAGGGCCAATAATCATTTTGGGATCAAATGTCACGGCTGGACGGGTGGTACTGTGTATCACGATGATGACCGTTCCCAGGAATGCTTCAGAAAATATAACGACCCAAAATACTCCTATCGCGACCATTCGCTTTTCCTCACTGAAAGAAAGCGTTATGCTGCCCTTTTTGAGCTGGATATTAAAGACTACAAAGGTTGGGCGCATGGCCTTCGGGCTGCTGGATACGCTACCGACAGAAAGTATCCTGAAAAATTGATCAGCCTTATTGAGAGATATCAACTTTATTTGTATGACGGAGATGCTCCTGCAAAAGAAGTGGTGGCCTATTCAGACTCCAGTGCATCATCAAATTATGGTGCGCGGGCATATACTGTGCAAAAAGGGGATACCTTGTACTCCATAGCGAAAAGACACAACCTGACGGTTGAGCAACTACAAAAAATCAATAACCTGCAAGGCACTAATATTGGCATTGGTCAGAAACTTTTAGTGACACCTTAAAACCATATTATGATCTATAAAAGAAGCAGCGAACTTTTCACTGCAGCTAAAAAAGTTATTCCCGGCGGAGTGAATTCTCCTGTGCGGGCATTTAGCGCCGTTGGTGGAGAGCCTATTTTTATAAAAGAAGCGAGGGGGGCTTACCTGTTCGACGAAGACGGAAATAAATATATTGATTATATCAATTCCTGGGGGCCGCTCATCCTGGGACATGCTCATGAGCCGGTGGTAAATGCCGTGGTGGAAAGAGCTAAAAAAGGAACTTCTTTTGGAACGCCTACGCAACTGGAAACTACAGTGGCCGAGCTTGCCGTATCCATGGTCCCTAATATTGACAAGATAAGAATGGTGAACTCGGGTACCGAGGCTACCATGAGTGCAGTTCGTTTGGCAAGAGGTTTCAAGAACCGTGACAAGATTATAAAATTCGCAGGCTGTTACCACGGGCATAGTGATTCCTTTCTTATCCAGGCCGGGAGTGGGGCAGTCACTTTTGGAACTCCGAATAGTCCGGGGGTGACAAAAGGAACTGCACAGGATACATTGCTCGCTAAATATAACGACCTCGAAAATGTAGAGCAGCTTTTGGAAGCTAATAAAGGGGAGGTGGCGTGCATTATTCTCGAACCTGTAGCAGGAAACATGGGATGTATCCCTCCAAAAAAGGGATTTTTGGAAGGGCTTCGACAACTTTGTGATAAGCACGATGTTTTGCTGGTTTTTGATGAGGTAATGACGGGATTCCGACTGGCGAAAGGGGGTGCCCAGGAAATGTACGGCGTGAATGCCGATATTGTTTGCTTTGGAAAAGTAATTGGCGGCGGACTCCCGGTTGGAGCTTTTGCCGCCCGTAATGAGATCATGGATCACCTCGCACCAAGCGGACCGGTTTACCAGGCGGGAACCTTAAGTGGAAATCCGCTGGCGATGGCTGCGGGACTTGCGATGTTGGAGGAGTTAAACAACGACAGTGAGATCTACAACCGCCTGGAGGAAAAAACAGGTTATCTGCACAAAGGTCTGCAGAATGTTCTTAACCGAAATAAGGTCGCACACACCATAAACCGACAGGGCTCAATGATCTCAGTGCATTTTGGAGAAGAACCGGTGAATGATTTTGAATCTTCAGCAAGATCTGCCTCTACCGGTACATTCAATAAATTCTTTCACGGTTTGCTCAACCACTGCATTTACATTGCACCCAGTGCTTTTGAGACCTGGTTCATTACAGATGCGCTGTCGTATAAAGATCTTGACGCGACCATTGAAGCCGTGCATCAGGTTTCGAAGAGTTTATAGAAATATTCAGTCATTAACTTCAAATCTCACAGGTTTTCGAAACCTGTGAGATTTTTTCATTTTTAGGTCTATCTACTCCCGTCATTTCAATTCTCTGCAATGACTCTCAATGATCCCTTGAATTTGTTGGGTAAAAAAATATATCGCTCCTCCGGAGCTCATACACCTTGGGTAATGGCGTTCTCTAAACATTTCGCGCCTCTGGAGCTTTATAAAAACAAGTTTTGAAATCTTTTAAGATCTAAATTATGATGGGTTGAACGAACCAACTACAGTCTACCGTCTACAGTCTAGTCTACAGTCTACAGTCTACAGTCTAGTCTACAGTCTACAGTCTAGTCTACAGTCTACAGTCTACAGTCTACAGTCTATAGTCTACCGCCTAAGGTCTATCCTCTAACTCCCGTTCATATCCAGTAACTCCTCCACATAACAACGTTTATTTGAGAGTCTCGGGATCTTGTGCTGCCCTCCGAGTTTATCATTCTTCTTGAGCCAGTCATAAAAGAGATTTTTTCTGGCACAGTGTACTTTGGGTGCATTAAGGGTCATATTGTTGAAGCGCTTGGCTTCATAGTCACTGTTGATGCTTTGCAAGTGGTTGTCCAGGCACTCAATAAAGAAGTTGAAGTCCTGCGGCGGAGTTTTAAATTCTATCACCCATTCATGTGCACCTTTTTCCTTGTCCTGCATAAAGACAGGGGCTGCCGTGTAATCCACAATTTCAGAATCTGTTTGATGAGCAGCTCTTTTTAATGCTTCATCGGCATTTTCTATGATGAGCTCTTCCCCAAACACGTTAATGTGATGTTTTGTCCTTCCGGTGATCTTGATGCGGTAGGGGTCAAGGGAGGTAAAGCGTACGGTGTCTCCAATCTTGTAACGCCATAGCCCGGCATTGGTAGTGATCACAACAGCATAATTCTTTCCTTCTTCAACTTCAGAAAGCGGAATGACTTTCTCCTCAGGAGTACCGTAACTATCCATCGGTATGAACTCGTAGAAGACTCCGTAGTCCAGCATCAGCAGAAGTTCCTTGGAGTCATTTGAATCCTGAATGGCAAAAAATCCTTCCGAAGCATTATAGATCTCAAAATACCTGAAACTGCTGGAAGGCAGGATCTTTCGGTATTGATCTGCATAGGGCAGGAAATTTACTCCGCCGTGAAAGTACACCTCAAGGTTCGGCCAGATCTCAAAAAGGTTCTCCCTGCCTGCTTCTTCGAGGGTTTTGTTGAGAAGGACCAGCATCCAGGAAGGTACCCCGGCCAGGCTGGTAACGTTCTCGTTTATGGTTTCCTTTACAATGGCAGGCATTTTTACTTCCCAATTGCTCATTAGGGAAACTTCGTTGCTGGGAGTACTGCTGTATTCTGCCCAAAAAGGCATGTTGTCTATCAATATTGCTGAAAGGTCTCCGAACTGAGTCCCGTTGCGGCAGTAAAGCTCTTTACTGCCCCCAAGCCGCAGGCTTTTTCCGCTGAAGAGTTGGGAGTCGGGATTGTTGTTGAGGTACATGCACAGCATATCCTTCCCTGCTGCATAGTGGCACTTTTCCAAGGATTCATCGCTTACAGGAATAAATTTGCTCTTGGCATTTGTTGTGCCACTGGATTTGGCAAACCATTTAATAGCTGTGGGCCAAAAGATATTCACTTCTCCACGACGGCTGCGCTCAATTTGCGGCTCAAAATCTTCATATTGCTGAATAGGAACCCGGGATGCAAAATCTTCATAAGAGCCCATGGAAGCAAATCCATATTGCAGACCTACCTCGGTGTCTTTAGCCTTATTAAGAAGTTTTTTTAGAAGCTCATGCTGTACCTCATGAGGGTATTTGATGAACAATTCCATTTGATGGATACGCTTCTTGAGGAACCAGGAAGCTACTGAATGTACTAACGGAATTGGCATTTTTCTTATTATCTTTGAGCCCTTCAAATCGGGTAGTAACCGGTTAAAATTAAAACTATTCTTATTGCTGACAAAAAAATAAGATAGGGATAAAATTCTTCTTTTTATGACATATCAGGGTGTGCTTCGAAAAATGAAAACTGAACTTGCAGAAACGGTTCAATATTACCTCATTTTTGAGCAGGATTTTTTAAACGTGAATCAGGTACTGGAAAAAAAGATCTCGATTAATTTTCTCAATTACGAGTGTACTAATTGTCATAAAAAAAAGAAGGTTTTCGCCAACGGGGTATGCTATAATTGTTTTATGGAACTTCCACAGAACGGGGAGTGGGTGATAAGACCCGAATTGAGCAAGGCCCATCTCAACGAAGAAGACAGGGATCTGGAATTCGAAAAGGCTGCCCAACTGCAACCACACGTGGTCTATCTGGCCAACTCAAGTAATGTGAAGGTAGGGGTGACCCGAAAAAGTGAGATTCCTACCCGCTGGATAGACCAGGGAGCGCATGAAGCTATTGAGGTTGTTGAAGTGCCAAACCGCTATCTGGCGGGAATTACCGAAGTAGCACTTAAGGAGCATATTTCTGACAAAACCAATTGGCGAAGCATGCTCACCAATGACCTGAAGGATCTTGATCTGGTCGCCATTAGAGAAGATATGAGGCAGTACCTGCCTGTAGAGGTTCAGGATTATTATCTGGCGAATTCAAAAGAGCTGGAAATAGAATTTCCGGTGATCTCTTACCCTGCAAAATGCAAAACTCTTAACCTCGCAAAAATGCCATTTTACGAGGGAGTTCTAAAAGGAATTAAGGGCCAGTATCTCATCTTTGAAGACGGAATGGTCTTTAACGTAAGGAAGCACGAAGGCTTTAACGTCACCTTATCCCTACAATAACTACTGATTTTTAGTCGTATCCTTTTTCTTTTTAGCACCTCCAAGAAGTCCGCCAAGAATGTCCCTGGCTGTTTCTTTCACGGCCTCATTAGGATTCTTTTTAGCTATAGAATCATTTTGGGACGGGACTTTGCCCGCTGTAGTATCTTTTCTTTGGCCTCCCGTAATAATATCCTGAAGTACGCCGCGGCCTTTTTCTTTTAGTTCGTCCTTTTGTGTTGCGATGATCTGCTGGGTGAGGTTGTTAACCGCCTGCTGCATGTTGAGGTTGATATTAGGACTGCCAAAGCTACCGGTAATATTTACAGGGAGAGCGACAGTCATATTTTCCTGCTCCTGTGCGCTGAGGCGGGCCAGCGTATTACCTACCTGACTTCCTAAATACTTCGCCGGAATATCAAGAGCAACATTGTAATTCATATCCATATCAAATCCATGTGCGCCGGAAGCTCTACCTTTAATACCTTTAATATTGAAATCAAACGGCTGCACCTCTACCCGTCCATTATTAAAAGTGAGCCTGGTTTCCAGATCTTTTAAGTTGAGATTACTGAGATCTATAAAATTAAGTCGCTGGTCAAGTTGAGCCAGTAAAGGAGTTTGTTCCGGATTCACCCTTGCACCAATGATCTCGGCCAGGGCGTTACCTGCAAGCGTTTGCAGTTGCGGAGTAAGATCATCATTGAGGTTTCCCCGCAAATCGATGTTCGTGGTTAGTTCTCCCTGCAGTGCCTGTGCGATGGGTGCCAGGTTTCTCAAGAGTTCCATATCTTTAAATGCACCGGCAATATCAATGGATCGTAACTCCAGCTGCATAGCGAAATTCGGAATGGCTTCCCTGGTAGAGACCAGCCCGTTGAGAAGAATATTTCCATCAAATATGCTGGAAGAGACGTTTGACAGGCTGGCTGTTTCGTCGACGATCCTTAGACTTCCGCGGGTGTTCTCCAGTACCAGGTTATCATAAAGTACACGATTGGCTGTGAAATCAATATTGGCATCCAAAAATGGCGGAATTTTAATGGCTTCGTCCCCCGCAACTTCGGCAGTAGTGGTTTGGGAGGCAACTCCCTCTTCCGCAGTTTCTTTTACCATAAAGTCGTTAACCGAAAAGGTCTTAGAGGTAACCGTGAAATTTCCTTTCAGTTTCTGGTCGGTGAACAAATAGCCCATCAGGTTTTGTAGCGTTCCATTCACCGCAAGATCTGTTTGGCCTGTGGTGAGGGTCGTATTTTCAAGGTTCACAGTCGCGGGATTGAACTGGAGTCGGGCAGTGGCAAGCTTTACTTCATTCGGGATCTCGGGTGAAGTATAACTAAAATCTCTTATAGTTGCTGTTCCGCTGCTCTTGACGTTTTGATACTGTTCATTCTCTACCGAATTCATATCAAAGCTTGTAGTTACATCGGCAGTAACGATCCCGTTTAAATCCTGCTCCAGCTCAAGAGGATAAGCTCTTGTAATATTTGCCAGGTTGATAGTGCCTTTGAGTGCCATGTTCACCAACATATTTCCGGTGAGATTTTTAATACTTCCGTTGGCACTAAAAGCATCCTGATCTATCCGGAAGTTAAGCTTGTTGATGTCGATATAAGTATCCTCCGCTAAGCCGGTTTCGTTCTTTAATACTGCTGCAATGCTAATGTCTTCGACTGCTTTAGGAAGGTCGGGATATTTAAAGGCTGCATTGTTGGAAGCTACATTGATCTGCATCTTAGGAATGTAGGTTTCATCCACAATTCCGCGGATATAGCCATCCACAATAAAATCTCCCCTGGTCTCTACATTTTCAATGTTTTTTGAATATTCAGCAGGCATAACAGCCAGGAAATTTTTGAAGGAGGAGGTAGGAGTTTTAAAGCTGATATCCACTTCATTATTATTCTCGTTGACCTGAACGTAACCGTCAAAAGTTAGGGGCAGCTGATTAATAAGGGCTTCATTCTCAAGGAAGGTATACCGCATATTTTGGAGGTCCATTTTGAAGTCGGCATCCAGTTTAAGCTTATTTCGATTCAGGTAATTCACGCTGTCCATTGTGAAACTCACAAGGGCAGTAGAATAGGTGCTGAGGGTAGAGGTTTCTGCTGAAAAATCCCCGTTTCCTTCATGATTAAGATCTTCCACTAGTAAATTGATTTTCGAACCCTCGTCCACGTATTTTATCTTTGAATTGTTGATCTCGTAGTGATCTACATCAAAACTAAAACCACCACCCCCTGAAGTGGTAGTGGAGACAGAATCCTGGATCGCGATGTCATAATTGTTGTTCCCGAGGGAATCAACTTTTATATTCATAAAAGTATCTTCTATTCTTAGTGCATCAATTTTTTTTGGCTCATCACCTCCCTTAAATAACTCCCTTATTGACATTTGCAGAACGATCTCCTCACTCAAGGCAAGAGTATCTCCTTCAAAAGGTGCATTATTAATGATCTTTAGATTTTGTATAGCCAGGGTGGCGTCGGGAAAATTCCTGAAAATGCTAAGATCAATGTCCTCAAAGGTAACTGTAGCGTTCACATTCTTATTGATCGTTTCCTGCACCAGGTCTTTTAACTGTTTTTCAAACAGAAAAGGAGTTAGGAATAGCAGGAGCAAGATAACTCCCAGCACGATTCCAAATATTTTGAGAAACTTTTTCATGTTTAGTGTTTTATATTGTTCTGCTAAAGATCTGCTTTAGACCAATGATCCCGCAGGATTAAATTTGTTGAAACTCTTTAAAACAAAGTTAAGGGTATGTGCTTTTGTTTTATTTAATTTGCTGTGAAATACTTGATCTCGTCTTACTAAAATTTTCTTAAACTCCCTTGAACCCTTTAAAAACTGTTTATATAGCACTAGGAAGCAACGAGGGTGCCAGAATTAATTTTTTACAGCAGGCGATTCAAAAGATCCAGCAAAAGACCGGAGAAGTACTGGCAGTTTCAAAGGTGTATGAAACACCTGCCATGGGATTTGAAGGTAATCCGTTTTTAAACGCATGTATAGCCGTTAGCAGCAGGTTCAAGCCTCACAAGATCCTAACCCAATTGCTGGAGATCGAAAAGATCATGGGTAGGCAGAGAAAACCGGGTGGCTACCACAATCGTCCTATTGATCTTGACCTCCTCCTTGTAGAAGAGGAGATACTCACTTCTGAACAGCTCACTGTTCCACATCCTGCAATGCACTTGCGCAACTTTGTATTGGCACCGCTTGCCGATATTGCTGCGGAAGTTAAGCACCCTCTCAGAAATGTAAGAGTAAAGACACTTTTTGAGGCCGTAGATAAAAACGGGCTTCAGCTTAGCTCTGACAAATTACAACTTCCGAAGAAATTTTCCTTTTCAGGGTTTAATTATATCGCCGTAGAAGGAAATATTGGTGCCGGAAAGACCAGTTTTGCCACGATGGTTTCCCAGGATTTCAATGCGAAGCTTATCCTGGAACGCTTTAAGGATAATCCTTTTCTTCCGAAGTTCTACGAAGATCAGTCGCGGTACGCATTTCCCCTGGAAATGTCATTTTTGGCCGACAGGTATCAGCAGCTCTCCGATGACCTGGCGCAGTACGACCTTTTCAAGGATTTTGTCATTTCAGATTACGACGTCTTCAAGTCGCTGATCTTTGCAAAGATCACTCTCCATGAGGATGAATATTTGCTTTACCAGAAGCTTTTTCATCTTATGTACAAGGAGCTGGTAAAGCCGGACCTTTACGTGTATCTCTATCAAAACACCGACCGGCTTTTGCAGAACATCAAAAAGCGGGGAAGGGAATATGAGCAGAATATTGAAGCCGATTACCTCGCGAATATTAACCGCAGCTATCTCTCTTTTATAAAGTCGCAGCCAGGGCTAAACGTAAAGATTATTGATATATCGGAACTTGATTTTGTGAAAAGGAGGGAAGATTATTTGATGTTGCTTGAAGAGATATTTAAAGTCTAGCTATGTCTTTAACCATAAATCCAAAAACTAAGAACTAATTGCCTCTTTCATGAAACCTACTTTACCTCTTGTATTACTTTTCCTAATATCCCTTCAGCAAATACACGCTCAGGAATTTGAACCCGGCTATATTATTACCTTTGATAATGATACTGTTCAGGGAATGATTAAGGAGCAGGTGGATAATGATCTTGTCCATGAAATAGAGTTCCGGAGTAGCAGCGATTCGGAAAGTAAGGAATTCAATCCCCGGGATATTTCAGGATTTGGGTTCGATTACGGCCGAACATTCCGAACCTTTAAATTTACTGATATAGTTTCAGAACAAGAAAAAGTAATTTTTGCCAAAGAGGTGGAAAAGGGTAAGATTGATGTGCTTATTTGGCGAAAAGGTAAGAACCGCAAGCCGGATATGTTTCTAATTAATCGGGCCACTCATGATACCGTTCATCTCACACGTCCAAAGAAGAAGATGACTACTGTGGACGGAAGGGATTTTTCCCAGGAGGATCGCGATTATCTAAGGTTATTGGGTGACGTTAAAGGAGAGGAATTTGAGCAGAAGAAGATAAGGTATACCGAAGACAAGATCCGTAAAGATATTTCCTTGCATAACCAAGAGTTTTCAGATGCTTATGAAACCAGAAGCTACAAAGAAAAAAAGGAAAGGGAATATATCCTTTTAGGAGGGACAGCAGTTAGCGGGCCTTCCTTTCAGGAGCAATCCAGGATAAGGGCTGCGGTTATACAGACCAGAACAGCTGTAGAAAGAACAAACACCTTTTCTTATATAAGTGGTGTCTTTTATACCTATCGTGAGAAAAAGGAAGTTTCAATTCCCACCCAATATTTTTATAAAGGACATCTTAATTATAAAAGGCAGGTTCTTAGTTTCATTCCTATTGGTTTAATGTTCCAGAGTTCCCCAGGTACCATAAGACCTTACATCTACGCCGGAGGAGGTGTGGGAGTTGGAAAGCTCGACGACTACTTCATAGAATTTGAAGCTATCCAGGGAACCGACACCGAGTATGTTGTTGCACCTACCCTTGTGGCCGGTGCAGGTTTGAAAATTCGAGTGGGTTCAAATTATTTGGTAACTGAAATTTCTCCCGGTTCTTCTGGTGTGTATCTAAGTGCAGGTTTTTCTTTTTAATCAATTTGGCTAGATCTTACTCTGAAGGTCTGTAATTTTGGTAAAAAGATCCCACAGTACCACTCCCGCACTCACTGCAATGTTGAGAGAATGTTTGCTGCCTAGCTGAGGTATTTCAAGGACTCCGTCGCTGTTTGAAACTATTTCTTGCTGCACTCCTTTAACTTCATTTCCAAAGATCACAGCATATTTTTCCCCTTTTTGAGGAGTAAACTTGTTGAGAAAGTTGGCATTTTCGGCCTGTTCTACAGCATAGACCCTTGTTTTTTCCTCCTGGAGTCTTTTTACCAGTTCCAGAGCATCCTCTGCGTATTCCCATTCTACAGTTTCTGTCGCGCCCAGTGCCGTTTTCTGAATATCCTTATGCGGCGGAGTAGCAGTGATCCCGCAAAGCCAAACCTTTTCAATAAGGAAGGCATCGGCCGTACGAAAAATAGATCCTATGTTGTTTAGGCTCCTAACATTGTCCAAAATGACAATTATCGGGGTCTTTTCAGCAGCTTTAAATTCTTCCGTAGATTTTCTGTCGAGTTCGCTGTTCTTTAGCTTCCGGTTTTCCATAGGGCAAAAATAGAAAAATTAAAAAGCCACTCTTGGGGAGGAGTGGCTTTTAAGCAGGGTCATCTATTAAACTAGTTATAGATATCCACAGCGATATTATAGCAAATAAAGTACTAAATCAGATTAAATGCAAGAAAAAATCGATGAAATGCACAATATACTTTTTTGATCATCAGATACTTAAGTAGGATTATTCTTATAAAAGATTCCTTAAGGCATATGGCTTCTGGGATAATGAAATTCTTCAGAAGTCTTTATTATTATCCATTTTTAGTTGTGAATAAAAGTTTGAAAATCAGAAAGGGGAAGATTATCTTTAAAGGAAGAGAATCTATATTTTAGCCCTCAGCAAAAAATCGAGCACCGTGTCAGGAAAATCAGAAAAGAAGATCACTCCATTAATGCAGCAGTACAACAGCATCAAGAAGAAATATCCCGATGCCATGTTGCTCTTTAGAGTTGGGGATTTTTATGAGACTTTTGGAGAGGACGCCGTAAAAGCTGCACGTATATTAAATATTGTGCTTACCAATCGCAATAACGGAAGTGAACGCAGTGAACTTGCCGGTTTTCCGCATCACTCGCTTAACACTTATTTGCCAAAACTGGTAAAAGCAGGGGAGCGGGTAGCCATATGTGATCAACTGGAAGATCCCAAGCTTACAAAAAAGATCGTCAAGCGGGGAGTGACCGAGCTGGTAACCCCGGGAGTAGCTATGAATGATGAGGTGCTCCAAAGTAAAACGAACAATTTTCTGTGTTCGGTACAGTTTGGAAAAAGGTCTTACGGGATCTCGTTTTTGGATGTCTCTACAGGAGAATTCTTAACTGCCGAAGGCTCGGCAGAGTATATCGATAAATTACTTCAAAATTTCAATCCCAGCGAAATCTTAGTGCCCAAACAGAAGAAAAAGGATTTCTTTAAAGAATTTGGGGAGGATCACCACGTTTTTTTTCTGGAAGATTGGGTGTATAAGCTCGATTATGCTTATGAGAACCTAAATACCCATTTCAGAACCAAGTCTCTCAAAGGGTTTGGAGTGGAGCACCTGGAGGAAGGTATTATTGCAGCAGGCGCGGTACTTTATTATCTGGGAGAGACACAGCATCACCGATTGCAACACATTACCGGGCTTACCCGTATTGCAGAAGAGGAATATGTGTGGATGGACAGGTTTACAATCCGCAATCTGGAGCTTTATACTTCCAATGCTCAAAATGCTGTCACCCTTCTCGATGTAATTGACAAGACCATCTCTCCCATGGGTGGGAGAATGCTGAAGCGCTGGTTGGCGCTACCTCTTAAAAATGCCGATAAGATAAAGAAGCGCCACCAGATTGTGGAATATCTGGCAGGAAACCCTGATACACTTCAAGAGATAAGATCCCACATCAAAAAGATAAGTGATTTGGAACGCTTGATTTCCAAGGTCGCAACAGGCAAGGTTTGTCCGCGGGAAGTTGTACAGCTGAAGAATTCTCTGGAGGCGGTGATTCCTGTTAAAGCCCTGTCTACTTCCTCTTCCGAAGAAGCCTTGAAAGTAATGGGCGATAACCTTCAAAGTTGTGATCTACTGCGGAACAAGATCAAAGGAACCTTGTGTGAAGATGCGCCCGTAAATATCCTGAAGGGCAAAACCGTGGCTGAAGGATTTTCTCCGGAACTAGATGAGCTGCGAAAAATAGCATTTTCGGGCAAGGATTACCTTGATAAACTAATTGAGAGAGAAAGTGCAGCTACCGGGATCTCTTCCCTTAAAATTGGCAGCAACAATGTCTTTGGGTATTATATCGAGGTAAGAAATACGCACAAAAATAAAGTTCCAGAAGAATGGGTAAGAAAGCAAACCCTGGTAAATGCCGAACGCTATATAACGCAGGAACTCAAGGAATATGAGGCAAAGATCCTGGGTGCCGAAGAGAAGATCCTGCAACTGGAACAGGAGATCTTTGGAGAACTGGTAGCCTGGATAGCAGATTATATTCAGCCGGTACAACAAAACGCCCTTCTCATAGGTCAGTTGGATTGTCTGTGCTCTTTTGCACAGCAGGCTATTTCAGAAAACTACTGCAAGCCCGAAATTGATGACTCTCACGAACTGGAGATCATTAACGGTCGTCACCCCGTGATCGAAAAGCAGTTGCCGCTTTCCGAATCCTACGTTGCCAATGATTTATATCTCAATAGGGAAAGCCAACAGATCATTATGATCACCGGACCTAACATGAGTGGTAAGTCGGCCATTCTAAGACAGACTGCTTTAATAGTTCTCATGGCGCAGATGGGAAGCTTTGTGCCGGCTGAAGCTGTAAAGATAGGGCTGGTAGACAAGATCTTCACAAGGGTAGGGGCGAGCGACAATATTTCTATGGGGGAATCCACGTTTATGGTGGAAATGAACGAGACTGCAAGCATACTTAACAATCTTTCAGAAAGAAGTCTTGTTTTACTGGACGAGATTGGCCGGGGTACAAGCACCTATGATGGGATTTCCATTGCCTGGGCAATTACCGAATACCTGCATGAGCACCCCGCGCGGGCAAAGACCTTGTTTGCCACCCATTACCACGAGTTGAATGATATGGGGGACACCTTTGGGCGTATTAAAAATTACAATGTATCTGTAAAGGAACTCAAGGATAATGTGCTCTTTTTGAGAAAACTGGTGCCGGGAGGCAGTGAACACAGTTTTGGGATACACGTCGCCCGAATGGCGGGTATGCCGCAACAGGTTTTAAGAAGGGCTAATAAGATCCTGGAAAAACTGGAGGAGTCCCACGGGATGAAAGAGAAGTCGGGCACACTTAAGAAATCGGCAGAAGACGACATGCAGCTTAGCTTTTTCAATCTGGATGATCCTATTCTGGAAGAGCTTAAGGAAGAAATCCTTCATTTAGATATCAACACCCTTACCCCGGTGGAAGCTTTAATGAAGCTGAATGAGATAAAAAGGATGCTGGGCAAGGGGCAAAAGGCAGGCGT
This sequence comes from Salinimicrobium aquimaris, assembly GCF_035607535.1. Classification (NCBI taxonomy): domain Bacteria; kingdom Pseudomonadati; phylum Bacteroidota; class Flavobacteriia; order Flavobacteriales; family Flavobacteriaceae; genus Salinimicrobium; species Salinimicrobium aquimaris. The sequence goes on from NZ_JAYDZX010000017.1 coordinate 21,344, forward strand.
TTAAGGAGAAAAAAGGAATAGCAAAAGGCCTGTGTTTTTTTGAAAAATAGCTTTGCCAGTTTCAGAAATATATTAAATTTGCACCGCAATACTCTCAGCAACGGGAGATGTTCTTTTAAATGCGAAAATAGCTCAGTTGGTAGAGCGCCACCTTGCCAAGGTGGAGGTCGCGGGTTCGAATCCCGTTTTTCGCTCTGAAACCAGAATTAGAAACCCCGGTTCTTCGGGGTTTTTAGTTTGGAATGCTCGGATGGTGGAATTGGTAGACACGTTGGACTTAAAATCCAATGAACAGCAATGTTCGTGCGGGTTCAAGTCCCGCTCCGAGTACAGAAGCCCTCTTTATCTTATTGGTTTAGAGGGTTTTTTGTTTTTAATCTATTACGAAGGCAAGGGAAGGTGCCGGGGAATTAAATAGGGGATTTCCCCTATAGCTCTTGTGCTCATTATCCCTTATTTTACCTTCAGAAAATCCTTTACCATGTTAAATCAGTCTTACAAGATCTGGCGTACACTATTGCTCCTTTTTAGTGTTGTGCTGGCCGTATATGTAGTTGTAAAATATACCTCCTAAGTTTCATCAATTCATTTTTCTGCAGGGCTGGTGTAAATTTTGAGATTTCTTTTAGAAAATAGCTTTTTGAAAAGTTTATTTTAGCCCTTCTCCATTAAGATTATTTATTTGAAGACAAACCAGATCCTTTAATGGGTGATAAATCCAGGGAACCTGTCGACAAGTTTGATAAAAGATACCTGCAACAGAATGAGTAAAAAGAAGATCCTAGTAGTTGACGATGACTCCGGAATTGGAGAAATGCTCAAGACCCTTCTTGAGTTCTATGAATATGAGGTTACGGTTACTCCACAGCCCGAGGAAACTGAAAAGCTCATCGTAGAGAAAGACGTTGACCTGGTTATGCTGGATATGCTCATTTCGGGAGTTAATGGAACTGATGTTTGTGCCAAACTAAGGAAGAATCCGCAAACTAGTGAAACTCCGGTTTTAATGATGTCGGCTTTACACGATGCCGGAAAAAAGTGCAGGGAAGCAGGCGCGAATGATTTTATAGCCAAGCCATTCGAGATGGAGGATCTGGTGGCAAAAATTGAAGAAATTCTGGCGAAAACAGAAGAACACTAGAGGTTCTATTGCTCCCGAATATTTAATAGTCTTTCGGGATAGTCGGATATTATTCCATCCACTCCCAATTTCAACATTTTTCTGATCTTTCCTTTACTGTTTACGGTCCAGGGAATGACCTCAAATCCTTGTGCATGTAATTCCTCTACCTGCTCTATTCTATTCAATTGTTTAAAATACGGACCAATAATGTCTGGCTTGAAATTGAGCTGTTCAAGTTTCTCCCTCCAGGGTGTCCTGTAAACAAGTACCGAGGTTCTAATTTCAGGATATCTACTATTAAAGGCATTCAGAAATTCTGCATCAAAAGATTGTATCACCACCTGTTTTTCTATTTCATGTTCCTTAATAACTCCCATAAGAAGTTCTGCAAATTCCCGGGGGTAAGGTTGAAAAATCCCATAATGCGAAGGGTTGGACTTTACTTCCAGAAAGTAGTCAATTTGAGGTAGGTCTTGGTCTTTGCGATGCCTCTCCACCTGTTCTAAAACTTCAGCTAAAAGAGGTTTAAAGGTCTCTACTTTCATTTGATTCCTGAACTTTCGGCTCTTTAGTAGTCCGGTCTTATACTGCCTGATGCTGTCGTATGGCATGCCATAGAGGTCGTAGCTTTTCTCTGCTGACTTGCTGATCCTTTTATTCTGCGGGGTTAAAACTGAAGCAGCTGCCATATAAGGCTCGTGGGAAATAACGACTTGTTTGTCGGCAGAGATTACCAGATCCATTTCCAGGGCGTTCACTCCAAGGGAAACAGCACTTTTAAAACCTTCAAGACTATTTTCAGGAAAATGAGAAACATGTCCTCGGTGTCCTATCACCTTAAAAGAGGGATTTAGACTCACCTTTTTGGAACCCAGGCAGGAAGACACGAATAAGGGTATAAAAAGAAACAAAGTTGATCGCATTTCCTTGATTTGATTCTATCAAACCTAATATATTCTATTTTTAAACACGAAAAAAGCCGTTCGGAAAGAACGGCCTTAAAAGATTGTATAAGAAGAAAGTCTATTGATCCTCTATTTCTTCATGATGGATCTGATCGTCGGTCTCGTGAATTTCCTCATCGATCTCACGTTCCAGTTTTTCGGCGCCCTTTTCTACCTTATCGGCGGCACGACGGGTATTATCCTTTATGTCTTCCCCTATAGCTTCAACGGCTTCCTCGGTCTTTTCCTCAGTACTTTCCCTGCAGGAGTAGGTGGTGAAAGAGATACCGATAACGAATAAACCAAAAACTACTTTTTTCATAACATCTTGTTTTTAAAATTCAAAAAAAGCCATAAGTCAGAACTTATGGCTTTAGATTCCTTTAAAAAAGAAAGAACTACTGCATATCATCAGTTTCGTTCACTTCTTCTTCAATTTCCTCTTCAGTCTGTTCTCCAGCCTGCTCTATTTCTTCTCCAGTTTCTTCAAGACCAGACTCGATGTCTTCTCCAGCCTCTTCAAAATCAGTTTCTACTTCTTCCATTTCAGCTTCTACATTTTCCTCAGTAGTTTCTCTACAAGAGTAGATAGAAAGAGTAAATGCAGCAACAAGTAATCCTAAAAATAATTTTTTCATGTTAGTATGTTTAATTAGTTGAAACAAATTTAAACTATTTTTTATATATGCAAAGCAGTGATTGAATAAAGTCCTGCTCCACCCCTTAAAGTAGCTTTATTTTTATCGATTTTTTAAGAGATATTCTGAAATCATTTGGGTAGCCCCTTTGTTTTTCTGAATGTATTTTGCTGAAATCGAACCTTTTATCTTACGTTCGTTCTCATTGGCGACTAGCTTTGCAAGCACTTCTCGTGCCTCAGATCTGTTCTGCACCGGAACCAATCCTCCTGCATTTTTTAGATCTTCTGCTTCAGGGAACCTGGAATAATTTTTACCAATAATGACCGGAACTCCAAAAGCAGCCGGTTCGAGGATGTTATGCAACCCGGTATCCCCCGCGGCCCCGCCTACATAAGCAATGTCTGCATAGCTGTAGATTCTGGAAAGCAGGCCAACAGTGTCAATAATGAACACCTTAAAATCTTCTGGCTTATTCCTATCTTTTTCAGAATATAGTATGCTGTCCACTTCCAGTTTCTCCTGCAACTGTTTTATTTTTTCAGGTTTGATGGCATGAGGGGCTATAATGAGCTTCACCTCTAATTGGTCATTATTGATAAATTCTAGCAGCAGTTCTTCATCTTCGGGCCATGTACTTCCGGCTACAATGCAAATTTTGTCCCTAACAAAATTCTCGATAAAATCCAGCTTATTATCCTGCTCGGGCTGGGCGCTTACCCGGTCGAACCTCGTATCTCCACTTACAGCAGCATTTTCAAATCCGATGTGACGTAACAGTTCTTTAGATTTCTCGTTTTGAAGGAAAAAGAATTCAAAAGCTTCGAGATACCTTCTCATCCATTTCCCATAACTTTTAAAGAAGAGCTGGTCTTCTCTAAAGGCCCCGGAAATAAGGAGGCTGCGCATCTTCCTCTTTTTTAGTTCATTCAAGAAATTAGGCCAGAACTCATATTTTACAAACAGCGTCCAATCAGGATGGACCAGATCAAGAAATTTAGTGGCGTTCTCTGTGGTGTCCAGTGGCAGGTAGGTTACGACATCGGCCAGGGAAGAATCTTTTTTCACTTCGTAGCCCGACGGGGAAAAAAAGCTGAGTACGATCTTATGCGAGGGAAAGATTTTCTTTGCTGCTTCTATTACCGGCACTGCCTGTTCATATTCTCCAAGCGAGGCTGCATGAAACCAGATGGTCTTTTCTGTAGGGGAAATTTCAGAAGCAAGGTGCTTAAAAAGGTCTTTTCTGCCCTCGTTAAAGATCCGGAGCTTTTCATTAATACTGCCCGCCAGGGGAAGTAGGTTTTCAGCAGATCTTATAGCAAGGTTGTAGAGAAAATGCAAGGCCGGTATTTTGGGTGCTAAATTAAGAAATTACCATTGGCAAAAGTGGCTTTCTTCGTATTTTCGTAGTCCTAACTTTATATGATGAAAAAAATACAAATGGTTGACCTTAAGGGTCAATACGAAAAAATAAAAGATACTGTAAATTCTGCTTTTTCAGAAGTTCTTGATACCACCGCCTTTATAAATGGACCCGAAGTGCAGCAGTTTCAGAAGGAGCTGGAGAATTATCTGGACGTAAAACATGTAATTCCCTGTGCCAACGGTACAGATGCACTGCAGATCGCAATGATGGGGCTGGGGCTAAAACCTGGAGACGAAGTGATCACAGCCGACTTTACTTTCGCAGCAACTGTAGAGGTGATCGCCCTTTTGCAACTCACTCCCGTACTCGTTGACGTGGAACCAGATACGTTCAACATTGATCCCGAGGCTATTAAAAGAGCTATAACGCCAAAGACAAAGGCCATTGTGCCGGTGCACCTGTTCGGCCAAACTGCCAACATGGATGCTATAATGGAAATTGCCAACGAACATGATCTGTTTGTCATTGAAGATAATGCCCAGGCCATAGGTTCTAATTATCATTTCAAAGACGGCACTACAAAAAAAGCCGGTGCCATAGGTCACGCCGCATCAACATCTTTTTTCCCTTCTAAGAATTTGGGGTGCTATGGGGATGGTGGGGCTATTTTCACCAATGATGATGATCTTGCACATACCATAAGAGGAATCGTGAATCATGGGATGTATGAGCGTTACCATCACGATGTAGTTGGGGTGAATTCCAGGCTTGATAGTTTACAGGCAGCGGTACTGCGGGCTAAGCTTCCGCACCTGGATACTTACAATGAGGCGAGGCAAAATGCCGCCAGAAAGTATTCTGAAGCACTAAAAGATGTAGAAGAAATTACTGTTCCTTATACCGAAAGTACAGAAGATACGCATGTTTATCACCAGTATACTATCAAAATTGCCAATGGAAAGCGTGATGCCTTAGCGAAATATCTTTCTGAAAAAGGTATTCCTTTTGGAATTTATTATCCTATCCCGCTTCACAACCAAAAGGCCTATAAAGACGGGCGATATGAGGAAGAAGATTTCCCTGTCACCAACCAACTGGTAAAGGAAGTTATTTCACTCCCAATGCATACCGAGTTGGATGAAGAGCAAATTTCCTATATTACGGGTTCTATAAAAGAATTTTTTAATCAATAGCACCTTATGAAAAATTTTCTCTTTGCCTGCAGCCTGCTGTTCACTTTTGTAGCCGCTGCACAGGACACCTACATCCACAGCGGAAAACTCCTGGATACCAGGACAGGAAAAATTCTCAGTGAAAAAACTATAGTTATATCCGGAGACAAGATCAAAGAGATCAGGGATGGCTTTGTGCAACCCGCCAGTCCCGCAGACAGTTTAATTGACCTGAAGGATATGTTCCTGCTTCCCGGTTTGACAGATATGCATGTGCACCTGGAGAGTGAAACCAACCCATCAAAATATCTTGAGCGTTTTACCAATGATCCGGCAGATGATGCTTTTAATTCAGTAGGCTTTGCCGAAACTACTTTGATGGCAGGATTCACCAGCGTTAGAGATCTGGGAGGTACAGGAGTGAATATTTCCCTGCGGAATGCTATCAACAAAGGCAAAGTAAAAGGACCGAGGATCTTTACCTCGGGAAAATCTCTTGCCACAACGGGAGGTCACGCCGATCCTTCTAACGGAATGAACAGCGCTTTGGCAGGTGATCCCGGGCCAAAGGAGGGAGTTGTGAACAGTGTGGAAGATGCGCGAAAGGCTGTAAGGCAGCGATACAAAAACGGAGCCGATCTTATCAAGATCACTGCTACCGGCGGAGTTTTAAGTGTGGCGAAAAGTAGTTCCAACCCGCAATTCACTGTAGAGGAGATCAAAGCTATCGTGGATATTGCAAAAGATTATGATTTTCATGTAGCTGCACATGCGCATGGAGACGAAGGAATGCAGCGGGCGGTAAAAGGAGGAGTAACCACTATTGAGCATGGAACTCTTATGAGTGACGAAACTATGGAATTGATGAAACAGTACGGCACCTATCTTGTCCCTACAATCACTGCAGGAAAAGAGGTAGCCGAAAAAGCTGAAATAGAAAATTACTACCCCGAACTTGTAGTTCCAAAGGCAAAACAAATTGGTCCGCAGATACAGAACACCTTCGGAAGAGCATACAAAAAAGGGGTGAAGATCGCCTTTGGCACAGATGCCGGAGTGTTTGAGCACGGGAAGAACGCAAAAGAATTTGGATATATGGTAGAAGCAGGGATGCCGGCTTTAGAAGCCATTCAATCGGCTACTATTGTTCCTGCCCAGATCTTCAAGATGGAGAAGGAAATGGGACAGGTGGCCCCCGGATTCTTTGCCGATATCATTGCAGTCAAAGAAGATCCCACCAAAAACGTCAAGACCCTGGAGGATGTGCAGTTTGTGATGAAAGCAGGGAAAATCTATAAAAATTAGTAGGCAGTATTCAGTGATTAGTTGGCAGTTAAACTTTGATACAACCAATAGAGCAATAAAAAAGCCGGAGATAATTCTCCGGCTTTTTTATTATAAAAAAATTATCAACGCCTTGTGAGGAGTCTTGTCTATTGATTTTTAGAATTCAAACAATCCGAAATTAAGTTAATTCAAAGTCACAATTCAACCTTGAATATACAATTTATATGTTTTAAACCTTAAACCTTAAGCCTTAAACCTTAAATCTTAAGCCTTAAACCTTAAACCTTGACTTTACATTTCCGCCGAACTTACCTGCGCACTTCGATCGATTTTCTTAACCAATCCCTGCAAAACTTTTCCGGGGCCGACTTCAATAAATTCGGTCGCACCATCCTTGATCATGTTCTGTACTGTTTGCGTCCATTTCACCGGAGCTGTTAACTGGAAAATGAGATTTTTTCTTATCTCATCCGGGTCGGTTACTGCAAAGGTGGAAACATTCTGGTAAATTGGGCAAATGGGTTTATGGAATTCTGTCTCCTTTATGGCTGCTGCAAGTTCTTCTCTTGCAGGCTCCATTAATGGGGAGTGAAAAGCTCCACCAACAGGCAGTACCATGGCCCTTTTTGCACCTCTTTCCTTCAGGTCTTCACAGGCTTTTTCTACAGCTAAAAGATCTCCCGAAATTACCAGCTGCCCGGGGCAATTGTAGTTTGCAGCAACCACAGTACCTTTTACATCGGCACAAACGGCTTCTACTAAATGATCTTCTAATCCAAGAACTGCTGCCATAGTCGATTCTTCAAGTTCACAGGCATGTTGCATGGCCATAGCCCTTTTGGAAACCAGTTTGAGTCCGTCCTCAAATTTTAGAACTCCGTTAGCAACAAGGGCCGAAAATTCACCCAAAGAATGTCCCGCCACCATGTCGGGCTTAAAGGAGTCTCCTATAACTTTAGAAAGGATCACAGAATGCAGGAAGACTGCGGGCTGCGTTACCTTTGTACGCTTTAAATCTTCAGCCTCACCTTCAAACATCACTTTAGTAATAGAAAATCCAAGTATATCATTGGCTTTTTCAAAAAGGTCCTTTGCGAGGGGGGAATTATTATAGAGATCCTGCCCCATTCCTTTGAACTGGGCTCCTTGTCCCGGAAAAATGTATGCCTTCATAATTATAACGATTAGACTGCAAAATTAGTAAAATTAAAAGAGCTGCCTTAAAAGCCTGTCTTTTGTCCACCTGTCCCGAATATATTCCGGAAGTTTCAGGTTCTAATCAATTCTGTTTTGAAAAATCAATAAGATTCTGAAATAAATTCAGAATGACGTGTTTTAGCTTTTAAGGCAGCCCATAAGCTTTTGCCTTCAGGCTTAAAGGTTCAGTTTTCCTTTTTCTCCGATATCCTGATTTTTCCCGGTAACGGCACCAACTCCCATTTTAAGAAGGGTAACATATTTATTAGCCTTGGTGTCCCAATAATAGGCTTCTGCAGGAGTAACTTTTACTGCCGTGAGGTTTGGATCGTCGGGCCCGTCAAACCAGTTATCGGTGCTGGGATTATAAAGGTCTTCAAGAACAGACCTGTCTTTGGTGATCTCTGCGCTCCCGTAGAGGCTCATGAACTCCATATCGTCGGGATCGCTGTAAAGTAAATGCACATCGGGATTCGATGCGAGATTTTGATTATGTTCGCTATTTCCCATACTCAGGAACCAGATATTCCCTTTATCATCAACTTTTTTCGTGCTCATGGGAATGGCGTTGATAGGTTTTTTCTCCAGCCCGGTTACCATCATGGCTACCTTTATATCATCTACCAGCTCCCTAAGCTTTTCCCAGGATTCATCTTTAGTCAAATTCTCTGTACTCATATCTCTTTTTTTGGTTCCACCTAAATATAAAGGAATTAGCGCCGCATGTGCTCTAAAGAACTGCTAAAAGAAGACTTGAGCCTGTTAAGATTATGAAAAGCGCCGTATGATCCCCTGTACCTGCGGAAGGTAACTGCTTCCGAAGATATTGAGATGGACCAAAAGGTAATAGAGTTGCCACAAAGGAATACGTTGTTCCCAACCCGGCTGAAGCGGAAATCGCGAATCATAAACCTCAAAAACTTCAGCTGGAAAACCACCGAAGAGTTTCATCATCGCCAGGTCCATCTCCCGGGGGCCATAGCAAACGGCAGGATCAATGAGGCAGGGCAGCCCTTCTTCGTTGCTCATATAATTGCCGCTCCAGAGGTCCCCGTGGAGTAGGGCAGGTGCTTCCTGCGGAATTTCTTCGGAAATATTCTTGTAAAATCCTGAAAGCTCTCCCAGCGAGAAACCTCTGTCTTTTGCCATTTTTACCTGTGGCTCCAACCGCTGACTCACATAAAAATCTGCTGCCGATTTGCAACGGGCGTTGTATTGAGGCAGGCTGCCAATATAGTTGGACTCGGGAAAGCCGAATTCTTCTGCTGTAGTTTTGTGGAGTTGTGAAAGCTGCTCACCAAATACCTTCCAAAAATGGCTTTTTTGTCCCCCTTCTTTTTTGTGCTCCAGGAGCAGGTAGGCTTTATCTTCAACTTCTCCGAGAGCGAGAACTTCCGGTACATCAAAAGCTTCAGCGTGTTTCAGTGTTTCTAGGCCCTGCTTTTCAGCTGCAAACATTCCGGGGAATTTTTCGGCAGAATTGATCTTTACTACCTTCTTTCCTTCCGAAGTTTTTAAAAGATAAACCTGATTTATGCTGCCACCCGCCAGCGACTTCGTTTTATCTACTGCAAAACCATGGCTGTTGGCCAGTTCGTGTATGACCTGTTGATCATTTGGCACGTTCGTAAGTCAGGTAGGTGAAAGCATATTTATGCCGCTCATCTGCAGGATGTTCTTCTTTTTCCACCAGTTTCCAGTTCTCTTCATCAAATTCCGGAAAATAGGTGTCGGCGTCAAAAGTTCCGTGAACCCGCGTCAATTCAATAGCGTCAGCTTTTTCAAGGGCCAGCTTATAGATCTCGCCTCCACCAATAACAAATGGTTGTGGATCATCCTTTGCAGCTTCCAGAGCTTCGTCCAAAGAATTGACCACTATTGTGCCTTCAGGATCATAATCTTCCTTCCTGGTAATGATAACGTGGGTGCGATTGGGCAGGAGTTGAGGGAATGTTTCAAAAGTCTTGCGGCCCATAATGATGTAATGGCCCGTAGTGAGTTTTTTAAATCTCCTAAAATCATCGGGTAAATGCCAAACCAGGTCCTTGTCTTTTCCCAATTCATTGTTCTCTCCGGCAGCGGCGATCAAAATAACTTTTCCCATGATTAAGAGTTTATTGGTGCATCGGGATCAATTGGTTTGCGTGTAGTTGGCGGAATGTAAGGCTCTCCTTTTTTTGGCAAAGGATAATCTTTTTCCACTTTTTTCTGAAGTTCTGCAATTCTTTTTTGCTGCTTGGCGACCAGGCGGTCAACTTGCTCATTTTCCCAGTCTTTTCCAAAGAACTTGTTGGTCACAAAGACATTAAAGACATGGATGAGTAGTAGCAGAGCCCAAAAGATAATTGCCCAGACAAACCAATCGATCCCGAAAGGATTAATGTCTCGGCCAATTTCAAAGATGACGTTTAACAGGATCAAAACTACCGACCCCAGAAGAAATACGATAAAATGCTGGTATAATCTCCTTTTTTGCCTCGCCCGCATTTGAGCTCTTTCGATGAGCATGCGTTGCTCGGGGTCAATTTTTGAAGAACTATATTTTTCCACGCCCATTTTTAAATGTAATTTAGAGATAATCTCAAATTTATTGATTTTCACGCGGAATCCTCCAAGTCTATGAAGAATTTTAAGCAGCAGTTTCCCCTTTTAGAGCAGTATACTTATCTCAACACGGCTGCTTCAGGTCTATTGCCAGAGGCCGTTCTGGAATTCCGGCAGGACCACGACCTGGATTTTTTAATAGGAGGGAGTTTGTTCCGGGAGAAGCGGGATAAAATTTTTTTGAAGGTAAGACAATCTCTAGGAAGCCTTTTTGGCAGCGCTCCCAATCTAGTCGCACTCAGCCCCAACTTTTCCTACGGAATCAACCTGCTCATGGAAGGCCTTTCAAAGGATAAAAAGGTGCTTTTACTGCGGAATGATTATCCCTCTTTAAATTGGGCTGTGGAATCCCGGAAATTTGAGATCTGTTATGCTGAAATCGACGGAAACCTGGAACAGAATATTGCTGAAGCCGTTGAACGGGAGAAGCCCGATGTTCTTGCTTTTAGTCTCGTCCAATACATCAACGGAATAAAAATAGATCCCGACTTCCTGAAGTCTCTAAAAAGTGAAAATAAGAACCTCCTTCTCATCGCCGACGGCACGCAGTATTGCGGAACCGAAAGATTTAATTTTGAAGATTCAGGTATTGATGTACTGGGGGTGAGTACCTATAAATGGCTCAATGCCGGTTATGGAAATGGATTTTTCCTGTTTAAGGAACACGTGCAGGAAATGATCGCTCCGGCCAATCTGGAGCTCAAGGAATTGCAGCCTAACAACAAACCGCACCGGGGAAGCTTTATCGTAAAATTCGAACCCGGTCACCTCGATACCCTCAACTTCGGGAGCCTTAAAACTGCCATAGATCTCGTAAACCAGATAGGAATGGAGGGGATCGAAAATCGTATCGCAGGGCTGGCAGCTGTTGCTAAAGAAAAGCTTGCTGAAAAGGAGCTTTTAGAGCCTGCAGTTGTGAACCGGAAGCTGCATTCTTCTATTTTTAATATTAAAGGAGACGAAAAGCTGTTCAGTAAATTGCGCAGTAACAAGATCATCTGCTCTATGAGGGGAGAGGGGATAAGAGTGAGTTTTCATTATTTTAATACTGAAGCCGATCTGGATAAACTCATTAAGCTCTTAAAATAAAAGGTATTCAAAAATTTCCTTTTTGAATACCTTTTGTCGATCGCTTCCAGCAATTGCCGATTGATTGGATTTCACAGATTTCCAAAACCTGTGAGACTAACAGTTTCTAAAGCAAAAACACACCTTTAGTTTTTAATTCCTGTCTCATTTCTTCGGGCCATACGCTTGCCTGTACTTCCCCGATGTGCTGTTTCTTTAGGAGAAACATGCACATTCTGGATTGACCAATGCCGCCGCCAATGGTTTGAGGCAATTTTCCTTCTAAGAGCTGACTGTGGTAAAACAATTCCCTTCGATCTTCTGCCCGGCGGATCTTCAGCTGAAGTTCAAGGGTCTTCGGGTCCACTCTTATTCCCATAGATGATAGCTCAAATGCCTGTTCTAAAATGGGATGCCATACAAGAATATCCCCATTCAAGCCTTTGGTCGTAGCAGAAGTGGGAGTGCTCCAGTCATCATAATCGGGGGCACGACCGTCATGAAGTTCACCGCCTTCCATTGCCCCTCCAATTCCTATTAGAAACACAGCGCCATATTCTTTTACAGCTTTATCTTCTCTTTGTTTTGGGGTAAGGTGGGGAAATTGTTTTTGCAGGTCTTCGGCATGAATAAAGGTGATTTCTGCCGGTAAGACTGGCGTGAGGAGTGGATATTGGGCGGCCACAGCAGCCTCTGTAGCTAAAATGGCGCTGTAGATCTTGCTTACCTGGTCTTTTAAGAAGTCAAGATGTCGATCTTCTGGGGACATTACTTTTTCCCAGTCCCATTGGTCTACCGAAATGGAGTGCAAGGGGCCGAGGTCTTCATCGGGACGCAGGGCTTTCATATCGGTCACTATCCCTGTGCCCGCCTCCAGTTCGTAATCCTTCAATCGCAGGCGCTTCCACTTGGCCAGGGATTGAACAACTTCGGCTCTTTGCTCCTGCATGAACTTGATGGGAAATCCCACCGGTCTTTCTATTCCGTTGAGGTCGTCGTTAATGCCGGTGCCTTGGAGTACTACACTAGGAGCCGAGATTTTTATAAGGGATAGTTGTTCCTTCAGGTGTTTTTCAAATTCTGCTTTTACAAAGTGAACGGCTTCTTCTGTTTGAAGTTTTTGCGATAGTTGTTGTACTGTAGTTTTCATATTTCTTGTTTTTGATTGTTTATTAATAAAAAAGCCTGCCCCGGAAAGGAGCAGGCCAATAAGCACAGAAATCCTCTCCATCGGGTGGTGGACTATTATTATTGATATTATTTACTTGTATTTTTTTCATAGGTGCCAAAAAAAAAGCCTTTCCGGGGGCGGAAAGGCTTTTAATATTGTTGAAGGGATCTTTTTACACAATAATAGCTTTCCGCAACCTGAGTTGATTCAGATTGTTATTGAAGTTATTATTGTTGTTATTGAAAATCACCTGATTATCTTTTTGATATTTGTAAACTTACTTCTTTTTTCTCAACCTGCAAATTTATTTTTCTACTTTGACTCCATTCCAGAAGGCAACAAAATTCTTAATTTTTGAGGCTTCGGGCTTTGGATGAGGGTAGAACCAAGCTGCATCGGGATTTTTTTCTTCTCCTACCTGCAGGTGAAAATAGGAAGCTTTTCCTTTCCAGGGACAGATGGTGTGTTTGTCGCTTAGCTGAAAGAATTCAGACTTTATTGCGTCGGGAGGGAAATAATGATTGTTTTCTACCTCTACGGTCTTATCACTCTCTGCTATGATGGTGTCGTTCCAGATGGCTTTCATGTTGTTATTCTTTTAAAAAGGTAATTCTTAAAGCAGTTCTCCTTATCTGCCCAGCTGCCGGCGATCTCCAGGCCTGCTTCTTTTGCAAGCCATGCTATTGAAGTGTCGTCATATTTTTGAGATACTTCGGTATGAATGGTCTCCCACTTCTGAAAATGTACTTCCATATCGAGGGCATCTATCTGTATTGTTTGTTCTTTAGTACTAACCAGGTAGCTTTTTGCCACGCCGGTTTCAGGATTGTATATGGGCCAATGGAGAAAGGTTTCAGGATCAAAATTGGCGCGCAGTTCCCGGTTCATGCGAACCAACAGGTTCTTGTTAAATGCCTCGGTCACTCCCGCACTGTCATCGTATGCATCCAGAATGACCTGAGGTTCCTTTTTTTGATCAACTCCCATGAAGAAAAGATCCTTTTCGTGCATTGCTGAAGAGATCTTTTTAAGGAAGTTAACAGCTTCTTCCTGAGAGAGATTGCCAATGTTCGATCCCAGGAACAGGATAACTTTTTTCCGCTCCCGGTAATCGGACAGGCGTGAAAGCACTTCGGCATAAGTTCCCTGCTGTGGTTCGACGTCAACTGAAGGGAATTCCTGTTGGAGACTGCCGCTAAGCTGTTCAAGCACATTTTTGCTAATATCCACCGGAAGATATTTGTAGTCGTAATTCTTTTGTTCGAAATGTCTTAGCAGCACCTTGGTTTTTTTCCCGTCACCGGCACCCAGTTCTATAAGGTCAAAACCTTCAAAAGAAGCAAATGCATCTCCAATTTCCTCCCTGTTGCGCATTAGAATATGATATTCCTTCCCCGTAAGATAATATTCGGGCAGGTCCATAATCTGCTGAAAAAGCTCATCTCCCTTGTCGTCGTAAAAGTATTTTGAGCTTATCTTCTTGGGATAGGAGGTGAGGCCTTTAAAAACATCTTCGGCGAACTGCGTTTTGAATTCCGGAGGTTTGGTGTTGTTCATAAAGAAAAATTAGCTGCTTATTTCCCTTTTTTGAGACTATAAAAAAAGGAAACCCGCAGGTTTCCTTCAAATTTAAAATTTAAAACCCTCCTTTTAGTTAAAGGAATACTAACTAATGATTCAGTAGCCCCCAATTAAAAATTAAAAGGAACTTTATAACTCACCTCTGTGGGTTTGCCGGCAAGCTGCCCGGGCGTCATCTGTGGAATGGCCAGAATTATTCTTTTTGCTTCCTCATTTAATTCCTTTTTTGGTCCTTCAACCTTGGTTACCACCGGTTTTCCTTCTTTGTTGATCTCGAAAGAAACTACTGCTTTACCTCTAATATAATTACCATTGGCATCTTTAGGGAATTTGTAGTTTGCCTTGAGGTGCTGGGTAAGTTTCTCCTTAAAGCAGGCTTTAGCAGCTGGAGCAGTTTCACAACCGGGCCAAACTGGTGGGACCTCTTTAGAAGTAATTGTATTACCGGAAACTTTTACTCCCTCCTGGGCCAGGACTGTGCCTGCCGAGAAAAGGAACAACACTAACAATAGTTTCTTCATGATCTGGGGTTTTTAAAAGGTTAAAAACGGTAGGTCGTTGTGAAATTCCTGGAATCTGGTTCGCCATTAAGAGTTCCCGGTTCCATATCGGGGATCTTCTCCAGCATTTCACGTGCTGCTTCATTCACCAGTGGCTCCGAACCTTCAACCGATTTTACAACAACTTCACCCTTTTCATTGACATCAAAAGATACCTTCACCTGTCCGCGAATGTACTCGTTGTCTTTCATTGGGTATTCATAATGTTCTCTAACGTGGGCATTCAGTTTTTCGTTAAAACATTCAGATTTATCTTCGGCGTCTTCACAACCCGGCCAAACCGGAGAGGTTTGCTGTGCCTGTGAAACTGCTATGCCTCCAAAGAAAAAACATGTAATAACCAAGAACTTTTTCATACTGCTTAAAAATTTAAAATTGGACAAAAATTAAACCGCTACCTGGCCTTTTATGGCAGGGTGCGGATCATAATTTTCCAATTTAAAATCTTCAAACTTAAAATCAAAAATATTTTTCACCTCCGGGTTCAGCTTCATGGTGGGTAATGGTCTGAAATCCCGCGACAGTTGCAGGTTCACCTGCTCCAGGTGGTTGTTGTAAATATGTGCATCTCCAAAAGTGTGAATAAAATCACCTGCTTCATAACCACATACCTGTGCGATCATCATGGTGAGCAGGGCATAGGAGGCAATATTGAAAGGTACTCCGAGAAAGATATCGGCACTGCGCTGGTAGAGCTGGCAGGATAGTTTTCCGTCGGCTACATAGAACTGAAAAAAGGCGTGGCAGGGTGGAAGTGCTGCTTTGCCGTTTGCTACATTTTCTGAAAAGGATTTTGAGGTATCTGGCAGTACCGAAGGGTTCCATGCAGTCACCAGCATACGGCGGCTGTTAGGGTTGTTCTTGAGCGTTTCCACCACTTCCCTTATCTGGTCAATATCTTCGCTGTTCCAGTTACGCCATTGATGCCCGTAAACCGGCCCCAGATCTCCATTCTCATCTGCCCATTCATTCCAGATGCGCACCCCGTGGTCCTGCAAATACTTCACATTAGTGTCACCATGTAAGAACCATAAAAGTTCATAGATGATCGATTTAAGGTGAAGTTTTTTGGTAGTGACCATGGGAAAGCCTTCGCTTAGATCAAATCGCATTTGATAACCAAAGACACTTTTTGTGCCGGTCCCTGTGCGATCTCCTTTTTCATTTCCGTTTTCGAGAACGTGTTTTATCAGGTCGTGATATTGCTTCATAGTATTAGTTTAAAAAGACCTGCAAGGTTTATTTTTAACCTTGTAGGTCTTATAATATAATCTTTCCGACTAGATGTCCTTCAGACCTACAAGCTTTATTTTTAAAATAGTAGGTCTAGAAATAACTGCTTCACACCTACAAGGTTTCTAAAATCCTGCGGGTCAAAAATGACAAATTCGGGATCAATTTCAGCTAAAATAAAAAACTGTCCCCATTAAAAAAGTTAATTCCAAAAAGGAGTTGTTACAGACTTATCAACTAACATCCTGAGGATAAGGTGTGCCTGCTACTTCCGTTAGATGATGAAGAATTGAAAATCTTGATTCTTGCCTCTTGATTCTTGGTTCTTGCCTCTTGATTCTTGGCTCTTGATTCTTGGCTCTTTGCTTGAGATTCCCCTTCAGGGCATACACATGCCAATTAACCAATGATCATTCCGGCAATGGTAGCCGAAAGCAGGGAAGCAATGGTACCGCCAATGAGAGCTTTCATCCCGAACTCCGACAGGTTCTTACGCTGTCCCGGCGCCAGGGAGCCAATTCCTCCGATTTGTATTCCTATGGAAGCAAAATTTGCAAAACCACAAAGCATATATGTCGCCATAATGATCGACTTCTCATAGGTGAGGCTTAAGGCATTTACCGGGTTCTTTAGTTCCGCTAATTGGATATAACCCACAAACTCACTGGCTGCCAGTTTGATCCCGAGCAGCTGCCCCATGAGCATCATATCTTCTGTAGCTACACCTATCAGCCACATTAGTGGTGCAAAGATTAGCCCAAGTAAAGATTCCAGGGAAAGTCTTGCATAGGGAGTATTTTCAGCCATTACAGCATTGAGGGTGGTAAGATCGCCAAACCATCCAAGGACATAATTGATAAGGGCAATAAAGGCAATAAACACCAGTAGCATAGCGGCAACATTGGCTGCAAGTTTTAAACCTTCAGTCGTTCCATTGGCAATGGCATCAAGGAGGTTGGAGCCGATCTTCTCCGAAGAAACTTCTACATTCTTGTCGAACTCCTGTTGCTGCGGATAAAGGATCTTGGAAACTACAATAGCTCCTGGTGCGGCCATGACTGAAGCTGCCAAAAGGTGTTTTGCGAATTCCAGTCTCAAGGCAGGATCATCTCCACCTAAAAACCCGATGTAGGCAGCTAGCACTCCTCCTGCTACTGTAGCCATTCCACCAATCATTACCAGTAGGATCTCAGACCGGGTCATTCTCTCGAGGTATGCCTTGATCATAAGTGGTGCCTCTGTCTGACCTAAAAAGATGTTTCCGGCCACACTTAAACTCTCAGGGCCCGAGATGCCCATTAATTTTGTAAGTACCCAGGCCATTCCCTTTACAATTACCTGAATTACTCCCAGGTAGAAGAGTACAGAGGTAAGCGCCGAGAAAAAGATAATCGTAGGTAAAACCTGGAAAAGGAAGATGAATCCATAGCTTTCTACGCTCATTAGTCCTCCCAGGAGAAATTCACTTCCTGCTGCCGTGAAATCAAGAATAAGAACAAAGATTCCACCTACAAACTCAAAAATGTTCTGAATTACTTCCACTTTTAAGACCCCAATGGCAAGTAACAACTGTGCACTTAAACCTACTAATATGGTTTTCCAGTTGATGGCTCTGCGGTTGCTGCTAAAAAGGAACGCCAGTAAAATGAGGGAGGTCATTCCCAAGGCTCCTCTCCAGAAGCTTGTAAAGGTAAAACCCTGATTGGGTACAACAGTCTTAGCTGTTTCTACCGGTAATACCTCCTCAATCGTTTGAGGTACTTCTTTAAGGGAATAAATAACATCTCTTGCGTTAAGTACCAGGGTAGAATCTGTAAGGGTGTTAACCCTGAAGTTTTGTATGCTGTCTCCCGGAGTGTCAAAAAACAGGACCAGCACCCCGTTTTGATAAACGTAATTTCCTGAAGCGCCGGGTACTTCTTCATTGGTGAGGGCGAGTTCGAAGGCGCCGTTATTCAGTTTGAGATAATCATTTCCCGGAGAGATTTCAAAAAGGGTATTTTGAGAGTTGCCTTCTACGGCTTCAAAATCCCAGGTTTTAGAAATGGATTGGGCAAAAAGAGGGGATATTCCGAAGAAGATCAGGAACAGGCAGCACCAGATTTTATTCATACCAGGGGGGAATTATTTTCGCTTTGAGATCTCATCTCGCAGGCGGGCCGCTTTTTCGTAATCTTCATTTTTTACGGCCTGATCTAACATGTTATTAAGTTCGTTAAGGGAAAGCTTTTTGTAATCGGGTTGGTCAGATTTTATTTCCACTTCTTTAGAGAAAAGTTCATCGACTATAATATCTTCTTTTTCCTTTTCTTCTTCAGCTTCTTTAGCAGCGTCCCCCTTGAGGTAGATTCCCGCCTTGTCCAAAATGTTCTTATAGGTAAAAATAGGGGCCTGAAATCTCAAGGCAAGAGCAATGGCGTCACTGGTTCTTGCGTCTATGATCTCTTCGATCTTGTCCCGCTCACAGATAAGACTGGAATAGAAAACCCCGTCCACCAATTTGTGAATGATCACCTGTTTTACAACAATCTCAAATCGATCGGCAAAGTTCTTAAACAGGTCGTGGGTGAGTGGTCTGGGTGGTTTTATTTCTTTTTCGAGAGCTATGGCAATAGACTGGGCTTCAAAGGCTCCAATGACAATAGGAAGTTTGCGTTCTCCTTCTACCTCGCTCAGGATTAAAGCATATGCCCCGTTCTGTGTTTGGCTGTAAGAAATTCCCTTGATGTTAAGGCGCACTAAACTCATACTTCAAAAATACAAAAAAAGCTGTCTAAATGGGCAAAATACCAAATTCAGACAGCCCTTTTAACGGCACGCAAGTTAAAAAAATTATGAGTTATTAGCCTTAAATTCCTTTAATTTTTCGGTGAGCTTTGGTACTATTTCAAAGGCATCTCCTACCACGCCGTAGTCGGCTGCTTTAAAGAAAGGAGCTTCGGGATCATTATTGATCACCACCTTTGTTTTTGAAGCGCTTACCCCTGCCAAATGCTGAATAGCTCCAGAAATACCTACTGCGATATAAAGGTTGGCAGCAACCGGTTTCCCGGTTTGTCCCACGTGTTCGCTGTGAGGTCTCCACCCCATATCACTTACCGGCTTAGAACATGCTGTTGCTGCTCCCAAGGTCTCGGCAAGTTCCTCGAGCATTCCCCAGTTCTCCGGTCCTTTCAATCCGCGGCCACCGCTTACTACGATCT
Organism: Salinimicrobium aquimaris; assembly: GCF_035607535.1. NCBI lineage: Bacteria > Pseudomonadati > Bacteroidota > Flavobacteriia > Flavobacteriales > Flavobacteriaceae > Salinimicrobium > Salinimicrobium aquimaris. Next base: position 40,491 of record NZ_JAYDZX010000017.1, read on the forward strand.
CGGCGTCGGCGATGGTCACCTTATCGGCTGCTTTGTCAACAGAAACTACTTCTATAGAAAAATCTCCTTCAGAAAGGGAAGGGGAGAAGTCCTCTTCCGTTGTTTCTGCCTGACTTTCTTTCAATCCAAAAGCATTTTTGGAAAGACCTATGATCTTCACATCTGTAGAAAGTTTTGTGAAGCTAAATGCTTTATTTGTAAAAGCAGTTCTTTTAACTTCAAGCGGCTCTGTACCTTCAGGAAGGGCAACTACGTTTGAAGCATAACCTGCCTCCAGTTGTACTGCAAGTAGCGGGGCTAAATACTTTGCATTGGCACTCTGGCTAAGGACGATCACTTTTGATCCCTCCTTGTCAGCAGCCTGTTTAATGGCATCGGCGTATGCTTTTGCGTTGAACTTCTCCAGTTTGCTGTCATTTACCTTGAGCAACTTGCTCACCCCATACTTTCCGAGGTCCCCGGCGCTCTGTGCGTTGAAAGAAACAGCAGTGACTTCTGTTCCCAACATATCGGCCACCCCTTTTGCATAAGAAGCCACCTCGAAAGCCGTCTTCTTAAATTTTCCTTCTTCTGATTCTGTATATACTAAAACTGACATATCTTCTAATTGAATATTTTATATAGATTACTTTACATTTAAATTCCAAGCGCAAAATCCAAAATTCCAATTTTGAATCTTGAATTCTGAATCTTGAATTTTAAATAACTTTTGCTTCATTGTGTAGCAAATCCACTAATTTATCCAGGTTATCTGGATCTATAAGTTTAATGTCTCCTTTTGGTTGTGGTTTCTCAAACTTTACGGCTTCAGAATGCTTTCCGGCTTCCACAGGTTCTACCACGTTTAGAGGTTTTTTACGTGCCTGCATGATCCCGCGCATATTTGGGATCTTCAGGTCACTTTCCTGTACGATTCCTTTTTGTGCTCCAACCACGAGTGGAAGGCTGGCCTTCAAAGTTTCCTTTCCGCCATCGATCTCCCGAACGGCAGTAGCTTCATTTCCTTCAACTTCAAGACCAATACAGGTGTTGATGAAGTTTGCACCAATAAGTCCTGCAACCATTCCCGGAACCATTCCGCCGTTATAGTCAATAGATTCCCGGCCTGCGATAATGAGATCATACCCGCCGTCCTGTGCTACTTTAGCGATCTGCTTTGCAACAAAAATCCCATCTGTGGCGGGAGTATTTACACGAATAGCGGTATCGGCTCCAATAGCCAGTGCTTTTCTAAGGGTAGGTTCTGTTTCAGTTCCACCTACGTTTACAACATCTACAGTTGCGCCTTGTTTTTCCTTGAACCACATGGCCCTGGTAAGGCCAAATTCGTCATTTGGATTGATCACGAACTGCACTCCGGCGGTGTCGAATTTGGTATCGCCTTCAGAAAAATTGATCTTGGAGGTTGTATCAGGTACGTGACTAATACACACTAATATTTTCATATATCTCAGAAATTTTTAAAATAAGTTTATAAATGGTTTACGAAGATAAGGAAAAACTGAGGAAAAATACTGTGCGTGCATAAGAAATTTTTGTCCGCAAGTAGTCGGTAATACTTATTTGAATTACTATTTTTGTGTTTCGAAAAATTTTAATCAAATACGTGTAATGAAGACAATCCAGTTCAGGGAAGCAATTGCAGAGGCCATGAGTGAAGAGATGCGCAGAGACGAGTCTGTGTACCTCATGGGAGAAGAAGTTGCTGAATATAATGGAGCTTATAAAGCATCAAAAGGGATGCTGGACGAATTTGGTCCAGATCGCGTGATCGACACCCCGATCTCCGAATTAGGTTTTTCCGGGATAGGCGTTGGTAGCGCAATGAATGGAAATCGCCCTATTATAGAATTCATGACCTTCAACTTTTCCCTGGTGGGAATTGACCAGATCATAAATAATGCTGCCAAAATGCGTCAAATGAGCGGCGGGCAGTTCAACGTACCAATTGTTTTCCGCGGGCCAACAGCTTCAGCAGGGCAGTTAGGAGCAACGCACTCCCAGGCTTTTGAAAGCTGGTACGCCAATACTCCGGGACTTAAAGTTATAGTTCCTTCCAACCCATACGATGCAAAAGGCCTTTTAAAAGCTGCTATTCGCGATGAGGATCCTGTGATCTTTATGGAATCTGAACAGATGTACGGGGATAAAGGAGAAGTGCCTGAAGAAGAATATGTACTTCCTATTGGAAAAGCAGATATTAAAAGAGAAGGTAGCGATGTGACCATTGTTTCCTTCGGAAAGATCATCAAGATCTGTTACAAAGCTGCTGAAGAACTTGAAAAAGAAGGGATTTCCTGTGAGATCATCGATCTTCGTACTATTCGGCCAATGGACCATGAGGCGATCCTGGAATCTGTAAAGAAGACCAACAGACTTGTAATTGTTGAGGAAGCATGGCCATTTGGAAATGTCGCAACAGAGATCACCTACCAGGTGCAATCACAGGCATTTGATTATCTAGATGCACCAATCGTGAAGATAAACACTGCCGATACTCCTGCGCCTTACTCTCCCGTGCTGCTGGAAGAGTGGTTGCCGAATCACAATGATGTAATCAAGGCAGTGAAAAAAGTAATGTATAAGGACTAAATAAGGCCTTCCAAAAATTACATTTTTGAGCCTCCTTTTTGGGAGGCTTTTTCTTTTAAGCACCAAGCACCAAGCGCCAGGCAGCAAGCACCAAGTACAAGTATCAAGCACCAAGCACCAAGCACCAAGCACCAAGCACCAAGCGCCAAGCACCAAGTACCAAGTATCCAGTATCAAGCACCAAACACAAAGCACCAAGTCCCAAGCACCAGGCACAAATAACAAACACCAGGCACCACGAATCCGCACAGAAAATTTGGAATTTGGAAATTGTTCTTCGGAATTTGCCAGCGGCATTTGTGAAGAAAAACCTAAACTTTTGGTTGGGAGCAACTTCTTAAAATAATGTTTCTTCCTAAAACCGAATGAAGTAGTATATTTGCCGCCCCTAAGCAAAAAAAGTACTAAACATATAATATTATAATGAGTAAAACATTTGACGTTCTTATCGAGATCCCGAAAGGGAGCCGTAATAAATACGAGTACGACTTTGATCTTAAGAAAGTCCGCTATGACAGGATGATCTTTTCTTCCATGATGTATCCTGCCGATTACGGATTTATTCCTGAAACTCTTGCTCTTGATGGAGATCCGCTTGATGTGCTGGTGCTTGTAACCGAACCAACTTTTCCTGGTTGTGTCATGGAAGTGAAGCCAATTGGCGTCTTTCACATGGCCGATGAGAAAGGACCGGATGAAAAGGTGATCTGTGTACCGGTTTCCGATCCTATCTGGAACAGATTAAACGATCTTAGTGACGTAAACGGACACCTAATTAAGGAGATCGAACATTTCTTCCAGGTGTACAAAGATCTTGAACAAAAGAAAGTTGATGTAGAAGGTTGGGGGAACCTTGAGGAAGCTAACACTATTATTGAAGACTGCATTCAGCGTTATAAAGATAGTGACGGCAAAAAAGGAAATTTCTCGATTCTTTAATCAAAATCTTCTTACCATATCAAAAGGCAGTTATTGAAAAGTAGCTGCCTTTTTTGGTTCTAATTGCGGCTAGATATTTTTCGTCAGGAGTTAAAAAAAAGGAGTAAAATCCAGTATTAGGAGCAAAAACTTCTAATATTGAAAATAAAATCCTTCGGGGGCTCCTGTTATTGAGGATATGGGAATTTTTTCGGGCTCTTACTGATAAACATCATTATAGGTGAGCTATATTTTCCCCTCTTTTGCTAACTTTAGCGCCGCTAATTAATTTTTAACAAAAAATTATGGAAGAATACATGATCTGGTTGCCGGCTATTCTGGCGATCATTGGGCTCATTTTTATGTGGGCAAAACGTGCCTGGGTTTTGAAGCAGGATGCAGGAGATGGAAAGATGAAAGATATTTCCTCTCATATTTACGAAGGGGCTTTGGCATTTCTTAATGCCGAATACAAGATCCTCACCATTTTTGTCATTGTGGCCAGTATTTTGCTGGCAGGGATATCATTTATAGTTCCCACCACACATATCCTTATTGTTGTAGCTTTCATTTTTGGAGCTATTTTTTCGGCTTTTGCCGGAAATATCGGAATGCGCATTGCAACCCAATCAAACGTTCGCACCACCCAGGCTGCCCGCAGCAGTCTGCCGCAGGCTCTAAAGGTATCTTTTGGAGGCGGAACTGTTATGGGTCTTGGAGTTGCCGGTCTTGCCGTTCTTGGATTGACTACTTTCTTCATCATTTTCTTCCACGTGTTTATGGGTGGAGAATGGACGAATGTTCATCAAATGACCATCGTGCTGGAGACCCTTGCAGGATTCTCTCTTGGAGCTGAATCTATCGCGCTTTTCGCACGTGTAGGTGGTGGTATTTACACCAAGGCTGCCGATGTTGGTGCCGATTTGGTAGGAAAAGTGGAAGCCGGTATTCCTGAAGATGATCCGCGTAACCCTGCTACCATTGCCGACAACGTAGGTGATAACGTGGGTGATGTGGCCGGAATGGGAGCCGATCTCTTCGGAAGTTATGTCGCTACCGTGCTTGCTGCCATGGTACTTGGAAATTATGTGATCAATGACATGGGCGGAAATATTGTAGGAGAAGGCTTCAGCGGAATTGGCCCTATCCTTTTGCCAATGGCGATCGCCGGCTTCGGAATCATCTTCTCTATCATTGGGACGATGCTGGTGAAGATCAACAGTAATTCAGCTAAAGAAGCACAGGTACAGTCGGCTCTAAATAAAGGAAACTGGATCTCCATTATTCTGGTAGCAATTTCCTCATATTTCCTGGTGACCTGGATGTTACCTTCCAGTATGAAAATGGTCTTTTTTGGGGAAGGGGTACACGTAGTTTCTTCTCTCCGCGTTTTCTACGCTACCCTGGTTGGTCTTGTAGTTGGAGGGGTGATCTCGGCTGTTACCGAATATTACACCGGGCTTGGTAAAAAGCCGGTACTATCTATCGTCCAAAATTCCAGCACAGGTGCCGGAACCAATATAATTGCCGGCCTTGCAACGGGGATGCTTTCAACTTTCTATTCAGTACTTCTTTTCGCCATCGCGATCTGGGCTTCTTATGCTTTTGCAGGTTTTTATGGAGTTGCAATTGCAGCTTCGGCTATGATGGCAACTACTGCGATGCAGCTGGCTATTGATGCCTTTGGACCTATTGCCGATAACGCAGGTGGTATTGCCGAAATGAGCGAATTGCCTTCAGAAGTGAGAGAGAGAACAGACATCCTGGATTCTGTAGGGAACACTACTGCCGCTACAGGAAAAGGATTTGCGATCGCTTCTGCAGCGCTTACTTCCCTTGCCCTTTTTGCCGCCTATGTGACCTTTACGGGAATTGATGGGATCAACATCTTTAAAGCTCCTGTACTGGCGATGCTTTTCATTGGGGGAATGATCCCGGTGGTTTTTTCTGCCCTTGCGATGCAGTCGGTAGGAAAAGCGGCCATGGAAATGGTGAACGAGGTGCGTAGACAGTTCCGTGATATTCCCGGAATAATGGAAGGAACCGGAAAGCCGCAATACGACAAATGTGTGGAGATCTCGACCAAAGCTGCACTTCGCGAAATGTTGTTGCCTGGATTACTTACTATTGGTTTCCCAATCCTTATCGTTCTTCTGCCAATGGCTCTGGGATATGAGAACCGCCTGATTGCTGAAATGCTTGGTGGGTATATGGCCGGGGTTACCGTAAGTGGTGTGCTTTGGGCTATTTTCCAGAACAATGCCGGTGGTGCCTGGGATAACGCTAAAAAATCTTTTGAGGCCGGAGTGATGATCAACGGGGAAATGACCTACAAGGGATCTGATGCTCATAAAGCCGCCGTTACCGGAGATACGGTTGGAGATCCATTTAAGGATACTTCAGGACCTTCTATGAACATTTTGATCAAGCTTACCTGTCTAATAGGACTTGTTATTGCTCCAATCCTCGGGCAGGATATGGCGGTTGCCAATACTCCCGAAGTGGAAGAAGTAACTACTATTCATGAGCAGAAAGGAAACTCAATTGAGTCTCAGGTTGAATTTTCAGCCGATAAAAGTGAAGAGTTGATTGCTGCTGAAAGAATAGCTGAAACCATATCTCAACTTGAGCCTGTCAATGCCAAACAATCTTCAGAAGCAGGATCTCAAAAAGAGTAATTCTGAAAGAAATTTCCTAAAATAGTTTTAAAAATCCCCTGCAGCCGCAGGGGATTTTTGTTTTTAAATGTAACTTGAAAGAGGTGCGTCAAAAATGACTTTTAGAAACCCTTTTTATGAAGATACTCTCCCGGCTAAAAAATCATCTTACGGCAAAACCTGAAGTGAAACTGGCTACATACCGCAGTTATGGCACCGCCAGCCATCTTTACCTGCTGGGCAGGGCTATAGATGATGATAAACTGAAGATGCACGAAGATCAGTCATTCTTCAGAACTCTTTCCAATACCTACAAACAATTCGACAGCTATGAGATCGCCAATGCTGAGATCGCACTTGAACTGCCAAACGGTACAGTCTTGACTGAGAAAACCAACAGGAATGGCTATTTTCTGTTTGACAAAACCATTTCCCTCAATTTGAAAGATTTTGCAGATGAGGGAGGCTGGGTCAAACTTAAGGTTTCCTTCGTGAATGATGTTCCCAACAGCATCATATCTCACGGGAATGAATTTGAAGCCGAGTTACTCATCCCGCCACTCAAGGCGAGCTACGGAGTAATTTCTGACATTGATGACACAATTTTACACACCGGGGTCACCTCCTTTTTAAAATGGAGGCTCATCAAGAATTCCCTTTTTAAGAATGCTCACAAAAGAATTTCTCTGGAAGGATCTCCGCAATTTTACCGGGATCTGCACGCCGGAAAAAAGGGAAATGAGCAAAACCCGATCATTTACCTAAGCAATAGTCCGTGGAATCTCTATCAATACCTAAAGCTGTTCCTGCAGGTCAATGACTTTCCAAAAGGGCCAATTCTGCTGCGGCATTTCAGGACTCCCTTTGACAAGTCCCTCAAACCTGAAAAGCCTCACAAGCAGAAGGAGATCATAAACATTCTCAAGACCTATCCACACCTCAATTTCATCCTGATAGGCGATAGTGGGGAGCATGATCCTGCCATTTACACCGAAATCGCCGCCCAATATCCTGACCGTATCATTGCTATCTATCTACGCAGCGTGAAACACCGCCGACAAATGCAAAGAGTGAGGAGTATAGTTGATAATTTTGAAACTGTACCCGTACTTCTGGTAGAAACCTCTCAACAAGCTCAGGAGCATGCCAGGGAGAATGGGTTTATTTAAAGGATTAAGGTTTGGAATAAGGATTAATTGTTCTGGACTAAATCTAAAATCTCACAAATTCCAAATTCCAAATTCCAATTTCCAAATTTTAATCCTACTTCATTCCGTCTTTATCAGGGAGCGGAGCGGACGAAGCAATTTTACGGTTGTATGGCAGAATCTTTATTTAAAAGGATCAAGGTTTAGGGAATAAGGATTAACAGTTCTGTACTAAATCAAAGTTCTCAAATCTTAAATCCCAAATTACAAATTTCAATTCTTCTTCATTTCTTTTTGGCGAGGGAGCATAGAGTAAAAAGCAAAAGGTGAGCTTCCCGATATAGATATTAGCTGCCTGCCGGCAGATTTTAGTCGCTAAAAAGCTCCATCGCAAGGACGGAAAAGAAAGAATCTCCGAACTCCGACCTCTCAACTAAAAACCACCCTAATTTTTCCTTTCCACCGGCGCCTTTCGGGGCATGGTTCCAAAGACATAATCCCAGAATGGAGAAGAAACCCCAAAGGCGCGGTCGTCTTCGCGATAATGATGGATGGCGTGGTGATGCCACAGGACCTTCAGGAAATTCTTAGGCACCTTAAAAGCATGTACCGAATAATGAATAGCGAGATATCCTGCATAACCAACCAGGAATCCTGAGAGGAATCCGAAAACCAGGTCTCCAAGTACTGCGCGGTAAAGAATGAACAAAACTGTTGCAATGATCAAACTCAGCACCGGCGGCATGGCCAGTCGGGATTTATCCTTTGGATAATCGTGATGCACGCCGTGCATAGTGTAGGATATCTTTTTTCGCCGCTCTGTCGTGGCAGGAATGTGGTACAGGTAGCGATGCATCAGGTATTCTACGAGAGTGAAAAAGAAGAGTCCGCCGAGAAACAGGAGGATCATCTCGGGCACCTGGAATCCTTTTTCAAAAATCCCATAGTAAATCAGGATCGCTGCAATTGAAAAAAATATAATTAATGGAAGGGAAATATGGGTGTGGGTGAGTCGCTCTAAAATGGGATTTTTGAAGAGTGGAGGAGAGCCTTTATGTTTTGGCCTCCCAATTTTTTTTGATTCCATAGCAAAGGGTTAATGAGTGAGTCCAACTAATTGGTTACTACTAATTTATGACACGAGATTCTAATTATCAAGAGAATGTGAACGCGAATTACAACCCAAATGGACCACTTCTTTCCGTCTTCACGAGCAATATTGGGGAGCGAAGCAATCTCCTTCTGGTATAGCAGAATCGTTCTACTTTGGTAAAGAAGAATGAATAGTGGTTCTTTAGAGGGAGATTACTTCAGTCGACCCCAAGCCTCGGGACTCCTTCGCAAAGACGGAAAAAAGTAAAGGATGTGAGCCGGATTAATTGAATTCTTCTTTCCGTCTTCACGAGAAAACTGAGGGAGCGAATTGATCTCCTTCTGGTATAGCAGAATCGTTCCATTTAGTAAAGAAGAATGAATAGTGGTCCTCTAGGAGGAGATTGCTTCAGTCGTCCCGAAGCCTCGTGACTCCTTCGCAAAGACGGAAAAAAGTAAAGGATGTGAGCCGGATTAATTGAATTCTTCTTTCCGTCTTCACGAGAAAACTGAGGGAGCGAATTGATCTCCTTCTGGTTAGCAGAATCGTTCCATTCAATAAAGAAGAATGAATAGTGGTTCTTTAGAGGGAGATTGCTTCAGTCGTCCCCAAGCCTCGGGACTCCTCGCAAAGACGGAAAAAAGTAAAGGATGTGAGCCGGACTAATCGAACTCTTCTTTCCGTCTTCACGAGAAAACTGAGGGAGCGAATTGATCTCCTTCTGGTTAGCAGAATCGTTCCATTTAGTAAAGAAGAATGAATAGTGGTTCTTTAGAGGGAGATTGCTTCAGTCGTCCCGAAGCCCCGGGTCTCCTTCGCAAAGACGGAAAAAAGTAAAGGATGTGAGCCGGATTAATTGAATTCTTCTTTCCGTCTTCACGAGCGACATTGGGGAGCGAAGTGATCTCCTTTTGGTTAGCAGAATCGTTCCATTTAGTAAAGAAGAATGAATGGTGGTTCTTTAGAGGGAGATTGCTTCAGTCGTCCCGAAGCCTCGGGACTCCTTCGCAAAGACGTAAAGAAAAAAAGAAAACTTGATTTCTTCAATCTCCCAACTCCGAACTCTCTACTCTCAACTAAACTACCGTCTATCGACTAAAGACTATCTACTTGAAGAGTCCATGTAGCTCGCCATCCACCCTGGTAATGATGTTACCAAGATCCTCCGGATTGTCAACAAAATTGATGTTGTCCACATCGATGATGAGCAGGTTCCCTTTGTTGTAGTTGTGCACCCAGGCTTCATAACGCTCGTTAAGCCGGCTCAGGTAGTCGATGGAAATAGAATTTTCGTAATCCCTTCCGCGTTTATGGATCTGGGATACCAGGTTTGGAATGCTACTGCGCAGGTAGATCAAAAGATCGGGGCCCTTTACGACGCTTTCCATCAGGTCAAAAAGGGATTTGTAGTTTTCGTAATCGCGGTTGGTCATCAAGCCCATTGCATGAAGGTTGGGTGCAAAGATGTGAGCGTCCTCATAGATCGTACGATCCTGAATAATGGCTCTTCCGCTTTCGCGGATGTCCAGAATCTGACGGAAACGGCTGTTCAAAAAGTAGATCTGCAGATTAAATGACCAGCGTTCCATTTTGTTGTAAAAGTCCTCGAGATATGGATTCTCGAGTACATCTTCATATTGTGCTTCCCAATTAAAATGTTTTGCTAGTAATTTGGTAAGGGTGGTTTTTCCCGCCCCTATGTTTCCCGCAATGGCTACGTGCATGTTCCGTGAATATTTTGGCTGTTAATTTGGAATGGGGAAATTTCCCCGCTGGTAAATATAAGAGAATTCCGTTTTGTATTAAAAGTTAAAATGTATTTGGTTTATAGGGTTTGGGGAATGGCTAATTATTTCTTCTGTAACCACAATTCCCTGAAAGTTTTAGAACAAGACTTCCAGCAATTAGAAATTACATGCTGATTTCTATCTCCTGATCTCTGGTTCTAGAAAAGTCCTGTAAATACCTCTGAAGCCGTACATTCTTTGCACCTGGAATACATCCACAGGCAGTCAATAAAATCGGTGATCATATGGAAGGCAAGCCCGATCATTATGAGGCGGATGATTTTATGCTTAATGAAAACTGCGCCCAGGAAGTAAAGCGGAATAACAAATTCGGAGTGCAGCAAATGAAAACCTATGCTACAGCGCCCGGGATGAAAAATGGGAGTTGCAAGTAAATGGTCCAGGTCCACGAGCATCGTCGCCAGCAAGATCAGCCAGAATTTCTTCCAGTTGTTTTTGTCATACCAGTAGGCAATGGCGCCAATGAAAATGAAGTGCAGGAAGTAATGAACTACTGTTTGAAGCATTCCGGATTCAAGATTTAAAATTTAAGCTTCTGACCTATTGGGCGAAAGTCTGACTGTAAAATTACATTTAATTCCAGGCAAAACCGCCAATGGAAAAAAATTGGGCTAAAGCCCTTTTTTGAGAATCATTTTTAGTTCCTCCGGCTAAAGCCGGAGGCAATTCATCTTTAAACATTTCTCTCTGCTTGTCTAAAGGAGAAATAGGAAATTGCCTGCCGCTTTCAGAGCTAAGAATTGAGATGCGGATCCTGGAAGTGATGCTATATAAGCAATAATATTTGGATAAGATCTGGGTTTAGTTTGGAGGTAATTTCTAATCTCTAACAAGGACTATACTCTGCCAATGAAAATTATAAAATAGAAAATCAATTGCCCCACCTTCAGGTGGAGGATAGCAATGTAATCTGAAAATGGGCTTTAGCCCAAAGAAAAAGCCGGAATCATAAGGATCCCGGCTCTTAATTTCTACCGTCTACCGTCTACCGTCTACCGTCTAACGACTTTCGACTAATGCGCCATACATCCATGTGCATGTCCTTCCTCATGCCATCCAAAAGAGGGATTATATTTATTGTTTTCCCAGTAGAATTCTTTTCTTTCTTTCGGCTCATTCCCAATCTCGTTCATGGTGCCGGCATCGTAAAGTCGTCCGTTTACCATGGTGTAGATGATCGTGTTGGTGTTCTGAATATCCTCCAGCGGATTCTCCTCAAGAACAATAAGATCGGCTAGTTTTCCTTCTTCAAGAGATCCGATCTCGTCACCCAATCCAATATATTCCGCAGCATTGATGGTGGCGGTTTTAAGGGCTTCCATATTGCTCATGCCTCCCATCTGGATAAGCCATAGCTCCCAGTGCGCTCCCAGTCCTTGCAGTTGTCCGTGGGCACCCATGTTCACTTTTACACCCACATCACTAAGTTCTTTTGCAGTTTTGGAAACCAGGATAGGACCATGTTCATATTCTTCATCAGGAAGTTTGGTACGGTGTCTTGATCGGGAATCAACAACAGAACGCGGAGTAAATTCCAGCAGCTTTTCATTCTCCCAAACATTGTGCTTGTCATAGAAATAATATTCCCCGTTGATTCCGCCGTAGTTCACGATGAGCGTGGGCGTGTAACCTGTATTACTATTGCCCCAAAGGGTCTTGATATCCTTGTAAACCGGTGCGACTGGAATATTGTGCTCGATCCCGGTGTGCCCGTCCACGATCATGTTCATGTTGTGGAAGAAAGTACTTCCGCCTTCAGGAACTACGTTCATGTCGAGTTCCTTGGCAGCCTGCATCACCTGCTGCCGTTGCTCGCGGCGTGGCTGATTATAACTTTTTACTGAAGTCGCGCCAAAGGCCTTTGTTCTTCTCAATGCAGATCTTGCATCTTCCAGGCTATTGATCTCGGCTTTAAAATCTCCTTCGGCTCCATAAAGGATAATTCCGGTAGAGTAGAGACGTGGTCCCACCATTTCGCCGCTCTCGATCAATTCGGCCATTCCGAAGACGGTTTCACTTAAAGCAGAAGGATCATGTGCGGTGGTCACCCCATAAGCCAGGTTAGCGAATGCAGGCCAATGCTGCTGCGGTGTCAATCCATATCTAAAGGCCCCAATGTGCGCATGCGCATCTACCATTCCGGGCATAATGGTCTTACCCTGAACGTCATAAACTTTCGCATTTTTCGGAACATTTACTTCGGAAGCGTTTCCTATCTGCACGATCTTGTTGCCTTCAACAACAATACTTCCGTTCTCGATTACTTTTTCGCCATTCATGGTGATGATACGGGCGTTGGTGAATGCTATCTGTCCCGAAGGTACATCTGTCTTCACTTTCAACCCGATCTTCGTTCCCTGCTCGGTAATTGGAGGAATGGAATCTACTGAGTTCTCTAAAAAGGTAAATCTGTCGGTAATTTTATTGGTGAAATATTCGTCCCCTAAGGTCCAGTGTACATTCTTGCTGTCGTTAGACCAGTGGATGTTGATCCCTGCATCCTTTGCCAGCTGACTTACCGGAACGGTTTTACTGTCGGGGCCAATCTCCACGGCCTTGCCGGTCATAACCAGCGGAGCCACGTAAGCCTTGTGAAGATTGCTAAATGCCACCCAATTGTTGTCGGGGCTTGGCACCAGGCGGCCGCCGTACTTGGATTCCATATGTGTGCGCTCATCCTTTCCGTTGAGGTCGACGCTCTTCAGGCTTTTGGTAAGGCTTCCGAATAAATATCCTCCCGTCTGGAAAAGGATACGGTCATCTGTGGCGTTGAACATTGCGAATTCTCCGTTATCGCTAATCTTCCTTACATTCCCTCCGGAAGCATCCATCAAATAGATCCCTGGATTCTTGGTGAAAGTTCTTCCCAGGTCTGAGTTTCCGCCTTCCTTGTTGAAGACGATCATTCGGCCGTCACTCGAAAAAGAAGGGTTCCTGAAAATGCCTTTTTCGGCAGTCAGTTTTTTTGCATTTCTTCCGTTAAGACCAACTGTTCTCACAGCACCCATATTATCGTCGCTCCAGGTTACGTAAACAATGGTTTTTCCATCGGGTGAAAAGCTGGGCTCAAACTCAAATTCTTCAGCTTTAGTGATCCTTTCCGGAGTTCCGTTAGGAAGACTTTTCTTCCAGAGGTAACCTACGGCATTGAAGACCAGTGTTTTTCCATCGGGTGAAGTCACTGCGTGGCGAATCACCTTAGGATTGAATTCTTCTGAAAAAACCTTGTGCTTCACATGGTGCGTTTCGGCGATCTTGATGGTGTTGTTCACCTCGAATGGAATTTCAGAAACATTGGTGGTCTCAATATTCGCTCTCTTGATCTTTCCCTGGCTCCAGAAAACTATTTCCTGGCTGTTCGGCATCCAGCCGAAGCCCGGATAGACTCCAAAAATGGCCCAGGCTTCCTGTTGGTCTTTGCTTAGCTCATCGTTTACCGGCCATTCCTCGCCTGTTTGCAGGTCGTGAATATAAAGCACAGAATTTGTGCGCACCCGCTTTACAAAGGCCAGCTTCTTTCCATCGGGAGAAACCTGTGGTCTTGCTGCACCGCCCGGCCCTCCTGTAACCCGGTCGATCTCACCTGTTTCAAAATCGTAGCGGTTGATCACGTAGATCTGGTTATTTGGATCCTTGTTATACTGAAATGCCCCACCGGGATACACGTCCTGGCTGTAGTACAGATATCGGCCATCGGGCGAAATACTGGGCTCATTGATATCCTGCTGCTCGTTCTTCTTTTCTACCAGCTGGATTCCTGCAGCGCCTGCACCTATGTGGTACATCCACATTTCTCCGGCTCCAAGAGAACGGCCCGAAGTAAAGTGCTTACGGGCAACAATTGCGTTACCATCTGGCATCCACACCGCGTTATTAAGCAGGCGGAAATTTTCTTTAGTAAGTTGTTCTGCATCGCTGCCATCGGTATCCATGATCCAGATGTTATCTCCGCCACCGGCATCACTGGTGAAGGAGATCTTTTTTCCGTCGGGGCTAAACCGCGGTTGCACGTCATAGGCCATGCCGCTGGTTAATGCGGTAGCTTTTCCGCCGGAAACCGGCATGAGATATATGTCTCCTAAAAGGTCAAAAACGATCTGTTTTCCATCGGGGCTCACGTCCAGGTTCATCCAGGTGCCTTCATCCGTATTGAGAGCTACTTCTTTGATGTTCCAATCGTCTGTGTAGGGATCGTTGACATCCCATTTTTTGTCTTTTTCTTCTTTCTCCTGTGCAAACAGGGCAGAAGTGGTCATTAGTACAACTAAGGCCAGCAGGTTTCTATAGGTCATAAATTTCACTTGATATTTGAATTTCAGAGGGCTAAATATAAGGAAATCCTGAAGCATTTTTAATTGCAGCTGAACCAAGCTGATTCTTCAGGGTCTTTAAAAAAATGCAATAAAAATATTTGAACACAACTTTTGGCGTGGAAAAGAACCTTTTCATCCAAAGCCTGTAACTCCTTCCGGTTGATCTGGGAAATTTTTATATTTTCGACCAATAACTCCACTACCCCTTCTGCCCTACAAAAGTGGTCGAGTTGCTGAACCAGGATAGATTCAACATCGTGAAAAGAACGCTTTTAATTTTATTTCTTCTTTTAAGTTTTTCCCGGGGGCAGGCCCAGTTCCATTCCGCAGAGGCTGTAGAATTTTCACTTGGCTACGGCCTTACCGTGCCTTTTGAGAACGCGGGATTTTATGGTACGGGATTCTTTGTACAGGGAGAATACGTGCTGGGGGTCAATGAATGGATCGACCTACGGCCTTACGCCGGTTATGTGAAAACCGACATGAACGATAATTTATCAGGACTCTTTGAGGCGGGTGAAAAAGCAACTGCAAACGCCGTACTCTTCGGGGGGAAAGGACGGTTCAGGATTCCTTTCGACTGGGTTGCACCTTATGCCGAAATAGGTCTAGGGGGCTCTATTGGTACTTTTCAGACTCTTACAGCCACTACAGAGATAGATGAAAACGGAGTTTATATGCATATACCTTTTTCTCTGGGCGTGGAGTTCGGGTCAAGACACAATGTAAATGTAGCAGTAACCTCTTATATTCATCCCGGTATTAAACAGTTTTCCGGCGCTATAGCTCTGGGGATCAGATTTCCGGTTGGATACTACTAGAAAAAACAAAATTGGGAGTAAGGGAGCTAAAACAGTTGGAACTGCTTCAAATCACTAACTTCCTTTGAAAAACCTTCTGAAAAATTCCCTTTTGCCACTTTTAAACAAAACCAGGGCATGAATATTTCGAGAGCTTTATCCTTATTTTTTGCACTGGTAGTAATCATGCTGGTAATTGGTATAGCAGAACTATATCTGCTTGAACTGTTCGATCTTCCGGAGAATGGCTATCAACATGGCTTTGGGATCATTAGCTGGATCACCCCTTTTCTTGGCTACGGGTTAATCTTTTATTTTTCGAAATTTCGACCCGATTTGAAAATGGTGCCATTTAAGCTGAATTCTCTCAGACCTGAAACCTTACTTTACATTCTGTTGATTGCCATAGGTCTGGAATTCCTTGACCGCCCATTATATGATTTTAAGAGGATCTGGAATTTCCTATCTTTAGGAAATGCAGAACCATACTACCTGCCTGAAGCAGACATATTTATTATTTACACCGGGGTTTTTGCAATATGTTTAGCACCTTTATTCGAAGAATTGTTTTTTCGAAAATTCCTTTTTGGAAAACTGCTTAGCCGGTATTCAACTACAACCTCGATCCTGGTTTCCAGTCTTTGCTTTTCGCTCTTCCACCTTCCGAGTTTCCGTAATTTGTTACCTACTTTTATTTTTGGTGTTATCGCTTGTCTGCTGTATAAGAAGACTAAAAATATTCTTTATACCATTATTCTTCATGTTCTGGTAAATTTCCTTTGGTTCACCCTGCAGTTTTGGGGAGGGGATTTCTACAACTGGATTTTTGAGCTGCAATTCAACAGCATTTATTGGATGCTGTTTCTTTTTGGCGGCGGTCTTACTTATTTCGCATTACAGAGGATTTTTCGAATCGGTAGGAAGCAGCCTTGAAGAGGATCTTTTATTCTTTTCTTCTCCCAATTTCAATCAGGTTAGCGAAAAGCTTCGATTTTAACAAATAATTTATAATTTTACCAATTAATGCGCAGGAATTCAGGATATTTTATTCTGAAATTTCCTGAGTCATCAGGATGTGTGAGGGGAGGTGAAGGACAATCCTGAATTTACCAACCTGTAAAATACATACCAATGAAACCTGGAACGCTTGCCAAACTTGCCGGCTTTAGTTATCTCGTTATCTTTTTTGCTGCGATCTTTGCGAATTTTATGGTTCTCGAAGCTATACTTGAGAATCCACTGGAGACGGTACAGCAGGAGAGGTTCCTGGTGGGGCTGGGAATTTTTGCGTTTATGCTCACCGTCTTCTTTGATGCAGTAGTAGCCTGGGCCCTTTTTGAACTTTACAGAGCACATAAGCTGTCGGGTCTTAGTACGATCTTTAGGCTCATTCATGCCACCATCATGGGAGTAGCTATAGCTATGCTACCCCTATCTTTGGATTTCACCTCCAACCAGGAGATCCTGCGACAGGTGGAAATCTTCAATATAATATGGCTCCTTGGACTTTTCTTTTTTGGGGTGCACCTCATTCTGCTGGCAAAAATTCTGGATAAGCCACAGATCATCAGAATACTATTGCTCTTGGCGGGAATTATGTATATGATAGATACAACCGCTCATTTTATGCTGCCCGATTATGAAAACTATGCTTCGGTTTTCCTGATGCTCGTTGCGGTGCCAAGTATTTTAGGGGAGATGTCCTTTGCAATCTGGCTTCTTATAAAAGGGGGTAAGGAAGCTCCTTAGCGTTGGCGCATAAAAAAGAAGTTCCAGGTTGTGGGAACCGGCAAATATAATGGGCATCAAAAATACCTTTTTTGACTACCTTTAAACTATCAATAAATAAAAACCCATCATTTATGAAATTAGGAGCATTTTCTGTCAGCTTAAACGTGCAGGACCTGCAGGTTTCCAGCAAATTTTACGAGTCGCTAGGTTTTGAGATCTTTGCCGGAAGCGCAGATAAGAACTATCTTATCATGAAAAATGGAAATGCACTGATTGGACTATTTCAGGGAATGTTCCAGGGAAATATTCTCACTTTCAATCCGGGATGGGATGAAAATGCACAGAACCTCGAAGAATTTAATGATGTACGGGAAATTCAGAAGCACTTAAAGAAGGAGAATATATCTCTTGTTTCTGAAGCAGATGAGAATTCTTCGGGTCCCGCCAGTCTCATGCTTTCCGATCCAGATGGCAATATGATCCTGATTGATCAGCATCGCTAGGATCTTAGCCATCTCATCGTCAACATTTGAATTAAAGTTCCAAAAAGGGGTTTTTGAACCTTCTTTGCAAATCTTGTTTGTGATGTAACAGAAGCGGTGTTTTTATAAATAATTGATTTTCAGTAATTTTATGATTTACTATATACGTAAATCTTAGGTTATGAAAAGCAGTGTTTTTTCCCTGGTAAGCCTTTTCTGTATTCTTCTAGGTGGGGAATTAATCTTTGCCCAGAAGTCTTCACCTCAGGTTGATACCACCAGATATACCGGCCCTATAATAGATATGCATATGCACACGGGTTTACCGCACGAGGTGCCTGCCGGTGCTCCTTCATTATGTCGGCCAGCACCTTGTGAAGGAGACGGAAAAGCAATTGTTGATTCAAAGGAGCTTATGGAAAGGTCCCTTGAAGCTATGGACCATCACAACATTACTCAAGCATCCCTGAGTGGCGTGGACTGGCAGGCTGTGGGGCAATGGAAGACTGCTGCACCTCAACGTTTTATCGCCTCTCCTTTTATTTTAAGACCGGCCGATTCCCTTTTGATGGAACTGAGGGAGAGATACGATCAAAAGTTTTTCGAAGGAATGGGAGAAATTGGAGTTCAACTGAAAGGGTATGCGCCAAACGATCGGGTATTGGATCCTTTTTTGAAGCTTGCTAATAAACACAATATTCCGGTATTGATTCACTGTGCCGGAATTGGCCCCTACACCGAACACTTCAGGTCGGCTGCCGGTAATCCCCTTTTACTGGAAGATGTGCTGAAGAAATATCCCGATCTAAGAATTTTTGTGGAAAATGCCGGCTATCCTTATGCAGAAGAGATGATCGCCATGATGTACCAATATCCCCAGCTTTATGCCGATGTTTCTACGATAACCTGGGTGATCCCACGCCCCGCTTTCTATGATCATCTGGAGGCTTTTATGAGGGCAGGATTGGGTAAAAGAATCATGTTTGGTTCAGACCAAATGGTGTGGCCAGAAAAGATTGGTGCTGCAGTCGAGGCAGTACAGGAAGCTCCCTTCCTAAGTCTGGCCGAAAAGCAGGATATCTTCTATAACAATGCGGCGCGTTTTCTACAACTTCATAATGCTCCAGAGGACGAGGAAAACTCAGATAAAAAATTAAAGAGTAAGAATCATTAATTATCAGGTTCAGGCATCGAGGTGAGTACTCTTAAATGTCAATTTCATAGTATTTCCGCAGCATTTCTGCAGCTTTACCTTCAGGATTGATAAGCTTTACTTTTTCAGGTTTTACTTTGCGGTAGGTGATGGAAAGTCTGCGCTCGCGGTGCTTTACATCTCCGCCAAATTTATCTTTTTTACGCGGAGGGATGGCGTGTTTGTATTTTGTTCTTGCCTCATCTTGCATTACATATATTGACCTGCGAGGCATTTCGACCTCAATTTTCTCTCCGCTCTTAATGAACTGCATTACGCAACCGCTGCCCAGGTTTACGCCGCAGATCTGGTTTTTAAAGTAATTTCTATCCTTATGCGGTCTTATTCCCTCGCCGGGATCATACTCATTAATGATCACCTGGTCGGGTTGCTCCTCCAGGATTCCCTGTTTTACAATTTCTTCGGAAAGCCTGTAGATCTTAGGCGGGATTTGTACTGGAAATCCTACCAGATCATAAGGCTTCTCCAGCTCATTTCTGAAACCGTAGTATTGCAGCCTCCTTTTATAATCGACCAACCAGGGGCGGCTATCTATTTCAATCATCAATTCCTCTTCCAGTTTTTCACTGATGAAATTGAGGTATAAAGTAAGGCCTGGTACAGATGTCTCCATTTCTTGATCGTTTAGGTGGTAAACAGAAGTTAATCAATAATTTAAAGAGAATACTTGAAAAATTAAACAACAATTACCCGAACCTTAAAAACTATACTGAAAAACCTGGTTTGTTTACAGCATTGTTTGTTGTTCCCATCTTCTATTTGAAATATTTATCTTGACCAGCGAAATCTTTATACCGGAATGTCCAGGCTTAAAACAATTAGAGAACAGCAACACCTTACCCAACAGGAACTTTGTGAAAAATCGGGGGTTTCTGTGAGAACGATCCAGCGGATAGAATCTGGTACAGATCCCAAAGGTCATTCCCTGAAAATGCTGGCCACGGCACTGCAGATCAAGGAGGAGGAACTGGTAGAGAAAAAGGATCAATCAGCAATAAATCTTATCTGGGTCAAGATCATTAACTTTTCCTCTTTGCCGGTCACGATCTTTCCGCCGGCGAATATTCTATTGCCATTGATCCTTATGTTTTTAAAGAAGGAATTTAATTCTTTGACAAAACAGATCGTTTCCCTGCAGATCTTCTGGAGCATCTGCGCCTTCATCATTTTTATGCTGTTTATTTTCATTAGAAAATCTTTTGGCTGGAGTAATGACCTCACGCTGGTGATGATGATCATTTTGATTCTTTCCAATGTGGTTATTATCCTCGTGAATGCCGCAGAAATTGACCGGAATAAACGTCTGCGCATTAAGTTGGGCTTCAGCATTATTTGAATTTCAGGAATAAAATTCAAGATGATGAATGCGTCCGCAGGCCCTACTGGCGGCGGATTGGCGGGTTATTGGCGGGAGGATTTACGGGGCAAAACAGGAGGCATTTCCCATCTTTGCCCCAAATTCTATTTTTATGAAAATTCAAATTGTTTTTAGCCTGTTTTTTATTGCTGCGGGAATGGTTAACATCTATGCCCAGGTGGATGAAAATCCAGAATTATTCCGCACACTAAAAAAACATGACAGTCTGTTCTTTGAGCGGTCCTTTAATCAGTGTGATCTTGAATATCTGCAGAAGCATATTACAGAAGACCTGGAATTCTATCACGATCAGGGAGGATACCAGGACAGGGAAATGTTTCTGAAAAACACAAGAAAGAATATCTGTTCAGGTTCAGGACCGAAACCGATAAGAATGGTAGAGGAAAACAGCTTAAAGGTCTTCCCAATGTACAACAACGGAAAGATCTATGCTGCCATTCAGGAAGGAGTGCATCATTTTTACCTGCGGGAAAAAGGTGGAGCAGAAATTCAAACCGGTTCAGCAAAATTTACGCACGTATGGAGGCTCGAAGACGGGGCCTGGAAACTTGCGGAGGTGCTAAGCTACGACCATGGGGAACCCGCTTCTATAAGTGCAAGAGCGAATATTGAAAAGCTTTTAAAAGAAAATGGCGTTCCCGCTTTAGGCCTGGGGATCATTAAAAATGGGGAGCTGACTAAAGTGGAGGTTTACGGAACTTTGGATAAGACCAATCCGGCACCTTATAACACGATCTTTAAAGTAGCATCCCTCACCAAACCTGTAGTGGCCGTTACTGCCCTTAAATTGATCGACGAAGGATTGATGGATCTGGATGAGCCCCTGCATCAATACTGGACAGATCCCGATCTGCGAAATGATGAGCGGCACAAGCTTTTAACACCGAGATTGGTGCTCACTCACCAAACCGGTTTTCCCAACTGGAGATATTTGGATGAAACCGGGAAGCTGGCCTTTGAGTTTGAGCCGGGAAGCCAATACCAGTATTCCGGCGAAGGCTTTGAATACCTAAAAAGAGCTATGGAAAATAAGTTTGGAACCGGCATTGAACAACTAGCCGGGGAACATGTATTTACACCTGCGGGAATGACCGATACCCGGTTCTGGTGGGATGAGGAAATGGACGAGAGCAGGTATGCACAGAATTTTGACAAGGAAGGGAAGAAGATCGCTACTGCAAAATATTACCGGGCCAGTGCAGCTGCAAACCTGCTCACTACCGTTGAAGATTACGGAAGATTCCTAAGCTATGTCCTTAATGGTGCAGAATTATCCAATGATCTTTTTCAGGAGATGCAAAGTCGGCAGGTGAAACTCCGGGAAAACGATTATTTCGGTTTGGGTTGGGAGATCCTAACCGGATTTTCAGGCGGGGAGTATGCTCTGCTGCACACGGGCGGTGATCCCGGAGTAAGAACTTTGGCGGTAATGTTTCCGAAGTCCAAAAACGGCTACCTAATCTTCTTAAATGGAGAAAATGTGGAGGAGATCCAGGAGGAGTTATTTAATAACCGTCTTTATCTTGGCAAGGAATTGTGGAACAGGAGGTAAAAAGATAGCTTTCTAAAATACCATTTTTGACTACCTTTAAAATCCGGTAACAAAAAGACATCTGAAATGGCAGAACTTAAAGAGCTTTCGGCAGCACAGCAGGAGGAGCTGCTTACGACTCTAAAATCCCGATTTGATGAGAATAAAAGCAGGCACGAAGGCCTGGAATGGGATAAAGTGGAGCACAAATTAAAATCCAATCCTGCCAAAATGTTATCGCTTCACGAGATGGAAAGGACAGGAGGAGAACCCGATATAGTTGGAATGGAAGAAAAGTCGGGAGCCTATATTTTCTATGATTGTTCTGCGGAAAGTCCGAAGGGGCGACGGAGTGTCTGTTATGACCCCGAAGCTCTGGCCTCGAGGAAGAAATTTCCTCCCAAAAACAGTGCTGTGGAGCTGGCTGCTAAAATGGGAATTGAGCTACTTTCAGAAGAACAATACAGGGAATTACAACAACTAGGCACGTTTGACACAAAAACCTCCAGTTGGTTAAAAACCCCTGAAGAAATTAGAAAGCTGGGAGGGGCGATCTTTGGAGATTTCCGCTTTGGTCGGGTATTTATTTACCATAATGGCGCGGAATCCTATTATGCTGCCAGAGGATTTAGAGGGATATTGAAGGTGTAACAGAAGCTTAATAAGATTTTGAGGAAGGAGTTCTTAAAATGTCATTTTTGAAACCTCTCTCATAAATGACAATATTTTCGGGAAATGAACTTTCAGGAAATAACTCGAGCCTCATTTCGGGACTAAAAGAGTGTCAGGAAGAATCCCATACCACATTCTTTCATACCAATACCTGATTTCGGATTGGTTCTGCTGCAGGTCTCTTTTTAAACCCTGATTTAGAATTTTTAGTTTAAATTGTAGATGTTTTGCTGTTCTGCGATACAACATCAATAGATATTGATGTGGAATGTGTAAAACCATTTGTGCCGGCAAAACCTATACCTATGAAAAACAGCATTTTTCGACTCCTAATTTTTTGCCTTATCTGTTTTTATTCAGGTAATACGAGTCTTGCGCAGGAACAATTCAATATCACCGGCGGATTCGGAACCCCGGAAACTGTAAATATCGGTGTCAGGATGCAGGTGGATCAAAACCAGTATGGAATTGCATTAGGAACCAGTCCGGGTTATAAAAACACGAATTTCACAGTTTCAGGGGATTTTTACTATCATTTCGCAGGAAGATCCGGACAAACGGATCTGATGCCCTGGTACGTCAAATCGGGTCTTACTTATATGAGGAGTGAAGGGGAGTGGGAGAAAAGAACGAATTTGCTGCTGGTGCCAAGACTCGGGAGGGATTTTAATCTCACTCCTCAATTCGGCGTTGCGCTCGAGGCCGGAGTAATGCTCATGCTACTTGACCAGAACACTGCAAAAAAGGAAAGAACAGACGCTGTGTCGGGCGACCTGGATATAATCGGTTCAGGGTTTATTCAAGCTTCCGCCGGACTCAAATTCTTCTATAGATTTTATTAGAACAATGAACAATTAACAATGATCAATTAACAGTGCTCAGTGGTGCTAAATTTTTCTGTGTTCTGGCTTATTGGGAAAAACATTGCCACAGTTCCAGCCTCAGATTCCCAAACAGAATTTGAAGAGGTGAGAATTTGAAGATTCGAATTTGTGAGCTGTTGTTCTACAAGACCTCTGCGTTCTCTGCAAAAAACTTTTGGCCTTTAATAAAATTTTCCCTGCACTTTTAATTTCGTACTTCTAACTTCATTGGCTATCTTGGGAATCTTAAAAATTCCATTTACCCATGATAAAAAAGTTACCGATGTACGGGCTGTTGCTGGCCGTAGGGTTTGGTTGTCAAACCCCCAAAGCAACGTCTGATGCTAAGAAAGACACCGCCAAGGCCCCGGCGCAAAAAACCAAGGGCGACATCAAACCTTTTTCCGAAGTCATTACCGCTGAAGCAAAGAGTGATGAAGGCCTTTTTAACACCCATTTTGTTGGGGATAAACTGTATTTTGAGATTCCGCTTGAGCTGCTTGAAAAAGATATGCTCCTCGTAAGCCGGATTGCAGGTGTGCCTGCGAGCTACGGCGGCGGCTATGTCAATGCCGGTTCCAAGGTAAACGAACAGGTGGTACGCTGGTCCCGCCGCGGCGACCATATCGATATGAAAGTGATAAGTTTTGAGAATGAAAGTGAGGAAGGTTCTCCTATTTATCAGTCGGTGCGGGCAAACAACTTCTTTCCTATCCTCTTCAGCTCAAAGATCGTAGCTTTTAATGATGATAAAACTTCCGCAGTAATTGAGGCAAGTGACTTGTTTAAAGAAGATGTGGACGCGATCAACGGCGTTTCCCCGTCTCTTAAAAAGCGATACAAAGTAAAGCGACTGGATAAAGGGCGCTCCTATATTGAATCTGCTCACGCTTATCCAAAGAATATTGAAGTGAAGCATGTGATGACCTATGAGGCCGAAGAACCACCCGAAAGAGATCAGGCCGGTACTATTTCCATGCTTATGAACCAATCTATGATCCTGCTTCCCGAAAATAAGATGCAGCCGCGTCTTGCCGATCACCGTGTGGGTTGGTTCACAACGCGCAAATATGATTATAATTCAGAAGAACTTAAGGCCGATGATTACGAGATCATCAATCGCTGGAAGCTGGTGCCAAAAGATATTGAGGCATATAAAAGAGGTGAACTGGTAGAGCCGGTGAAGCCTATTGTGTGGTATCTGGACCCCGCTACTCCCGAAAAGTGGAGACCCTATTTTAAGCAGGGAATTGAAGACTGGAATGTTGCTTTTGAAGCTGCAGGGTTTAAAAATGCAGTTATAGCCAAAGATCCTCCAACAACAGAAGAAGATCCCGAGTTTAGTCCGGAGGATGTGCGTTACTCTGTTGTTCGGTATGTGGCGAGTACTACCAGGAATGCCATGGGGCCATCGGTGACCGATCCCCGCACCGGGGAGATCATTGAAAGTGATATCGTATGGTATCACAACCACCTGCGCTCTTACAGAAACCGTTATATGATCGAAGCCGGAGCGCAACTGGAATCTGCACGTACTCTCAATACTCCCGAAGAAGAGATAGGAGAGATGATGCGTATGGTGATCGCTCACGAAGTAGGACATGCCCTTGGTTTACCGCACAATATGAAAGCAAGTTCGGCCTATCCAACAGATTCTTTACGTTCTCCTGAATTTACTCAGAAGTACGGCTTAACTCCATCAATTATGGACTATGCCCGGGTAAATTATGTGGCTCAACCGGGAGATGAGGGAGTGCGCTACATCAGGATGATGGGGCCTTACGACCTGTACGCGATCAACTGGGGGTACCGCTATATTCCGGATGCTACCACTCAGGAAGAGAAGCAGATCCTTAGCGACTGGATACTGGAAAAAGCCGGGGATCCTGTATATGAATTTGGAAGTGGTTACGGTGGAATCGACCCTCAATCCCAAAGAGAGAGTCTTGGGGCCGATCAAATAAAAGCCAGCGAATACGGACTTGCCAACCTGAAGAAGGTAGTGCCAAATCTTGTGAAATGGACCCGGAAGGATAATCAGGACTACGACGACCTTGAGGAAGTTTACCGGGAGCTAAACGGCATGTGGAGAGGCTATATTAATCATGTGGTGGCTAATGTCGGCGGAATCTACGAGACCCGCAAGACTGCCGACCAGGAAGGAACGGTTTATACACATGTGCCTAAGGAAAAACAAGAAGCTGCAGTTGCCTTTTTGAACAAACATGCTTTTACTACGCCGCACTGGCTGCTAAACGAAGACTTGCTCGGCAGAATAGAATCTTCGGGAACCCTGGAGAGAATTCAAAGTTTACAAAGCAGGTCTCTTGAGAACCTGTTGGATGAGGATCGCTTGCAGCGTATGTTCACCAATCAACAACTTAATGGCAATAAGGCTTATACTCCGGTAGAAATGATGAATGATCTTAGAAAAGGTCTTTTCAGCGAGCTTTACAGGGGGAATGAGGTTGACGCCTATAGAAGAAATATACAACGCGCTTATGTAGATGCTGCAACAGGATATGTGCAGCAGCTGGAGGCCGAAGGAAATAGTGATATTGCACAAAGCGATATTATTGCTCTAATGCGTGGAGAGATCGAACAGCTTAAAAGAGACCTGAGAGCAAGAAGATCCCGCACCAATGATAAACTTACCATCTACCACTGGAATGATCTTATTGCAAGAATAGACCGGGCTCTTGATGTAGATGCCTAGTTTACAATTGCATTAATTCTTAATAAATAAAACCCCGTAAAGCACGGGGTTTTTTTCTGAATAAAACTGAAGGTCCGGGAAGTATATTATTGGGCTTTTCTTTACCGAAAGAGTCCTTTGGGAGATTATTAAATAGTGCTATCTATTCATCAATAGGTACAGTAAGCATAGGAATATCTGCTTTTTTCAGGAGTTCCAGGGAAACACTTTCCTTGAGAAGATTGTGCAAAAAACTGTGTTTGTGGGTACCAACGATCAGCAGGTCCGATTCCAGTTTTTGAGCTTCCTTTAGTACTGCCTCTACAGTAGAGCCCTGTATCAATAAAGCTTCCTTTTCGATATTGTCACTAAGAAAGTTGTCGCAATACATTTGCAGGTTGCGGTGCTCTTCCCTGAATTCTTCAGCCTTAAAATCCCTGATGTACTGTGGTCCCGGCTCATAGCCTACAAAATCCGGTTCAGGTTCTGCTACATGCAGTACCCAGACCTTGGCACCGAATTTCTCGGCCAGTCCTTCGGCATATCCTAGAAGGTCCCCTACGGCATCGTTAAAATCTACGGCTACTAATATGTTCTTTAGATCGTTCATTTTTTCAAGGTTTAAGGTTTAATGATTAATGTATAACGGTTTTTCGTCGTGCGACGTCGTACTTCTAACCTCTAAATTCTAATTTCCTGCCCACTGCTCACTGATCACCGACCACTGAACACTAATACTCCTTCTCCCTGTCCACTACATTTTTTAATTCTTTTCCCTCCTGCATTCTGCGGTAGTTCTCCAGGATCTGCGGAGCTACTGTGGCCGGATAGGTAACGCTTGCTACGTGTGGCGTGATCTTGATCTTCTGGTTGTTCCAGAAAGGATGATCTTTCGGCAGCGGCTCTGTCCTGAAAACATCCAGAGCTGCGCCCGACAAATGTCCTCTTTCGATCATTTCCAGAAGATCCTCCTCAACCAGATGTGGGCCGCGTGCGACGTTGATCACATAGGCGTTCTTCGGTAACTTTTCAAAAAGGCGCTTATTAAGGATATTCTCAGTTTCGGAAGTCAGCGGCAGGAGGCAAACGAGTATCTGTGAAGCCTCCAGAAAATCCTGCAGCTGCTCATCTCCATGGTAAGTGGTGACTCCTAAGATCTCCTTTTGGGTGCGAGACCAGCCGGTGACGTTGAACTTGTTCTGAATTAGCTTTTCGGCAACGCCGACTCCCAATACCCCCATCCCCATAATTCCCACCTGCACTTCTGTAGGGCGCAGATATTTTACCGGCTTCCATTCTTTGCTGCTGTAATGGAATGAAAGGTTCCTAAGATGTTCGAGGATGAGAGACAGCACAAATACGCTCATGTCTTTGGTGAGCTGTTCGTCGATCACTCGTGTGATCTTTACATGCTCCGGAATATCGGGATCTTCAATGATATGATCTATTCCTGCACCCATGGAAGCAATTACCTTGAGATTCGGATAATTTTTATAGATGCCATGTGGATGCTTCCAGGAAAGGGCAAATTCCACCTTTTCGGGATCCCTCACCTCCGGATATACCTCCAGGTCTATTTCAGGGTTTTGGTCTTTTATCGCTTCGATCCACGCCTTTGGATCTCTTTGTGAACTTACAATTAAGAAGGACATGTGTTTAGTCTTTAGTCTGTAGTTGATAGTTTGTAGAAAATCTTCTTTAAAATCAATTTTATTTTTTCCAGGAATGACATCTAATCTTTTAACGCCGAACTCTGAACTCCCGACTCCGAACTAATTCACAAACGCACTATACCCGGTGATCGCTCTTCCCACGATAAGAGAATTGATCTCCTTAGTACCTTCATAGCTGTAAATAGCTTCAGCATCGGCGACGAAGCGGGCGACATCGTATTCTAAAAGGATTCCGTTTCCACCCATCACTTCACGTGCTCTGCTTACCACATCTCTCATTCTCATGCTGGTATAAACCTTAGCCAGCGAAGCATGCTCGTCTTTAAGCAGTTCCTGATCCTGTAGTTCAGATAATCTAAAGCACAGGGTTTGCATAGAGGTAACATTGGCGATCATTTCAACCAGGTGATTTTGAATCAACTGGTAAGAAGCAATGGGTCTCCCAAATTGCTCCCGCTTCTTGGTGTATTTCAGGGCACTTTCATAAGCTCCCCGGGCACAACCCACGGCCTGCCAGGCTACTCCTGCACGGGTCATTTTCAGCACCTTTGCGGTATCCCTGAAAGATTCTGCTTTTTTAAGCCGGTCTTCATCAGGAACCCTGCAATCGGTGAGGGTGATAAGTGCATTCTGCACAATGCGCAGCGCCATTTTGTCCCGCATCTTTTCAGCTTTAAAACCCGGATTGCCTTTTCTCACCAAAAATCCTTTTACCTGATTCGAATCTTCATCCCGGGCCCAGATCACGATCACATCTGCAAAAGTGGCATTTCCAATCCATTTCTTCTGGCCATTGAGCACCCAGTTTTCGCCATCCCATTTACAGGTGGTTTCAAGTCCGCCGGCCAC
The DNA here is from genome assembly GCF_035607535.1 of Salinimicrobium aquimaris. Classification (NCBI taxonomy): domain Bacteria; kingdom Pseudomonadati; phylum Bacteroidota; class Flavobacteriia; order Flavobacteriales; family Flavobacteriaceae; genus Salinimicrobium; species Salinimicrobium aquimaris. The sequence continues at coordinate 68,907 of NZ_JAYDZX010000017.1, forward strand.
GCCGCTTCCCACGTTGGGTTCGGTAAGACCAAAGGCACCAATGGCTTCCAGTTTCTGCATTTTTGGCAACCATTCCTGCTTTTGCTCTTCGCTTCCGCAGAGATAGATCGAACCCATAGCCAGTCCGCTGTGGACTCCGAAAAAAGTAGAAATGGAAACATCAACCCGTGCGATCTCCTGGGCAATGATGCCCTCCATCAAAAATGGCAAATTTGGGCAGCCGTAGCCTTCGTAAGGGACGCCTGCAATATTAAGCTTCTTGAATTTCTCAATGATCTCAAAGGGAAATTTGGCCCGGTTCCAGTGGTCATTGACAAGTGGCCGTACTTCATCTTCCATAAAATTGCGGACCTTCAGCTGCAGTTTGCGCTGCTCTTCTGTGAGCTTTAGATCAAGATTGTAAAAATCTCCATCAATAGGCGGTAGGTCGTGCTGTCCTTTGCGGCGCTTGGTCTTCAGCATTTTCATGAGACCTTTGAGCTGATTTTCATCGAGCTGTCCCAGCGTTTGCATTGCTTCCGAAAGATCTATTTGCTTGTTGATCTTTGCCAGTTGATCAAGATCTATGTTCTTAAGGAGGTTGATCGTATTTCTTACTTTTCCGAAGAAGGCCATAATTTCAGGTTTTTCTAAAAATAGGTATTAAAGAAAAGGCAGCCTGTTAAAGCTTTCTCAAACCGAAGTGCTGTTTCCGTGAACTGTTTGTTTTTTAATTAATTTACCTTCTCAAAAACAACAAAATGGGAATCTTTTCATCATTAATGGGCAACGCCGGGGCAGTCGATAATCAAAAACTGCAGGCCGAATATGGGCAGCTTCTATTTGAAGCCGAAACTATTGAAGCCGGTTTTAAAATTTTTAGGGACACCTTCGTCTTTACCAATAGGAGGTTGATCTTAATAGATAAACAGGGCCTTACCGGCAGTAAAACTCAGTATCTTTCCATTGGCTACAAGAGCATTTCAAGGTTTAGCGTGGAAACTGCGGGGACTTTTGATCTTGATGCCGAACTTAAGATCTGGATCTCTTCGGAAAAGGAACCCAGTGTGAGTAGAAAATTCAACAAATCTGTCAACGTGTATGAAGTTCAGAAACTGCTGGCTCAACATGTTCTTAAATAGAGTTTTAGCAAAACTTTAGTTTCACTTTTTCCTTAGTCGCGTCCGACTTTCTGTAAATTCATGCTCAATCCTGAGGTGTCAAAAATGCCATTTTTGGAACCTCTTCTGAAAAAATGAATAGCTATGAGCAAAGAGAAAAAAAAGATGCAGGATCCCACAAAAAAAGGTGCCCAGCCACCATTTGAACAACAGGAGCGACAGGATCCTCCCGGTACTGAAAAGAAGATGCACCCCAAAGTTGATCATGGGGAAGAATCGTATAAAGGATCGGGAAAGCTGGAAGGAAAAAATGCCATAATCACAGGAGGGGATTCTGGAATTGGACGTGCCGTGGCCATTGCCTTTGCCCGCGAAGGAGCTAACGTTTTAATTGCTTATCTCAATGAAGATGAAGATGCAAAAGAAACCGCAAATTGGGTGGAAAAAGCCGGAAAAAAAGCGGTGCTTGTGGCCGGAGACGTGAGTGAAGAAGAGCATTGTAAAAAGATAATCGAAAAAGCAGTGAAGGAATTCGGGCAGATCGATATCCTGGTGAACAATGCTGCCTTTCAAATGGCACGGGAAACGATACAGGACATCCCCAGTGGAGAGTGGGACAAGACCTTTAAGACCAACATCTACTCTATGTTCTACCTGGTAAAAGCTGCAGAGCCTCACATGAAACCAGGAAGCACTATTATCAACACCACTTCTATAAACGCCTATAAGCCACACCCACAGCTGCTGGCCTATGCTGCAACCAAAGGGGCGATCCAAAACTTTACAGCCAATTTAGGACAGATCCTTGCACCCAAAGGTATAAGGGCCAATTGCGTTGCCCCGGGACCAATTTGGACACCGCTTATCCCGGCTACTATGCCAATGGATCAAACAGAAACTTTTGGAAAGGACACTCCCTTGGGCAGACCGGGACAACCTGCCGAGCTGGCTGCGCCATTTGTGCTTTTGGCTTCAGAAGGCTCCAGCTATATGACCGGCTCAACCATTCAGGTGACGGGTGGAAGACCCACCATTTAGTTGACAGTATTTTGAAGTGCGAAGTTCGAAATTAGAAGTACGATTTTAGAAGTACGAAAATCGGGATGAATTCCAATTTAGCTTTAGAATTAAGATTGAGATGTTCAGATAACTGTCTTTTAAACCCTGACAAAAAAAAGCCCGGAGTAAAAGCTCCGGGTTTTTATGTTTTCGGTTTTCCGCCGATATAGGTACAGTATCAAGTACTGAACATTAGTTTAGTCCAAATTCCTCTTTTACTTTGTCAACGTAGTTCAACTCTTCCCAGGTAAACAACTTCACCTCGACCGTTTTTTCCCCGTTGTACGGACTCCTAAAGACTTTTCTTTCTGTGCGTGGTTCTTTTCCAAAGTGGCCGTAAGCTGAGGTCTCGCGGTAAATCGGATTTCTAAGACCGAGTCTGTCTTCAATGGCCGATGGTCTCATGTCAAAGATCTTGAGCACCTTTTCGGCAATCTCTCCGTGGCTAAGATCTACTTTTTTCGAGCCGTAGGTCTCTACTAAAATGGAAGTTGGTTCTACCACCCCAATAGCGTAGGAAACCTGCACCAGTACTTCATCGGCCACGCCTGCAGCTACCAGGTTCTTTGCGATGTGCCGCGCCGCATATGCCGCCGACCTGTCTACCTTACTTGGATCTTTTCCTGAAAACGCACCTCCACCATGGGCTCCTTTTCCTCCGTAGGTGTCCACAATGATCTTTCTTCCGGTGAGTCCGGTATCGCCGTGCGGTCCGCCAATAACGAACTTTCCTGTAGGGTTGATGTGGTATTTTATCTTGTCGTTGAACAATTTCTGAACGTATTCCGGCAGTAATGCCTGCACCCGCGGAATTAGGATCTCGATGATATCCTTCTTGATCTTGTCGAGCATTTTCTTATCATCCTCATCAAATTCGTCGTGCTGCGTGGAAACTACAATTGAAACGATTCGTTGCGGCACGTTGTCATCGCTGTATTCAATGGTCACCTGGCTCTTGGAATCGGGGCGCAGGTATGTGATCTCCTTATTTTCCCGACGCAGTTTTGCCAGTTCGATAAGGATCTTATGAGAAATGTCCAGCGCCAGCGGCATGTAGTTCTCAGTTTCTTTGGTCGCGTAGCCAAACATCATTCCCTGGTCGCCGGCTCCCTGTTCTTCCTTGTTACCGCGATCCACTCCCTGGTTGATATCCTGAGACTGTTCGTGGATCAAAGAGATCACGCCGCAGGAATCCCCACTAAATTTATAAGCTCCCTTAGTGTAACCAATGTCGTTGATCACTTCCCGGGCAATGTTCTGCACATCCAGGTAGGTGTCGCTTTTCACTTCTCCTGCAAGAACCACCTGTCCTGTAGTCACAAGCGTTTCGCAGGCGACCTTGGATTCGGGGTCAAAGGCAAGAAAATTATCAAGAAGAGTATCGCTAATTTGATCGGCAACTTTGTCTGGGTGGCCTTCAGAAACACTTTCTGAAGTAAATAAGTATGGCATGCTTCGTCGTTTTAAAAATTATATTCAGAAAATATTTGACGTGAAGCGCTAGAGAAGTTGTCACTGCTTTAGCATTTTTAAGGGTTGCAATCAGTCAAATTTTTCCCTGAAATTGATGAGCAGCAAATGTATAAAAATTGTTTTAATTGGGCAGCCTAATCTCATTTTTAAGAATAATTTGGGCGCTCCGGTGCGACCTCCCGGTCGTCCCGTCAGGCTTTCGCGGGTCGCTTCCCTCAGCCTCCCGGCTGCGGGAGAGCTCCAACAGCCGCTCAATCCTTAGCGCAGACTCAATTAACAATTAGCAATGATCAATGATCAATTAGGAATGAACAGGTCAGGAACTCTTCACTTCATGGGGGTCTACGGAGGCAGTATAGCCTTTAGTTTTTTTACTTTTGAACGTGGTTAAAAGTTAGTGGAAAATATAAAATAGCCCCAGGGGGCGTAATATTTTTTGCCCGGGGTTTTAGCCCCGGGTTCAAAAGAACCACATGAAAAAAAGCCCTGTAAGGGCGAAATATATCTTGGGGTATGTTTGCAATTATTTTTAGTCATATGATCAGTATTCACTAACTGAAAAAGAATCCACAACTCGTAACCCGCAACTCAGGAACTCGCAACCCGAAACCTGCAACTCGGAACCGCAACTCGCAACCCAAGGCCTGCAACTCTGCAACCTGCAACTCGCAACTCCGAAGCCCCGTCAACACTCAGAAATTGAAATTAATTTGAATTTTATTTGTTCCTTTAAATTTTCTGTCGTTAACTTTGCTTCACAAGAAATCGAGAAATGAACAAGGTGATTTGTAATATGATGTGTATGATGTGGAGAAATTCCGCAGCGCGTCCTATTGCATGAATCTGAAAAAGATAAAATAGCAAGAAGCCGCTGCCACCGCAGCGGCTTTTTTGTTTCAAAGAACTAAAGAAACAAGAGCTAGCTAAAATGCCATTTTTGAGGCCACATAAAAAGAAGTGGCAAAAGAGTAAAAAAGAGAAACCATGAAAAATTACAGAGCAATAGCAATGATGATGATGTGTTGTATGATGTGCATGATGTGCGCACCAACCCGCTATTGCCGAAAAACGAGGATTTAAGTTAGTTATATATTCAGTTAGAAAATCCCTTTGGCAAGCGAGTCAAAGGGATTTTTGTTTTTAAGACAATTAACAAACAATAATCAAGCACCAAATTCCAAATTCCAATGTGGAAAGAGGTTTTTAGCCCGCAACCCGGAACCCGCAACCGTCAACTGACAACCGACAACTGAGAACCGACAACCGATAACATTGACACATAACAATTAACTATTAACCTTTATTCCTTAAACCTTTAAAAGATGAGTACAACAAACAATTTTTCGACCAACGCTCTCCACGCAGGGCATGATGTAGCAGCAAACGGAGGCACTAGAGCAGTCCCTATCTACCAGTCAACTTCTTATGTCTTTAGAGATTCCGATCATGCGGCCAACCTTTTCTCACTGGCAGAACCGGGATTCATCTACACCAGACTAAACAATCCTACAAACGACATTTTAGAGCAGCGACTGGCAGCCCTGGAAGGCGGAATCGCAGCCGTGGTCACAGCATCGGGTACTGCGGCGATCAGTACCACGCTGCTTACGCTGCTAAAAGCCGGAGATCATATAGTGGCTTCCAGCAGCCTCTATGGCGGCACTTACAACCTCCTAAGGGTTACCTTACCACGCCTCGGCATCACCACTACTTTTGTAGATCCGCAGGATGCTGAGAATTTCTCTAATGCCGTAAAGGAGAATACCCGAGCTGTTTTTGTGGAATCGCTGGGCAATCCCAGGCTTGATGTGCTGGACCTGGAGGCAATCTCCAAAGTGGCAAAAAAACATAAAGTACCTTTTATAGTTGACAACACCGTGGCCACTCCGGCACTGGTAAAACCTATCGAATATGGTGCCGACCTGGTGATCCATTCCCTAACCAAATACATTAGTGGAAATGGAACTTCCCTGGGCGGAGTCATTATTGACGCCGGAAAATTCGACTGGAGCAATGGCAAATTTCCTGAGTTCACAGAACCTTCGCCGGGTTACCACGGATTAGTCTATCACGAGGCTTTAAAAGAAGCTGCCTTCATTGCTAAAGTGCGAATTGAAGGCCTGCGGGATCTTGGTGCAGCGCTGAGTCCGTTCAATGCTTTCCAGATCCTGCAGGGGCTCGAGACGCTGGAGATAAGGATCAAAAAGCACAGTGAAAATGCATTGGCTCTGGCAAAATGGCTGCAGCAAAAAGAAGAGGTGAGCTGGGTGAACTATCCGGGGTTGGAAAGCAGTCCTTATCATGAGTTGGCTGAGAAGTACCTTCCAAAAGGGCAAAGCGGAGTCGTGACCTTTGGAGTAAAAGGCGGGTATGAAGCTGCAAAAGTGCTGGTGGATGAGACAAAGCTGTTTTCGCTGCTGGCCAATATTGGCGATACTAAGTCTTTGATCATTCACCCTGCCAGTACAACACATCAACAACTAAATGATGAGCAGCAGGAGTCAACGGGTGTAACCAAAGATCTCGTGAGATTGTCTGTGGGTCTTGAAGACTTGGAGGATCTCAAATATGATCTTGAGCAGGCCCTGGCAAAAATACCTGTTAAAAATGCCATTTAATCAGACTAATTTTAATCCGGAACAGGAGAAGGATTTTTCTGCTGTTCCGGAAAATTTAAAGATATGCTTCAGGAAATAGTTATACCCGATTTCAGAAATTCGGCAGGTACCGTGCAGAAGATCCATGTGTTTTTTCGCCTTTTTGGGCAGCAACCCGGAACTGCCCCTGTGGTGCTCGTAAACCATGCACTCACAGGTAATGCCGAAGTTTCGGGGGAGCAGGGATGGTGGAAGGAACTGGTTGGGCCAAAAAAGGTCATAGATACCAACAGGTTTTGCGTGCTGGCTATTAATGTTCCGGGAAATGGCGCAAGTGGCAAACGGGAGCATCTGCTGCAAAATTACACCGAATTCACTCTGGAGGATATTGCCGGAATATTCTTAAAGGTACTTGATGAATTGCAGATCAACAGCCTGTTTGCAGCCATTGGAGGCTCCATTGGGGGCGCCCTGGCCTGGTACCTTGCAGTCCTCAAACCAAACCTGATCCAGAACCTGATTCCCATTGCCGCCGATCTTAAAGCCACCGACTGGGTACTGGGGCAGTGCAAGGTGCAGGACCAGATCCTCAACAATTCTTCAGATCCTGTACATGATGCCCGAATGCACGCAATGACTTTTTATCGGACTCCGGCGTCATTTTCGGCCAAATTCCGCAGAAAAAGAAATGAATCCAATCTTGAATTTGAAGTGGCAAACTGGCTGAGCCATCACGGCAGGAAGCTGGAGAAGCGATATGAACTGGCTGCTTATAAATTGATGAACCACCTGTTAACAACTATAGATATTTCGGCAGGCAAAGGGGATCCTTCAGCAGCAGCCGGGAAAATAACCGGAGACATTCATTTGGTGGGAATTGATTCAGATCTGTTTTTTCTTCCGCAGGAAATTAGGGATACCTATAGAAAACTTTCCGAAGGGAAGCAGAACCTGAGCTACCATGAGATTAGATCAATACATGGTCACGACGCTTTCCTTATTGAATATGACCAGCTGAAGGAAATTCTGGGTCCAATTTTTAATACAAAACCAACAAAAGATGAAAAAAATAAACATAGTTCTGTTTGGAACCGGTAACGTGGGCAGTAAGCTCATTAATCAGGTGCTGCAGGCGCGGGAGAGTCTAAAACAAAAAGAAGGGCTGGAGCTTAATTTACCGGTCATTGCAAATTCGACTACTGCTTTTTTCCAAAATGAGAATCAGCAGGCTTCCTGGGAGGCCGACCGCGAAAAGTTTGGCTTTCCCTACAAATTTGATGATATCCTGGAGTACGTTCAAAAGCAAAAGTATAAGAACCTGGTTGCAGTAGATGCCACGGCCAGTGAGGAATTCGTGGATCATTACCTGCCTCTAATCAAGGCCGGTTTTCACATCGTGGCAGCCAATAAAGTTGCCAACACCCGGTCCTCAAAATTTTATGGCGAGCTGCGGGCAGCGCTTAAAGAAAACAACAGGTTTTTCTTTTACGAGACGAATGTAGGAGCTGGTTTGCCGGTTATTGAGACCCTTAGGAATTTTTACCGTTCAAATGAGCGAGTCACGAAGGTAAGAGGGGTTTTTTCGGGCTCCTTAAGTTATATTTTCAACACCTATTGTGAGCAGGAAAGAGCTTTTTCTGAAGTACTTTCTGAAGCCGCCGAAAAAGGTTTTACAGAGCCCGATCCAAGGGTGGATCTATCGGGAAAGGATGTTGCGCGAAAGCTACTTATTCTGGGTCGTGAACTGGGGCTGGAAAAGGAATTTGAAGAAATTGCAGTTCAGGATCTTGTGCCACCGCACCTTAATGGGCAATCAAGTCTTAAAAATTTTCAGCAGAAAAAGAACGAACTTGACCCATTATTCCTGGAGCTAAAGAAAAATCTTGGACCAGATGAGGTGATAAGACATGTGGGAGAGCTCGACCTGCAAGAGGGGGTGCTGGATGTAAAGCTAGTGAAGGAGAAGAGATCTTCGGCCCTTGGGAGTCTTCAAAATGTCGACTCTTCTTTCGAGATCTTTACCGAATCTTACGGAGAGCAGCCTCTGGTGATTAAAGGAGCAGGGGCAGGAGCTGTTGTCACGGCCCGCGGAGTTCTTACAGATTTAATTAAATTAGCTGAAAAATTACCCTCATGAAGATCCATCTTAAAAGGCTGAACAATAACTATCATTTTGAAACTACTAATGAGCGGGGCGATGTGGTGCAGCTCGATAACAAGAGCGAACCGAATCCTCAGGGAGCCAGCCCAATGGAGTTGCTGCTCATGGGAATTGCCGGTTGCAGTGGGATCGACATTGTGATGATCCTCAAAAAGCAGCAGCTGGAAATGACCAACCTGGAAATGGATGTGGAAGGCTTTAGAGTGGATGGCGCTGTGCCAAACGTTTTTAGAAGAATTCACCTCAAGATCACCATTGACGGCGAGATTCCGGAAAATAAAGCTGTAAGAGCGGTAGACCTTTCGCTGGAAAAATATTGTTCTGTGGCTAAGATGCTGGAAAAGACTGCCGAGATTACATCTGAGATCATCCTGAACGGTTCGCCGGTAAAGAAATAATTCCGGCGCTCTTCCCCCATGCGAAAACTGCTGCTGCTTCTTTTTGTTTGTCTTGGCCAAACAGCTTTCTCCCAGGAGAAGCATTATTCTTTGGAGGCGAATTATTTCTATGGCAGCATCTGGGAGCACAATCCGAATATTTCGCATTTAATAACAGAACATCCGTACGGGCTGTTGCTGCACTTCAACCGGAAGACCTATGGAGATGAAGCCTGGGAGAGGCGGTATAATTATCCCAATGTTGGGTTTTCGCTCTCGTACCAGGATCTCAAGAATGAGCATTTGGGACAGAATTTTGGAGCCTATGCACATCTGGGGTTTTATTTTCTAAGGCGTCACCTTTTACTGAAAGTCGGCCAGGGACTGGCAGTGACCACAAATCCTTATCACCCCGATGATAATTACCGGAACAATGCTTACGGCTCCCGCATCTTAAGCTCCACGATCTTCACAGGGAACCTGCAGTTTGAAAACCTTATAGGAGGTCTCGGTTTCCAAACCGGACTATCGCTGATACATTATTCCAACGCCGATTTTAAATCTCCCAACAGTTCCACCAATACGCTTGCCTGGAGCGCAGGATTGAACTATGACTTTAATCACGAATCTAAAAGAGCGTTCATTCCCAAGGATCCAAAAATGCCATTTTCGGCCCCTTTTAGATACAACCTTGTATTGCGCGGCGGAGTTAATACTACAGGAGTCATAGGATCTGAGTCTTATCCATTCCTCACTTTTTCAGCTTACGCAGATAAGTCTTTGAACCACAAAAGTACCTTACAGGCAGGTGCAGAATTGTTCCTTTCCCGGGCAATGGAAGAGTATATTTACTTTCATTCTGTTGCTTTTCCGCTCGACGGTTCGGCGGGAGATGAAGATTCAAAGCGGGTGGGGATCTTTGCCGGGCACCAACTTACGTTCAGAAAGCTTTCCCTTATAACGCATCTCGGATATTATGTATATTATCCATACGACAAATATGTGGACCGAATTTACAATAGGGTAGGGCTACAAAGAGAGATCTGGAATGACCTTTTTGGGTCTGTAACCGTTCGCTCGCATGGAGCAAATGCCGAGGCAGTAGAATTTTCAATTGGATATCGTTTATGAAACTGCTGCTGAAAAAATACCTGCTGATTTTCCCATTTTTGGGACTGTTGTCTTTTGCCGGTTGCGATACCGCAGATGCCCCCGACTGTTTTCAAACCGCCGGAAAGATCATTGGAAAAGAATTTGAGGTAGAGTCATTCAATGAACTTATAGTTTATGAAGATATCGATCTGTTTATTGAACAGGGACCTGAACACCGCGTATTGGTCCAAACCGGAGAGAATCTCATGAACGAGATCTCTGCTGAAGTGGTGGAAAGTAGGCTCATCCTCCGGAATGACAACGGCTGTAATTTGGTAAGGGATTATGATGTCACCAAAATTTACGTCACCACCCCAAATCTAAACTGGCTTCAAAATGCCGGAAATCGGGTGGTCAAAAGTGTGGGAGAATTACATTTCCCAAACATATGGCTTAGAAGTTTAAATCAGGAAAGGGCAAAGGGAGTATATACGGTTGGAGATTTTGACCTGCATTTGATTTCAGATTATGTGAGGGTGACCGGGGATGATTTTTCTAACTTCTTTCTGCGTGGGAAAACAGATCATCTTAACCTCTTTATAGCCAACGGAGACGGCAGGGTAGAAGCGGGTGAGCTAATGGCGGGAAAGGTCGATTTCCAGCACAGGGGGACAAATAAGTTGATTGTGAATCCGCAGGAGGTGTTGAAGGGAGAGATAAGGAGTACAGGGGATGTGATTTCCGTAAATCGTCCGCCGGTAGTAGACGTGGAAGCGTTTTATTCAGGAAGGTTGATCTTCGAATAATCCTAGCCCAGTTTCATCCCACCCGCACCTTCCGGATGGAAGGGGTTAAGAGGCTTTCCGTCAAAACCAACAGTTTCTTAACCTGTTGGGTTTTGTTCCAGATACCGCCATCAGGAGGGCAACAGTATTTTGCCTCGCGGCACGAATTAAAGATCCACGCCACCTTCTATAATGTCATATCAAGCTCCGTTCAAACCTGCAAGGTCTTTTTGACCTTGTAGGTTTAGTTTAGAGATTTTCGATAGAGACCTACAAGGTTTTTAAAACCTTGCAGGTCAGGAGGCGGTGAGGTGCTTCTTCAACAACAAGGAAGATCAGGGAATTCAGGGGCCAAGAGCTTTTTTTTCGGCACGGATTAAAATCCGTGCTAACTTCGCCTAATTGATCTGGAGAAAAGGTTTAGGCTGAAAGCCTTAAACAAATCAGCCCGGAGCAGCGCTCCGGGACTTAAAATTTCCATTGATCCCCAGCCTGTAAGGCTGGCATCATCCTCGATCATCTGTAGAACCTATAGTTTCAGCCTTACAGGCTGATAGATTTTGCGGTTATTTTTTCCCCGGGCGATGCCCGGGGCTATTTTGTTTGATCCTTTCAGGCTCTATGCAATAAATTTTGCATACCAACAAAATGAATAGCCTTCGGCTTTAGCCGGAGGCAAAAGAATTAAAAAGAACAGGTTTTTAGCCCGATTATTACTGTTTCGAAAGAGAACAGGTTATTTGTGTCGCACCTCCGGTGCTGTTCACGGAGAACCCTGTCAGAGGTTCCAAACGATGACAGGGTTGTTTGCTTTATCTGCTTCTTCAATAGTCTTTGAATTTCCATTGATCCCCAGCCTGTAAGGCTGGCATCATCCTCGATCATCTGTAGAACCTATAGTTTCAGCCTTACAGGCTGATAGATTTTGCGGTTATTTTTTCCCCGGGCGATGCCCGGGGCTATTTTGTTTGATCCTTTCAGGCTCTATGCAATAAATTTTGCATACCAACAAAATGAATAGCCTTCGGCTTTAGCCGGAGGCAAAAGAATTAAAAAGAACAGGTTTTTAGCCCGATTATTACTGTTTCGAAAGAGAACAGGTTATTTGTGTCGCACCTCCGGTGCTGTTCACGGAGAACCCTGTCAGAGGTTCCAAACCCTGACAGGGTTGTTAGGTTTATCTGCTTCTTCAATAGACCTAAAATTTCCATTGATCCCCAGCCTGTAAGGCTGGCACCATCTCGATTATCTGTAGAACCTATAATTTCAGCCTTACAGGCTGATAGATTTTGCGGTTTTTTTTCCCCGGGCGATGTCCGGGGCTATTTTGATTGAGCCTTTCAGGCTCTATGCAAATAAACTCTACATAACAAAAAAATGAACTGCCTTCGGCTTTAGCCGGAGGTAGAAGATAATTTGATCAGGGCTTTAGCCCAATCCTTTTGTTACGGAATACTACGGGTCGCACCTCCGGTGCTGTTCGCGGAGAACCCTGTCAGCGGTTCCAAACCCTGACAGGGTTCTATATTTTATCTGCATTTTAAATAGAGAATAGGAAGATCATGGCTTTACTCAAGGAAATTAGATGGCGCCGATTTGCAATCCGTGCCTTGCATATAAAAATTTACTTCTTCAGCGTCAATTCAGAAAAAAGGCTTTCGAGATTTTTGTTCTTCCGATTCAGCTGCAAAGTTTTTAATCCGTTGTCGTGGGCGAAGTCAAAGACAGTTGGCCGCATGTCTTTGGGAGTATCAAAAGTAAGTTCATAGACGAAGCCGCCAACATTCTTGATATTCAGTAAATGAGGCAGTCGCTGCAGAGCAACTTCTTCAATGCGGTAGTCAAATTCAACTTCAATGATCTGCACCTGCTCATCGCGTAGGTCTTCCAGGCGCTTATCGGCCACAATTTGACCTTTATTAATAATGATCACCCGCTCGCAAAGTGCTTCTACCTCACGCATGATATGAGTGGAAAGGAAAATGGTTTTTTCTTTTCCTATTTCTTTGATAAGCTCTCTAATTTCTATAAGTTGATTTGGATCGAGTCCGGTGGTTGGCTCATCGAGGATCAAAACCTGGGGATCGTGTAGAAGCGCATTGGCAAGACCCACTCTTTGACGGTATCCTTTAGAAAGTTGTTCGATCTTTTTATTGGCTTCGGGTAACAGGCCCGTTTGAAAAATCACCTCTTCAATCCGCTTTTTTGACACCTTATAGATAAGCGCATTGAACTCCAGGTATTCCCTAACATACATTTCGCTGTAAAGGGAATTGTGTTCGGGCAAATATCCAATGCTTTTTTGAGCCTGTAATATTTCTTCCGAAATAGAGTAGTCATTCACAACAGCTTCTCCCGAGGTAGGCTCTAAATATCCGGTAAGGATCTTCATTAGAGTAGATTTACCCGCACCATTCGGACCCAAAAAACCCACGATTTCGCCTTTTTGTATACTAAAGGAGATATTATCTAAAGCTTTTTGCTCCCCGTAGAATTTTGAGATCTTGTTTACCTGAATGGACATAGCAGCTTTTTCCCAAATGTAAATCAACTTTTTGAAAAGGCGAACTTCTGCTTTGGCAAAATGGCGAAATCGTTCTCGTGATTTTTTTAGGAAAAAATATCGTTTTTAGGAAATATGTGCTACATTAGCCATTCACAGAAATGACAATGAACAATTTATTTATCTGGAACGCCTGGTATTACTTTTATTTCTATAACAGAGATAGGATCGGGAGTGCCATATAATTAAAATTATATAATAACTGAAATCCCGATGCGAAACATCGGGATTTTTTTTTGCCATAAAATGGAAGAAAAAGTTGCAATACAGGGAATAAGAGGTTCTTTTCACCACCAGGTGGCCGGAGAATATTTTGGACAAGATATTCCTGTTGATGAATGCAGGTCATTTCGGGATGTGGTAGAAAGTTTGCTAACCCAGCGTTCCAATTATGCTGTTATGGCAATAGAAAATTCGACTGCAGGTACTATTCTACCAAATTATGCCCTTATAGATGACAATGACCTGCAAATAAAGGGAGAGCACTATATACCCATTAGCATGAATCTCATGGCACTTGCGGGGCAACAGATATCTGATATCAGGAAAGTCTGTTCTCATCCAATGGCCTTGCTGCAATGCCAAACCTTTTTTAACGCCTATCCCGATTTGGAGCTTATTGAAGATACCGACACGGCGGCGGTTGCCAGGAAAATAAAAGAAGGAGGTTTAAAAGGTATAGCGGCTTTGGCAAGTAGAACTGCGGCAGAGATCTATGGTCTGGAGATATTAGAAGAAAATGTTCAAACCATGAAAAGCAACGCCACCCGTTTTCTTGTACTTTCTGCTAAAAATGGATACTCACAAGCAACAGCAGCGAACAAGGCGTCCTTAAAATTAGTGCTTGAAAACAAAAGAGGAAGTCTTGTGAGCATCTTGAATATACTAAGAGATTTCGATCTGGATATGACAAAGATCCAGAGTGTTCCGGTAATTGAGACGCCCTGGAAATATGCCTTTTTTCTCGATGTTCTTTTTCAGGAAGAAGAGGTGCTGCACAGGGTTTTGGGAGTTATTAGAGATTTGACAGAAGAATTAAAAATATTAGGGATTTATAAAAACGGCTTACTATGATCGCACAGGCCACGAGATTAAACCATGTTGAAGAATATTACTTTTCAACCAAATTAAAAGAGGTAAGGGATTTACAGGATTCGGGGAAACCTGTTATAAACCTGGGAGTAGGTAGCCCCGATTTGCCACCGCCATCCCAGGTGATGACGGCTTTACACCAGGCACTGCTCAATCCCGATGCACATCAATATCAGCCTTACCGGGGGACAAAGGATTTTCGGCAGGCCATTTCAGAATTTTACAGGAATTTCTATGGAGTTCAGTTAGATTCAGAAACCGAGGTGCTGCCGCTTATGGGCAGTAAGGAAGGAATAACCCATATTTCCATGGCTTTTTTAAATGAAGGGGATGAAGTGCTGGTGCCAAATCCGGGATATCCAACCTATGCAGCGGTAAGTCGGCTCGTAGGAGCCAATACTGTGTTATATGACCTCAGTGAAGAAACGGGCTGGCTACCAGATTTTCAGGAATTGGAAAAGAGGGATCTCAGCAGGGTAAAATTGATGTGGGTGAATTATCCAAACATGCCTACAGGTGTGGTGGCAAAAAAGGCAATTTTTAAACAGCTTATCGCCTTCGGAAAAAAGCACAGAATTCTTATTGTCAACGATAACCCCTACAGTTTTATCTTGAATGAGGAGCCGGAAAGTATCCTTAAATATTCTGATGAGGCAGATGGTGTGCTGGAACTAAACTCTTTAAGTAAAAGTTTTAATATGTCGGGATGGAGAATAGGAATGCTCTGCGGAAGTGAAAAACATATTAATTCTGTCCTAAAGGTAAAGACCAACATGGACAGCGGGATGTTCTTTCCACTGCAGGCGGGTGCTGCCATGGCACTTCGACTTCCGCAGGAATGGTTCAGGGAACAGAACAAGGTTTATCAAAGCAGGAAAGAGCAGATCATGAACCTGGCCACCCTTCTTAACTGTAGGTTCACAGAAGATCAAACCGGAATGTTCTTATGGTGCCGGGTTCCTGAGGGAACTACTTCGGAAGCTTTTGTAGATCATCTTCTAAAGCAGTATCATATTTTTGTGGCTCCGGGATTCATTTTTGGAAGTCAGGGAGAAGGATATATAAGATTTTCTCTTTGTTCCCCTGAAGAAAATATCATCAAAGCCTGTAAACGATTGACAGCATGAAAGTCCAGATCATAGGTATAGGTTTAATAGGAGGTTCGTTTGCTCTTGGACTAAGAAAGGCATTTCCAGGGATGGAAATTCTGGGAACTGATGCAAATGAAGCTCACCTTGCGAAGGCTACCGAGTTAAAACTTATTGACCAGCCTGCAGGACTTGAGGGAGTAAAGACGGTTGATGTGGTGATCATTGCAGTTCCTGTAGATGTGGCCAGAAAGGTGGCTGTTGAGGTGCTGGATAAGGTAGGAAACAACACTCTTGTTTTTGATGCCGGTTCCACAAAGGCGGGATTATGCGAAGCAATTGAAGCACATCCAAACCGTCGCAACTTTCTTGCAGCCCATCCTATCGCGGGTACAGAATTTTCGGGGCCGGGTGCGGCTGTAGAAGATCTTTTCCGCGAGAAGACAAACATCATTTGTGAAGTGGAAAAAACGGCTTTTAAACTACAGGAAACAGCTTTGGAAATATTTCAGAAGCTGGGAATGCGCATCAGGTATATGGACCCGAAATCTCACGATCGACATATTGCCTATGTTTCACACCTGTCTCACATCAGCTCCTTTATGTTGGGTAAAACCGTTCTTGAAAAAGAACAGAACGAAAAGGACATTTTTGACCTGGCGGGAAGTGGTTTTGCTTCCACAGTGCGGCTTGCGAAAAGTTCGCCGGCTATGTGGACTCCGATTTTTCAGCAGAATAAGAACAACATATTAGAAACTCTGGAAGAGTATATAAGTAACCTTACCAGTTTCAAAAATCTTCTCGAAAAAGATGATTTTGAAGAGGTATTTATGGAAATGGAAAGAACGAATCATATAAAGACAATTTTGAACGGAATAAACTGATCATAAAATGGAAAATAAAAAAGAGCTAAGAACCTGGTTGGACAACTTTGGACTGGAACATCCACTTGTTATCGCAGGACCCTGCAGTGCAGAAACCGAAGAACAGGTTCTCAAGATAGCGCATCAACTGAAAGATACAGATGTGAATGTACTGCGGGCAGGAATATGGAAACCCAGAACCCGACCCGGAAATTTTGAAGGAGTAGGTGCTTTAGGTCTAAAATGGCTTCAGAAGGCAAAAGAAGAAACAGGAATGTTGACTACCACCGAAGTTGCCAATCCCAATCATGTGGAACTGGCCATGAAACACGATATCGACATCCTCTGGATTGGTGCCCGAACCACTGTTTCCCCATTTATTATTCAGGAGATCGCAGATGCCCTTAGGGGTACAGATAAGATCGTACTGGTCAAAAACCCGGTAAATCCCGATCTTTCCCTGTGGCTGGGCGCCGTAGAGAGATTTTACACCAATGACATCAAGAATCTTGGGGTGATCCACCGTGGATTCTCTACTTACGAAAAGACCAGGTACAGAAATAATCCCGAATGGCAGATCCCGATCGATCTTCAAACAAAATTCCCCGATCTGCCTTTGATCCTCGATCCTTCGCACATCGCCGGAAACCGAACCTCGATCTTTGACCTTTGCCAGACTGCACTCGACCTCAATTACGACGGACTCATGGTGGAAACTCATTATGATCCCGACAACGCATGGAGTGATGCCGCCCAGCAAATTACTCCGGCCACCCTGGTGCAGTATATGCAGGATCTGAGAATAAGGAAAGAAGTTTCTGAAAGCGAGGAATTTCAGGCAAAACTTAAGAACCTAAGGGCAATGATCGATATAGCAGATACACAATTGCTGGACGTGCTTTCACGGAGAATGAAAATTTCAGATGAAATAGGTAAAGCCAAGAAGGAACAGAATGTTGCTATTCTGCAAAATCAGCGCTGGAGCGAGATCCTTGGCAAGATGACTTCAGAAGGTCAGGAAAATGGCTTGAGTGAAGAATTCATTCTGCGTATTTTTAAAGCCATTCACCAGGAGTCGATAAACCATCAGAAAAAGGTTATTAGCGAATAATTTCGCACTTTTGTAGCATGACAGGAACCGTTTATAAATCTACCGGAAGCTGGTACCAGGTGAAAGCCGAAGATGGAAAGTTCTACCAATGCCGTATTAAAGGAAAGTTCAGGATCAAGGGGATCAAGAGTACCAATCCTGTGGCAGTGGGCGACAGAGTAGAATTTAAGGCGGAAGAAGGCAGTGACGAGGAAATGAACGGAGTAATTACCGAGATAAAGGACCGGGAAAATTACATCATCCGGAAATCGGTCAACCTGTCAAAGCAAACCCACATCATTGCTGCAAATATTGATCAGGCATTTTTGCTGGTGACGTTGAATAATCCCCCAACCTTTACTGTTTTTATAGATCGTTTCCTGGTGACTGCCGAGGCCTATGACATAAAGGTGATCCTGCTGTTCAACAAGATCGACACCTACAATGAGGAGGAGCTGGCCGAGGTGAAATATCTTGCTGCCATGTACCGGCAAATTGGGTACCAGTGTATAGGTATTTCGGCTAAGACCGGAAAGAACGTGGAGCAGGTAAAGGAGCTTATGCACAACAAGATCAGTATGATCTCGGGGCATAGCGGGACAGGAAAATCCACGCTTATAAATGCCATAGAGCCCGGGCTGGAATTGAAGACGCGTGAAATTTCAGACCTCTACAAGCAGGGTCAACATACCACTACTTTCGCAGAAATGTATGATCTCAGTTTTGATGCAAGGATAATCGATACTCCTGGGATCAAAGGCTTCGGAGTTGTGGACATTGAAAAAGAGGAACTGGGAGATTACTTTCCTGAATTCTTTGCAAGAAAGCAGGATTGTAAATTCTATAACTGTCTGCACCTGGAGGAGCCTAAATGTGCCGTAAAGGAGGCCCTTGACGCCGGAGAAATACCATGGTCCCGTTATAAAAGTTATGTACAGATCCTCAAAGGAGAGGACGACCAGCAATATCGTATAGATAATTACGAACAGGAATGAGAGTAGTAATACAGAGGGTTTCACGAGCTTCAGTGACTATAGAAGGTTTTAAAAAGGCAGAAATTGGATGGGGATTATTGATCCTGCTGGGCATAGAGGATGCCGATGGCGATGAAGACATTCTCTGGCTATGCAGAAAAATAGCCAACATGCGGATCTTCAATGACAGTAATGGGGTAATGAACCAATCCTTACTCGATCAGGATGGTGATGCAATTGTCGTGAGTCAATTTACCCTCCACGCCAGTACCAAAAAAGGGAATAGGCCCAGTTATATCGAAGCTGCAAAGCCGGAGGTTGCAATTCCTCTCTATGAAAAATTTGTTCGGCAGCTGGAAGCAGAAATTGGTAAACCTGTTGGCACGGGAGAATTTGGTGCAGACATGAAAGTCGAACTTTTAAATGATGGGCCTGTGACGATAATTCTGGATTCGAAGAATAAGGAGTAACTGTTGTTAGGACATAACCGCTGTCAGGGCTTGGAGCCACTGACAGGGTTGAGCGGGATTGACCCTGTCAGCGGTTTTATACCCTGACAGGGTTGAAGAGGGGGTTGAGCATAACAAATTTTTATCGCTTGAAAATAGAAAGTATAGAAAGGGGAAATTACTATCACATTTACAATCGTGGTAATAATGGAGCTGATGTGTTTTTCGAACACGAAAACTATCTGCATTTTCTTCGATTGTATGATAAATATATGGATGTCATATCTGAAACCTTTGCCTGGTGCCTAATGAGAAACCATTTTCACATTTTAATCTATTTTAAGGAGGTAAGGGAGATGGGAACAAATGCTGAAATTAAGCCAGGAGTTTATAAAGATCCTTCCCGACAATTGTCGCACCTCTTTAATTCCTATACTCAGGCAGTAAATAAAAGATATAACAGGACAGGTTCAATATTTGAAAGAACATTTGAGCGAAAGAGAATTGACTCCGAAGATTATCTCCGGAAAGTAATTTATTACATTCATAATAATCCTGTTGCTCATGGAGCGGTTCAGGAAATTAAAGATTATCCCTGGTCTTCTTATAAAGCTATAATTTCCCAGGAAACTTCGATTTTGAATAAGGAACAGGTGCTAGACTTATTTGGGGATAAGGAAAATTTTATTGCCTATCATAATCAAAAGGATGGTGGTGGGTAGCTGCTATAGAATGAGCAGAGCGTTCCAAACCCGAACAGGGTTGAGCAGATTATTAACCGCTGTCAGGGCTAAGAGCCGCTGACAGGGTTGACAAATGGAGCAGATAGTAAAAACCCTGTCAGTGGTTTTCATACTGAGAGGGTTGAAGAGTACACGAACGAAGTCGTAACAAATGAACCGATGTCAGGGCTAGTAGCCACTGAGGGTGTTAAGAAACAGAATAGAACTATGAACATAAAAGATTCCCAGGCCGCTGTAGATGCCTGGATCAAAGAACACGGGGTGAGGTACTTCAACGAACTCACCAATATGGCTCAACTTACCGAAGAGGTAGGAGAAGTAGCAAGGATCATTGCCCGGCGATACGGGGAGCAGAGTGAAAAAGAGAGCGATAAAGCCAAAGACCTTGGAGAGGAACTGGCCGATGTTGTTTTCGTAGTGCTTTGTCTTGCAAACCAGACGGGAATTGACCTGCAGGAGTCTTTTGATAAGAAGCTTAACCTTAAAACTCAGCGGGATAAGGATAGGCATAAGAACAATGAAAAATTACAATAAATGCGCATTTTAGAAGATCTTAAAAATCCAGATTATTGGGTAAAGGTGTTACAACTGGGGACAATTTTCTTCGTAATATTCGTTGGACTTTCCCTGATCATCTCACATTTCAGGCAGATCATTTCAGGAGATTTTGCAGTCATTTATCAGGATGAATTCTCAGATGGAAAATGGGTTGAGTATTTTCTGGTAAAAGCGGCAATTAGCTTGGTGTATGCCATGTATATGACCAGCAGGCGCAAGAACTTTAACAGGCAGTAATTATGCACCTTCAGCTCACTTCCGATAGCCGGAAACTCTCCGGCAGGATCTCTGTTACCGGTTCAAAAAGTGAATCTAACAGGCTGCTTATTCTACAGGCACTATTTCCCGAACTCAGGATTGAAAATCTTTCCAACAGTGATGATACGCGCGTGCTGCAAAAAGCTCTGGCTTCTTCTGAAGGAGTGATAGATATTCACCACGCGGGTACTGCCATGCGTTTTTTAACGGCTTATTTTGCTTCGAATGAAGGCCGTGAGGTAGTGCTGACAGGTAGTGAGCGCATGCAGGAGCGGCCTATCGCAATTCTGGTAGATGCGCTAAGGGAATTAGGAGCAGATATTTCTTATGAGAAGAATAAAGGATTTCCTCCCTTACGTATAAAAGGCAAGAAACTTTCAAAAAATGAAGTTACGATTAAGGCTAATATCAGCAGCCAGTATATATCGGCATTGATGCTCATTGCGGCTTCCCTTCCTGAAGGATTAAAAATACATCTTGAGGGAAAAGTTACTTCAGTGCCTTATATTGAAATGACACTTCAGTTACTTCGGAAATGCGGGATAAGCGGAAGTTTTCAGAATAATGAAATCTCCATTGCTCCTGTATCTTCCGTACCCGAAAAAGAAATAACAGTGGAATCTGACTGGAGTTCGGCTTCTTATTTTTACAGCCTGGCGGCTCTAAGTGAGTCGGCAGAAATTTCCCTGAGTTCCTATCGGGCCGAAAGTCTGCAGGGCGATAGAAGTGTCGTAGAAATCTACGAAAAATTGGGAGTGAAAACAACATTTTTGGATGGTGAGATAAGACTGGAAAAAGTAAAAACGGAACTTCCGAAGAAGATGGAACTGGATCTTTCCAACAGTCCCGATCTGGCTCAGACTATTGCTGTCACCTGCTTCGGACTGGGAATAGAAGCAGAAATGACCGGATTACACACTCTAAGGATCAAGGAAACGGACAGGCTTCAGGCATTGAAGAATGAACTGGAGAAACTTGGTGGACAGGTGGAGATCACCAATGATTCTCTGCGCCTTGACCCTTCAGCAGAAATAAAGAGCAACATCAGTATAGATACTTACCATGATCATAGGATGGCGCTGGCTTTTGCTCCGCTGGCTTTAAAAGTTCCTTTGAGGATAAGAGATGCGGGAGTGGTTAGTAAATCTTTTCCTGGATTTTGGGAAGATCTGAGTAAGCTCGAAATTTCTTCAGAAGAAATTGAGGATATCTAAAATATCTTCAATAGTCATGGACGTGTGACCGCATCAATTAAGACATTTCTCAAATAAAGGCTCATTTACTTGACAACGCCTATCCCGAGGTTGTATATTTGCAGCTTCTTAAAATCTATCTTATATGGGAATGAAATTATCGCACTTCAATTTTGACCTTCCGCCGGAACTATTGGCCGAATATCCTGCCGAGAACAGGGACGAAGCCCGTTTGATGGTCTTAAACAGGAAGGATCAAACAATTGAGCACAAGCATTTTAAAGATCTTATCGATTATTTTGAACCGGAGGACGTGATGGTGTTGAACAACACGAAGGTATTTCCTGCACGTCTTTTTGGAAATAAAGAAAAGACCGGTGCTAGAATTGAGGTGTTTTTGTTGAGAGAACTTAATGCTGAAACCCGTTTGTGGGATGTGCTGGTAGATCCTGCCAGAAAAATTAGAATTGGAAATAAACTCTATTTCGGGGAGGACGAAAGTCTTGTAGCTGAGGTGATTGACAATACTACTTCCCGTGGAAGGACCTTGCGTTTTCTTTACGATGGTTCTTACGAGGAATTCCGTGATAAATTGACAGAGCTTGGAGAAACTCCGCTGCCAAAATACATCAAGAGAGAAGTGCAGCCCGAAGATAAGGAGCGTTACCAGACAATCTATGCAAAGGCTGAAGGTGCTGTGGCTGCCCCAACTGCAGGTCTTCACTTTTCCAAGCATCTACTAAAAAGACTGGAAATAAAAGGAGTGAACTTTGCTGAAGTAACCTTGCACGTGGGGTTAGGTACTTTTAGTCCTGTGGAGGTAGAAGATCTTTCCAAGCATAAAATGGACAGTGAAGAAGCTTATATTGAAAAGCCTGCAGTAGACACTATAAATAAGGCTATTCAGGAAAAACGCAGAGTATGTGCGGTGGGAACAACTGTTATGCGTTCGCTGGAAAGTTCGGTCTCTTCAAACAAAACCCTGAATGAATTCCAGGGATGGACCAATAAGTTCATTTTCCCTCCATACGATTTTAGCATTGCTAATTGTATGATTACCAACTTCCATACTCCAAAGTCGACTTTGTTGATGATGGTATCGGCATTTGCAGGGCATGATTTCATGAAGAAAGCCTATGCTGAAGCAGTAAAGGAAAAATATAAGTTCTATACCTACGGGGACGCGATGTTGATCCTTTAGGATAGTGAGCAGTGCTCAGTCTTTAGTGAGAAGTAAAAATTCAAAACCTGCAAGTTCTTTTTGACCTTGCGGGTTTTTTGCTTTTCTGAATATTAGTGGATTCGCAAACAACCCATGTAATTAATAAAGGGTGGAGGTTCAAAAAAATTATTTTTTTAAAAACCGGAATCCAAAAGCGCCTTTCATAAGGAGGCTGAAAAATGACATTTTTGGCAGGTAATAAGGAAGATTAGCTGTTTGAGGTAGTTCTTATTTTGCAAATTTTTATTAGTTTATAGAAAAGCAAAAAGAAATTATTATGTCAAAATTCGAAATTAAAAAGGACAAAGCAGAAGAATTCAGGTTTAACCTAAAAGCAGCTAACGGGCAGGTTGTATTAAGCAGTGAAGGCTACAAAGTCAAAGCAAATTGTCTAAAGGGTATAGAATCTGTTAGAAAAAACTCTCAGGTCGATGAGCGCTTTGATCGCAAGGAGACAGAAAATGGTTTTCGCTTCAACCTCAAAGCAACTAACGGTCAGGTAATTGGCACAAGTCAGGCCTACAAGTCCCTCACGGCAATGGAAAAAGGTGTTCTTTCTGTTAAGACCAATGCTCCCGATGCGGGGATCGAAGATAATTCTGCAGAGGAAAGTTAACCCCCGGCACAAAATAAAATTCTGCTAAGGTTAAGCAATCATTTCAGGGTATCATCTGCGGGAGGCTTTGTGTAACTTTCTGTAAGGAATTTGCAGTACAAGCTACTAAGTTTTTTCAGCCGAAAAGAAAATTCTTTTTTGTAAACCTGCTGCTTCTGAAATTATTAGATTCCTGAAGATAAAAAAGGTTGTACAATTCCTTACTTTTGCAGCGTGAAAGAAAATAAGAAAGACATACGGGCTTTAACAAAAGAGCAACTGCAGCAATTCTTTGTTTCTCAAGGGGATAAATCCTTTCGTGGAACTCAGGTTTATGAGTGGTTGTGGGGAAAAGGAGCTCATTCTTTTGAAGATATGACTAATATTTCAAAAGAAACACGTCAAATGCTGAGTGAAAATTTTGTGATCAATCACATTCGCGTGGACCAAATGCAGCGCAGCAGTGATGGGACCATCAAAAATGCCGTTAAATTGCACGATGACCTCACCGTGGAATCGGTTTTAATTCCTACAGCCAGCAGGACCACGGCCTGTGTTTCTTCACAGGTTGGCTGCAGCCTGGACTGTAAATTCTGCGCGACGGCCAAACTCAAGCGAATGCGCAACCTAAATCCAGATGAGATCTATGATCAGGTGGTGGCGATCGACAACGAGAGCAGACTTTATTTTGAGAAGCCGCTTTCCAACATCGTCTTTATGGGCATGGGAGAACCGCTCATGAACTACAATAATGTTCTGAAAGCTATTGAAAAGATCACTTCTCCCGAAGGTCTTGGAATGTCCCCGAAGCGTATTACCGTTTCCACCTCGGGAGTGCCAAAAATGATCAAAAGACTGGCCGATGAGGAGGTGAAATTCAAATTGGCGGTTTCCTTACATTCGGCTATAGATGAGGTGCGGACTTCCATTATGCCTTTCAACGCTACTTTTCCGCTAGAAGATCTCCGGGAGGCGCTCGAATACTGGTATGCAAAAACCAAAAGCCGGATTACCTATGAATATGTGGTATGGAAGGGGATCAACGACTCTAAGAGAGATGTGGATGCTCTTGTAAGATTTTGCAAGTATGTGCCTTGTAAAGTGAATCTTATTGAATACAATCCTATTGGTGATGATCACTTCATGCAGGCTCCCGAGGAGACGACCAATATGTATGTTAGGGAACTTGAGCGTCACAATATTACCTGCACAGTACGCCGCTCCCGGGGAAAGGATATAGATGCCGCCTGTGGACAGCTTGCCAATAAATCGAAAGAAGCCACCGCTTAGGTCTTTCAAAAAGGGCAAAATTTCAGGGAGTAATAATCTTTTAACTATCTTAGCAGCCCTTATGAAGGTGATCTCCAAAATTAAATTGCCGGTTGAAGGTGAGATGGAACTTTTTGAAAAGAAGTTCACAGAATCCATGTCTTCTAAAGTTGCCCTTCTCAACCGCATCACCCATTTTATAGTAAACCGCAAGGGAAAGCAAATGCGTCCCATGTTTGTTTTCCTGGTGGCCAAAATGGTTTCAAACGGGAAGGTGAATGAACGAACCTATCGTGGTGCTTCGGTAATAGAATTAATACATACTGCCACCCTTGTCCATGACGACGTGGTAGATGATTCCAACCGGCGTAGAGGCTTCTTCTCCATCAATGCGCTCTGGAAGAACAAGATCGCTGTTTTGGTAGGGGATTATCTGCTTTCAAAAGGACTTCTGCTTTCCATAGACAACAATGACTTTGATCTTTTGAAGATCATTTCTGTCGCGGTAAGGGAAATGAGTGAAGGTGAGCTTTTGCAGATCGAAAAAGCCCGTCGCCTGGATATTACCGAAGATGTTTACTACGAGATCATCCGGCAAAAGACGGCTACTCTTATAGCTGCCTGTTGTAGTCTAGGCGCCGCTTCTGTACATCCCGATTCCCCGGAAGTGGAAAAAATGAGGCATTTCGGAGAACTTATTGGAATGGCCTTTCAAATCAAAGATGATCTTTTTGATTACGGCAACGAACGCATAGGCAAACCTACCGGGATAGATATCAAGGAGCAAAAAATGACCCTTCCCCTTATCCACGTGCTGAATAAAATTGAGCCAAAAGAAAAGGCCTGGCTTATAAACTCTGTGAAGAACCATAATAAGGATAGTAAGCGAGTTAAAGAAGTGATCAATTTTGTCAAAGCAAACGGCGGACTTGATTATGCAGTGGGGAGAATGAAAGATTTTCAACAGCAGGCTCTTTCCCTTTTGGAAGAATACCCCGATTCTCCATATAAAGATTCCCTTGTGCTCATGGTGAATTACGTAATAGAGCGTAAGAAGTAGTGTTTCCGCAGTTTTTCCTTTCCACAGAATTAAAAAATGAAGTTTAATTGCTTTAATGAGAGGTCATTGCATTTAAATTCCAAAAAAATCTCCGCCTCAGGCAACCTTTTGTAACTTTCCCTCGTCTATGTTAATAGAAGGCCTTTTGTAAAGCTAAGCAGGTGAAAGTAATTCAACTCTTTAAAAATGATTCTCTTTTGATCAAACGTGCAGCCGCGGGTAACCGGCAGGCGCAGCGTAAGATCTATGAGAAACATTCGGGGAAGATGCTCAGCGTTTGCAGGCAATATGTAAAGGACCTGCAGCATGCCGAAGAAGTGATGCTCAACGGATTTTTCAAGGTGTTCACACACCTGGAGGATTTTCGGGATGAGGGCAGCTTTGAAGGCTGGATGCGAAGGATCATGATAAGGGAATCAATTTCCTTTTTGAGGACCGATAAGCGCTCCATGTTTGCTGAAGATGAGGTAGCCGAAAATGAGGATTTCTCGTATTCCTTTACATCCGATTTTAATGCGGCGCACATTCAGGAGTTGATCGACAGTCTTCCAGAAGGTTATAAAATGGTGTTTTTGATGTTTGCTGTTGAAGGCTACAAGCACAATGAAATAGCAAAAATGCTGAACATAACAGAAGGAACTTCTAAATCACAGCTTTTCAAAGCTCGAAAAATGCTTCAGGAAAAGCTGGAACAGGAAAACAGGACAGAATATGGAACCGGAAAAATTTGAAAATAACGTGAAAAAGGTGCTAGGAGAGAGGGAGATCCAGCCCTCTGCTGCCGCCTGGGAAAAGCTGGAGCAACGCCTGGCGCCAAAGAAGGAAAAACGACCTTACCTCCTGTGGCTGACCTCCGCAGCGGCAATTGCTGCGATCTTTTTCGTACTTGGCTCTCATTTTAACTCCCCAATTGCTTCTGAAGAACCACAATTGGTAGAGCAAACCGCCGAAGAGCCTGTTTTGCAAGAGAAAACATCAGAGCCCGAGGTAATCCATCTGGCTTCTTCCGAAGAGAAAGAGGAGCTAAAAGAGCAGGAAAAACCTTCCGCAAAAGGAGGTGTCAAAAATGTCATTTTTGAAGCCCCTGTTAAAAAATCTTCTGAAGCAGAGACTGCGGTAGCAGTTGAAGATCCTTCTGAACTCATTCAGGAACCTTCAGAAAGTATTGAAGTTATTTCTCTACCTGAAACTGCCATAGCTCGGGAGGAGATGGTCCCCGGGAACACAGATCTTGAGGTTGAAGCTCTTTTATTACTTGCAACTGCCGAATTAAAAGCTGATTCTACATATACTGTAAAGGCCGGTGACCTTTTACACCAGGTTGAATATGAACTGGACCAGTCATTTAGAGAAAAAGTTTTTGACGTGGTGAAAGATGGGTTCCGGAAAGCCAAAACTGCCGTAGCCACACGCGACCTAAGATTTAATTAATTCATCAATCAATCATTCAACGGGCTTTCTTGTAAAGCCATAAAAATTTACAAACATGAAAAAAGTTACATTTTTAGCGCTTATTATTTTGTCAATTTTTGCTGTTGAGCCTGTCTTTGCGCAGGAACAAACGAACAAAGAGAAAATTGAACAATTGCAAAAGCAAAAGGAGCAGATCATAGCTGAAGAAAAAGAAGCTTTGAAAGAGCAGGTGGAGGCCATCAACCGCAGGGCAGAGGCTAAGGAGATTGACTGGGAGGAGGCTGAGAAACTAAAGAGTGAGGCTGCAAAGAAACATGCCTTAAATATCCAAAACCGGGTTGCGATCATCGACAACCAGATAGCACTGCTTACGAGAGAAGAGAAGCCGGACTGGGAGTGGGAGGATGAAGAAGAGGACGAAGATGATGATCACTGGTTCAAAGACCACTACAGCCGCACCTCTACGCATTTAATAGTCGCCTTTGGGTTCAATAATGCATTACTGGAAGACCAGTCCATCAATGATTCAGATTTTAAGGTTGGAGGCAGCAGATTCTTTGAATTAGGTCTTGCCTGGAGAACTCGTGTATTTGAGCACAGCAACTTCCTGAGATTGCGCTACGGATTTTCTTTTCAGTTCAACGGATTAAAACCCACAGATAACCGGCTTTTTGTTGAAGATGGGGATTTGACTACTTTGGAAGAGTTTC
The DNA here is from genome assembly GCF_035607535.1 of Salinimicrobium aquimaris. Taxonomy (NCBI): domain Bacteria; kingdom Pseudomonadati; phylum Bacteroidota; class Flavobacteriia; order Flavobacteriales; family Flavobacteriaceae; genus Salinimicrobium; species Salinimicrobium aquimaris. The sequence continues at coordinate 96,691 of NZ_JAYDZX010000017.1, forward strand.
CGCTGGACCTGGATAAATCGAAATTCAGGATGGATAACCTGGTTTTTCCGGTGCATTTTGAATTCGGGCCTTCTAAAAAAATAGAATCTCCACGCAGTGTTTGGTTCTCTACTCATAACAAGCTCAAAATTGGTCTTGGCGGTTATGCCGGAGTAAATATTGGAGAGCGTCAAAAGCTCAAATATGAAGAAGACGGCGAAGACGTAAAGGAAAAATTAAAAGGAGATTACAATACCAATGAATTTATCTACGGACTTAGCGGGTACATTGGCTGGGGAGGAACTTCGCTTTATGTGAAATACGATCTAAATCCAATTTTTAAAGATGCAAACCCGGAGCTGCATAACATTTCGGTGGGGCTGAGGTTTGATGCGAATTAGGATTAGCCTTTATTTTGCTTTCATTAGAGCCTTCTAAAAAAGACCTTTTAGAAGGCTCTTCTTTTTATGTACATTTGAAAAATTTTCCGCAGTAAAAGTTGATCTCTAAAAACACCATTGACAAAGTTTTTGAAAGCGCCCGCGTCGAAGAAGTGCTGGGGGATTTCGTGAACTTAAAGAAGTCGGGCAGCAACTATAAAGGTCTCAGTCCGTTTAGCGATGAACGTACTCCCAGCTTTATGGTGTCTCCGGTAAAACAGATATGGAAAGATTTCTCCAGCGGAAAAGGCGGAAATGTGGTGGCTTTTCTCATGGAACACGAACATTTCACATATCCGGAAGCCATCAAGTACCTCGCTAAAAAATACAACATTGAAGTAGAGGAGACAGAGCAGAGTCAGGAACAAAAAGAGCAGGCAGATGAGCGGGAGAGCATGTACCTTGTTTCGGAATTTGCTGCAAAATATTTCCAGAACATCCTTCACAAGCACGAACTGGGGAAGGCTATTGGCTTAAGCTATTTCAGGGAGCGGGGCTTTACTGAAGATACTATCGAGAAGTTCGGATTAGGTTACTGCCTTGATGAGTGGGATGCCTTTACTTCTGAAGCTATTAAAAAAGGCTATCAATTAAAATATCTTGAGAAAACGGGTCTTACCATAGTCAAAGAAGAAAAGCAATTTGACAGGTTCAAAGGTAGGGTGATGTTCCCTATTCAATCCATGAGCGGTCGGGTGCTGGGTTTTGGAGGCAGGATCCTGAACAATGATAAGAAAGCTGCTAAGTATCTCAATAGTCCCGAAAGTGATATTTACCACAAGAGCAAGGTGCTTTACGGGATCTATCACGCTAAACAGGCTATTGCCAAAGAAGATAATTGTTTTCTGGTTGAAGGATATACAGACGTTATTCAATTCAATCAAGCCGGAATTGAGAATGTGGTTTCCTCCTCGGGAACTGCGCTCACCCCCGAGCAGATAAGGCTCATCAATCGGCTGACAAAGAACATCACTGTACTTTTCGATAGTGATGCTGCGGGACAGCGGGCTTCGATACGCGGGATAGACCTTATTCTCGAGCAGGGAATGAACGTGAAGGTTTGTGCCTTTCCGGAAGGAGAAGATCCGGATAGTTTTGCCAAGAAAAATACTGAAGAAGACATAAGGCTGTACCTGGCTGAGAATTCTAAGGACTTTATAAATTACAAAGCTTCTCTTTTGATGGAGGAGGCGAAGAATGACCCGGTAAAAAAGGCGTCGCTCATTCGCGATATGGTGAGCAGTATCTCGAAGATCCCCGATAATATTCAGCAGGAGGTTTATGTGCAGGAGACTTCCCGTATCATGGATATTTCTGAAGAAGTCCTCTTCACCACCCTTGCCCAACTGAGCGGGAAGAGTACCGGTAAGCCGGCTCCGAAGAAAACAAAGCAATTTGAAGTGGTAAGGGATGAAGTTACGTCCCAGCCTAAGGTCGACGAGCTGTACATTCTGGAGCGAACGATAATTAGCCTTTTACTTCATTACGGAATGATGGAAGAGGACTTTGAGGATCTCGTTGTAAAGGTGGATGATAAAGGAGAGATCTCGCTTGAGCCTGAAATGGTTAGAGCAAAGGTCTATGAAAAGATCTTTCTTGACCTGCAGGAAGATGAGGTCGCTTTTGCAAATGAACACTTTCAAAAGATCTATCAGCAGGTGATCAAAAAGTTCAACGAAGAGGAAGAGTTCTCCATAGAAACTTTTGTCAATGAACTACCTCCCGAAAATGCTTCGGAAGTTACAAGTATCCTGATGGATGAAGAGCAGTACGTACTGCACGACTGGGAAAGGATGGAAATTTTTGTAAAAGGTAAGAAAGCGGAAATAGGTAGGCTGGTAAATGAAACCATCCTTTCTTTAAGAAGATATCTTGTAAACAAAAAGATCCACGAGCTCAACCGGGAAATAAAGGAGGTCCCGCCAGAGGAATCTTCGGGTATCCTTCAGGATATCATGGATTATATTACCCTTAAAAAAGTACTTTCGGGTAAGCTAAACCGGGTTATGTAGGCCTTATCTGCAACAGGCGAGACTGGTTAATAAGATCGGCAAGATTATCCACCCGTAGTTTCTTGAGCAGCCTGGTCTTGTAGGTGCTCACTGTCTTTTCATTAATGTCCAGAGCTTCGGCGATATCTTTGTTTCTTTTTCCCGTGGAAAGAAGGTTTAGCACTTCAATTTCCCTGGTAGATAGTTTTTTGTAGCGGGAAACAAGATTGTTGGATCTTGTGGTGCCCGAGTTGATCTTTTCGCTGATCTCCTTGTTGAGATAAATTCCTCCCCGTGCAACCTGGTGCACTGCCTCACTAAGAATTTCTGTAGATGCCGTTTTTGAAAGGTAAGCAGCAGCTCCCGCCTTGATGGCATTTAGTGCGTACATTTCTTCTGGATGGCAGCTAAGAATGAGGATCTTAGTTCCGGGGTTTTCAGACTTTATAGTTCTAAGAGCGGTAATTCCATTGATTTCGGGAAGATCGATCTCGAGGATCAACACGTCGGGATTCTTGGTTTTCAACGCCCTGAAAAGATCCTTTCCATTGGTTACTTTTCCTACTATTTCATACACTCCTTCCTTCTCCAAAAGAGAGGAAATTCCCATACGGGTGATGGGATGATGGTCTGCAATTAGAATCTTCGTCATTGTTTGAATTTTAGCACAAAGAATTTCATTCGCGGGGGTCTGGTAAAATTCTGATTGTTAGTTTTTAATAGTCAAATCAGGGGGAGAATGAAAGATAATGCCTTATTCTGTCGGAAAATAATTTTTTCGATTAACTGCATTTATTTCAGGTGAAGAGGAATCTCACAAACGGGTATTGGTTCCATCTTGTGCTTGTTTGCTTTATGTCTCATTTTATAGATCCTGAAAACTTCCTGCTGTCTTCCTGAAAAATCATCTTCTGTTTTTCCTTTTTCAGCTTCTTTCATTGCCCACTCCAGTTCATCATAACTCGCACCTATCTGGTCCTCATCGCTACGGCTGTCCCCAAAAAGTCCGTCGGTAGGGGCTGCCACTACGATACTGTTGATTACATCCATTTCCCTGGCAATTTCATACACTTCACTCTTCATGAGGTCGGCAATGGGACTCAGATCGACTCCTCCATCCCCGTACTTGGTGAAAAAGCCCACGCCAAAGTCTTCAACTTTATTCCCCGTTCCTGCAACGAGATAGTTGTGCAAGCCGGCAAAGTAGTATAGGGTGGTCATTCGTAAGCGTGCCCTAACATTAGCCAGGGCAAGGTGCAACTTTGGACTCGCTTCCACTTCGGGTACAGTTTCACTAAAAGTGTCAAAAGTCCTTGTAAGGTCCACCTGTACATCGGTCACATTTGCAAATTTCTTTTTCAAACCGGCAATATGTTCCTGTGCCCTCGTTACCTGGTCTGGTGACTGGTGGATGGGCAGCTCTACGCATAAAGTCCGCATACCGGTCTTGGCGCAAAGTGCAGAAACAACTGCAGAATCAACTCCGCCACTCACACCGACTACAAAACCATTCATTTTGGCATTTGAAGCATATTCCTTTAGCCAGTTGACGATATGGTCGATCACTTCTTTAGTTTTCATAATAGTTGGTTCGTTTGTAGCGGAAATAATATCTTTGTTAACAAATATAAACCTTCAGCTAATTTTCACGAAATAGCCTGCGTTAAACCATTCTTAATTTGCTTATGCTTAAAAAGTTCCTTTTTTACAGCCTCTTTGTTTTCCTTATCTCTTGTGCTGAAGATGACAAGAGGGAAGAGGAGATAGCGGCTATTCCTGTGGAACTTCAAGTTGAAAGATTTGACCAAAGATTTGCAGATGCAACGGCCGATAGTCTTTCTGCTCTAAAAAAGCAATTTCCTTTCCTTTTTCCGAGGCAGTATCCCGATATCATGTGGGTGGAGAAAATGGAGGACACTATTCAGTTGGAATTAAACCAGGCCGTGGCAGCTGAATTTCCTAACCTGGAGCAAACTGAAAAAGAACTGGAAAGGCTTTTTCAACATATCAAATACTACTTTCCACAACGCAAGATACCAAAAGTAGTAACGCTGACATCAGATGTTGATTACCGCAACCAGGTGGTGTGGGCAGATTCTCTGATGCTTGTGGCCCTTGATACCTATCTGGGAATGGATCATCCGCTATATATAGGTGTCCAGGATTATATTAAAAAGGAAATGCGCAAGGAGTTGATTGCCGTGGATGCAGCCGAAGCTTTTGCGCAAACTGTGGTTCCGCGGCCGTCCTCACGCAGCTTTCTTGCACACATGATCTACTACGGAAAGATCCTTTACCTGAAAGACCTGCTTCTTCCATTTAAAACTGATGCGGAAAAGATGACCTATTTACCCGAAGAATGGGATTGGGCCGAAGCCAACGAAGACCAGATATGGCGGTACTTTGTTGAGCGGGAACTCCTGTACTCTTCAGATAATGATTTGCAGACAAGATTTTTATTTCCGGCGCCTTTTTCGAAGTTCTTCCTGGAACTTGATGCAGAAGCTCCGCCGCGTTTGGGCCAATTCATGGGCTGGCAGATCGTGGAACAATACATGGAAAAGAACGATGTTCCTGTGGAAGAAATGATACAGGCAAATGCAGAAACTATATTTAAACAATCAAAATATAAACCGACAAAATAATGGCTATAGCAAAGAAATCAAATATCAATATCAAAGTTTCATTAGACGAGAATCGTGTGCCCGAAGAATTGCACTGGAGCGCTGAAGACGGAGGCGTGGAAAACCAGGAGGCTAAGGCGATGCTCCTTTCTATGTGGGACGCGGCGCAGAAGGAAACTTTGAAGATAGACCTTTGGACGAAAGACATGCCTCTGGATGACATGAAAATGTTCTTCCACCAAACGCTGGTTACCATGAGTGACACCTTTTATCGCGCGACACAGGATGACAAGATGCGTGATACCATGAAAGACTTCTGTGATTATTTTGCAGAGAAAATGGAGATTAAGAAGTAGTGGTCGGTGGTCAGTGGTCGGTGGTTGGTGGTCAGTGATCAGTAATCACTAATCAGTAATCAGTAATCAGTGGTCAGTGATCAGTGATCAGTTGGGATGGTGGATCGAAAATTACCACTCAAAAAAGGCACTTTTCGCACTTCTTTCTGAAAAGCTTTTGGTGTATTGGGATTTTAGAAAAAGATCATTTGTGAATTCGTGGCAAAAAATCACTCTTCAAAAAACGCATTTTTAGCTTCTCTTTCTGAAAGTGTTTTGATGTCTTGAGGTTTTGAAAAAGCTTCCGCAGCAAAATGATCTCCCTTTAAAAAAGACATTTTCCGCACCTCATTCCAGGCCTTTTAGAGTATGAAGGTATTAGAGAAAGATGATACGTGGATTGGTGGCAAAAAGTCACTCCTCAAAAAAGAAAAACTCTCCAAACTCTGAACTCTCAACTCCAAACTTATTGCTGCTGTAGATTTTCATTGATGCCCTGTATAAATTCAAGAACTTCCTCCCGGCCTTTTCCACTCGCTGAAGAGGTAATAAAGTACTGAGGCATCTCTGTCCAGGTTTGCAGCATTTCTGCCTGGTAATCGTTGATGTTCCTTTCCAGGGCCTTAGGTTTCAGCTTGTCTGCCTTTGTAAAGATGATGCAAAAAGGTACCTGATGTTCTCCCAGCCATGTCATGAACTCCATATCGACGGGCTGAGGTTTGTGGCGGCTGTCAATGAGCACAAAAGCACAGATCATTTGCTCCCGCTTCTCAAAATACTGGGTAATGAACTTCTGAAAAGTCTTTTTAGCAGATTTGGAGACCCTTGCATAACCATATCCAGGCAAATCTACCAGGAACCAGCTTTGGTTGATCAAGAAGTGATTTATGAGCTGGGTCTTTCCGGGCCGGCCGGAGGTCTTGGCAAGATCTTTCCTGTTCGTGAGGGAATTTATCAAAGAAGATTTTCCCACATTACTTCGGCCAATGAAAGCATATTCCGGCAGCTTCGTATCCGGACATTTCGCAACATCAGAATTGCTGATTACGAATTCGGCCGACTTGATCTTCATGATAAAATTTTAATATTTTCGGGCAGTAAGCCAGCGAAACAGGATCTCGTTGAAAGCCTCGGGATGTTCCATCATCGCTGCATGTCCACACTTCTCAATCCAGTAAAGATCGGAGTCGGGGAGGAGGCGGTGGAAATCTTCGGCGACTTCCGGCGGAGTGACATTGTCGTTTCTACCCCAAATGATACAGGTGGGAGTATGCATTTTTGGAAGGTCCTTCGACATATTGTGGCGAATTGCACTTTTCGCAATTGCCAGGGTCTTGATCAATTTATTGCGGTCATTCACCGTTTCATAAACGTCATCTACAATTTCTTTGGTGGCTACTTTAGGATCGTAAAAAACATTTTCGGCCTTCTTACGAATATAGTCGTAATCTCCCCTTTTTGGATAACTTTCTCCCATCGCGCTTTCATAAAGACCGGAGCTTCCGGTGATCACAAGCGCCTTAATACATTCAGGATAAAGCTTGGTACAAAGAAGAGCAATATGACCACCTAAGGAATTTCCAAGGAGTATGGACTGTGAGAACTTCTTGTGATCAATAAATTCTTTCAGGTATTTGGCAAAAGTTGCAACACTGGTCTTTAACAGAGACAGTTCATACAAGGGTAATTTAAGCAAGATCACTTTGTAGCCGTTCTTCGGAAAAAAATCGAGGACGCCTTCAAAATTACTTAGTCCTCCCATTAAACCGTGCAGAATTATTATAGGTGTTCCTTCACCTTCCTCTACATAACTGAATTTCCCTTCTTCCCTTAGATTATTTTCCATTGATGCCTTTGCTGTTAGCTTCGCAAATATAATGATTTCCCCACAAGTATATCGATTTTACAGAAGCTGCCATAATTTTCGGACGGGGAAATTTCACATTTCTGCTGCTCAATCGTTTTCATTTTTGAAAATTTTTTTAACAAAATCAGTTTACAACTAAATCTGCTTCAAGTAGTTGGTTTAACAGGTGCTGGTGGGACGGGAAGTGGAAAATTTATCAACAATGTGGTAAAAAGTGGTAAAATGTGGTTTAAATTTCAATATATTTGAATCGTAAACTATAGAAGTGGTAAATCTCATTGGTACATATGAATGCAAGGTAGACGCTAAGGGGCGGTTGATGATCCCGGCGCCTATGAAGAAGCAACTTGTGCCGATCATACAAGATGGTTTTGTGCTTAAACGTTCTCTTTTTGGGAACTGTTTGGAGCTCTACCCCATGACACGATGGAATGAAGTTATGCAGGAGGTGGGAAAACTGAATCGTTTTGTAAAAGAGAACATGGACTTTATAAGAAAATTTACAGCTGGTGTTAAAATTGTGGAGGTTGATACTAACGGCCGACTTCTTATTCCGAAGGATCTGATTCGCATTGCCGGAATAAATAAGGAGGTGGTGATCGCTTCTCCAATTGACATCATCGAGATCTGGGATAAGGACGAGTATGAAAAGGCAATCGACACTCCGCCTGAGGAATTTGCCGAACTCGCCGAGCGTGTAATGGGAAATAAAAGCAATGACGCCAATGAGCTATCATAATCCGGTTTTACTGGAAGAAACTGTTGACGGGCTGAATATTCAGCCTTCCGGCGTTTATGTGGACGTGACATTTGGTGGTGGCGGGCATTCCCGGGAGATCCTTAACCGGCTCGGGCCAAATGGAAAACTATTTGCTTTTGATCAGGACAAGGACGCCCTGGAAAATAAGATCGATGACGAGAGATTTACGCTTATCAATGAGAATTTCAGGTTCATTAAGCGCTTCCTTAGGTTCTACGGATTAAAAAAAGTAGACGGTATTTTAGGAGATTTTGGTGTTTCATCCCACCAGTTTGATGTGGCGGAAAGAGGGTTCTCGACCCGCTTTGAATCGAAGCTTGATATGAGGATGAACCAAGGCAGCAATCTTAGCGCTTTTGAAGTGGTGAATAATTATGAGGAGAAGCAGTTGCGGGCTGTGCTCTTCAACTATGGGGAATTGCGAAACGCCCCAAAGATCGCCCGCACGATTGTTTCTGCCCGTAAAGAGGCAGAGATCGCCACCAGTGAAAGATTAAAAGAGGTTTTGAAACCGTTTTTGCCTGCAGGGCGGGAGCATAAGATACTTGCACAAATATATCAGGCAATAAGGATTGAGGTGAATCAGGAGATCGAGGTGTTGAAGGAATTTTTATTGCAAACTGAAGACTTGCTAAAGCCGGGAGGACGGTTAAGTCTTATTTCGTACCACTCGCTTGAGGACCGCCTCGTTAAAAGATACATAAGGAGTGGCATGTTTGAGGGGGAGCCCGAAAAAGACTTCTACGGAAATATTTCCGTGCCCTTTCGAAAAGTGGGAAAAATGATCACGCCTTCGCCTGAAGAAATTAAGAGGAACAATCGCGCCCGAAGTGCAAGATTGCGAATAGCTGAAAGAATAGAGTAGCATGAAAGAGAGCTTATACGACATCCTGAAGGGGAAATTTTTAATAAGCAACGACGCCTTTAACAACTGGCGTTTTATCCTTTTCTGCACGGTCCTGGCGATCTTCATGATAGGAAGTTCTCACAGTGCAGAGCAAAAGGTCCATGAAATTGCAAGGTTGAATGATGAGGTACTGGAGTTGAGAACAGAATTTCTTGACGGCAGGTCAAACCTCATGAAGCTCAAAATGGAATCGACCATTACGAAGAGGATGGCAGGTAGAGGGATTAAACCTTCAGATGTGCCGCCAACCAAGATCATAGTTAAAGAAAAAGAGTAAGGCCAAATGGCAACCACCGAAAAGCACATATTGTACCGCATCTATGTTGTGGCAGGCTGCATGTTCTTGTTGGCAGTAGCTGTAGGGGTCAAGTTACTCAATATTCAGATTGTGGAGGGGGAGAATTATCGGGAGATGGCAGAGGAACGCACCTACCGCAATTTTGTCATTCCGGCTAACCGTGGAAATCTCTATGATACCAATGGCAATTTACTGGCTACTTCCATTCCCAAGTACGACATCAGGTTTGACGCGGTAACTGTTTCAGATAAGAATTTTCAGGAGAACGTAGGTCCGCTTTCAGAAGAGCTGGCAAAGATGTTCGGGGAATCCTCTTCCCGCTGGGCACAGAGGTTACGTTCAGCAAGAGCTAATAAACATCGTTACCTTCTCATTGGGCGCAACCTTGGATATTCCGAATACATCAAGATCAAGAATTTCCCGATGTTCAAACTCGGCTCCAACCGCGGCGGAATTATAGTTGAGCAGAGAACGGTTCGCGAGCACCCGCTGGGAACTATGGCCGAGCGTACCGTTGGTTATGAGCGGCAGGATGACAGTGGTTACTACACCCGCGTGGGACTTGAAGGTGCATTTGGACCTTACCTTAGAGGGAAGGAAGGCAAACGCCTTAAGCAAAGGATTGCAAAAGGGCAGTGGAAGCCTATAAGCGATAATAATGAGGTGGAGCCAAAGGATGGCTATGATCTCATTTCCACCATTGATGTAAAGATCCAGGATATTGCACATCACGCCCTGCTCAAGCAGCTTGAAAAATATGAAGCCGATCATGGTTCGGTCGTAGTAATGGAAACCGAAACCGGCGAGATCAAAGCCATTTCAAATCTTGGCCGCACCTCAAAAGGTACTTATTACGAAAGGCTGAACTATGCCGTAGGCGAAGCTCATGAACCAGGTTCTACCTTTAAGCTCATGGCAATGGTCGTCGCTTTGGAGGATAAAGTAATCGATACCAGTACAGTTGTAGATACAGAGAACGGGCAAATGATCATTCACCGCAGGAGAGTGCGGGATTCCAAGCACGGTGGCTACGGAAAGATATCAGCCGGTAAGGCTTTCGAGGTTTCTTCCAATGTTGGGATCGTAAAACTTATCTATGAAAATTATAAGGACCAGCCCAAGAAATTCGTGGATGGTCTTAAAGCAATGCATCTTGATGAGAGTCTTGGTTTGGCCATAAAAGGAGAAGGAACTCCTTACATCCCTACGCCCGGAGATAAGACCTGGAGTGGATTGTCGTTACCCTGGATGGCCTATGGCTACGGAAGTATTCAGATCACTCCGTTGCAAACGCTCACATTTTACAATGCAATTGCCAATGGCGGGGAAATGGTAAAACCCCGTTTTATCAAAGAGGTGAAGGAGTGGGACAGGACGGTTGAGAAGTTCGAGAAAAAAGTTATAGATCCACAAATATGCAGTCCCGAAACGGTTGCAAAGGTGACCGATATGCTCAAGCATGTTGTGGAAAGGGGAACAGGACAAAGTCTTTATGAGCCTAACTTTTCCATGGCCGGAAAGACCGGAACGGCCCAAACAGAATACTGGAAAGAGGGCTGGGCACAGAATCCGCAGTACATTTCTTCCTTTGTTGGTTTCTTCCCTGTAGAAAACCCCAAGTACTCCTGCATCGTTGTGATCCACAAGCCAGACAATAAGGTGGGATATTATGGTGCAGATGTGAGTGGACCTGTTTTTAAGCGAATTGCCCAAAAGATATACACCGATAATCCTGTGCTCGACGAGTTCGAAACTCTGGAGGCGATAAATCCGGAAATCGAAAAGAACTACGAAAAATATTTTGCCACAGCCAGAAATGAGCAGGAGGTAGTGCCCGATCTAAGAGGAATGCCTGCCATGGATGCTGTTTCCTTGCTGGAAAATCTGGGTGTGAAGTATGAATTGTCCGGAAACGGAGAGGTGAGTCAGCAGTCTGTTCAGCCGGGAACAGAAATAGCTGAAAACCTGGTGATAAAATTGAAATTGAGTTGAATTATTTAAAAGACATATTATACAGGGTTTCCCTGGAGGCGGTAGTTGGGAATACCAACGTCACTGTTAACGAGATTCACTTTGACTCCCGAAAAGTGGGATTTAATGACGTCTTTGTTGCTATTCGAGGCACACAAACTGATGGTCATGCCTACATTGATAAGGCTGTTGAACAAGGAGCCTTGGCTGTAGTGTGTGAAGAAATGCCTAAGCACACCGTCAACGGAATTACTTATGTAAAGGTTAAGAATTCACAGCAGGCCCTGGCTTTTATGGCCGACAATTTCTACGAAAATCCTTCAGAAAACCTGAAGCTTGTCGGAGTAACCGGAACTAACGGAAAAACTACCGTGGCCTCCCTGTTGTATCAGCTTTTTACAAAGGCTGGATATAAAGTAGGATTACTTTCTACAGTTCAGGTTTTGATTGCCGAAAAGAAATTCCCTGCCACACATACCACTCCAGATTCCCTTACCATCAATTCTTACCTGAAGAAGATGAACGAGGCAGGGGTGGAGTATTGCTTTATGGAAGTTAGTTCCCACGGCATCGCGCAACACCGTACCACGGGATTAAGGTTTGCAGGCGGGATCTTCACCAATCTGTCCCACGAGCATCTTGATTATCATAAGAACTTCGCCGAATACAGGGATGTTAAAAAAGCCTTTTTTGACCAGCTTCCTGCTTCAGCTTTTGCTTTGACCAATGGAGATGACAAGAATGGAAGGGTAATGCTTCAGAATACTAAAGCAAAGAAATACACTTATGCTTTAAAATCTGTAGCCGATTATAACGCCCGTATCCTGGAGAATGGGTTCGGCGGAATGTTGCTGAAGATCAATGAACAGGAGGTATGGACAAAGCTTATTGGAAACTTTAATGCTTATAATGTCCTGGCGATATATGCAGCATCAGAATTACTCGGATTAACAACCCTTGAAAGCCTGAAGTACATTAGCGAACTCAACGCCGTAAGCGGAAGATTTCAGTATCACATTTCCGAAGGAAAGATCACTGCAATTGTAGATTATGCTCATACTCCCGATGCTTTGCAGAATGTGCTGGAGACCATCAACAGCATCAGGACCAAAAATGAAGAATTGATCACAGTTGTGGGTTGTGGAGGAGATCGTGACCGCTCAAAAAGGCCAAAAATGGGCCACATTGCATCAGCACTTAGTACCAAAGTTGTTTTCACAAGTGATAATCCCCGTACAGAAGACCCCGATAAGATCATTGAAGAAGTGGAAGCAGGCGTGGAGCCTCAGAATTTCAAAAAAGTTATGTCTGTTACCAACAGGCTTCAGGCTATAAAAACAGCCTGCCAGCTGGCAAACAGGAACGATATCATTTTGATCGCCGGGAAAGGTCATGAGACCTACCAGGAGATCAATGGGGTGAGAAAGGATTTTGACGATTTCAAGATCGTAAGCGAAACTTTAAAAGAACTAAAAAAATAATCTCTTCCGGAGAAGAAGCAAAAGCATATGTTATACCATCTGTTCGAATATCTAGAAGACGTATACACTTTTCCCGGGGAGAGACTCTACCAGTACATCTCCTTTAGATCGGCTGTGGCGATCATTCTTTCGCTGGGTATTTCGACCATTTATGGAAAGAAGATCATCAATTTCCTTCAAAAGAAGCAGATTGGAGAGAGCGTGAGGGATCTTGGGCTGGAAGGACAAACTCAAAAAGCCGGAACTCCTACCATGGGAGGTTTGATCATCATCATTGCAACGTTGATTCCAGTGCTGCTGGTGGCTAAGCTCAACAATATTTATGTGATCCTTTTGATCGTTACCACGATCTGGATGGGAGCTATCGGATTTCTGGATGATTACATCAAAACCTTTAGGAAAGATAAGGAGGGCCTAAAAGGCATTTTTAAAGTGGTTGGCCAGGTAGGGCTTGGAATCATTGTGGGAGCTACCATTTATTTCCATCCGGATATTACCATTAATGAGAATCCGCAGTTGCCGGGTAATACTCAGGCAGTAGAATTGATCTCTTCAGCAGAGAATCCGGTGACTACTTCGAAGGAGGAAAAGTCGACCAAAACAACAATTCCGTTTGTGAAGAATAACGAGCTGGATTACGCCGATCTAATTTCATGGATCAATCCTGATTACGCTCAATATGCCTGGTTGATCTTCATTCCAATCGTGATCTTTATTGTGACAGCAGTTTCTAACGGAGCCAATCTTACCGATGGAATTGACGGGCTAGCGGCGGGAACTTCAACCATTATTGTACTAACGCTCGGGATCTTTGCATGGGTTTCGGGTAACATCATATTTTCAGATTATCTCAATGTCATGTATATCCCCCGAACAGGGGAAATGACTATTTATATTTCGGCTTTTGCGGGAGCTTTGGTGGGATTCCTTTGGTATAACACCTTTCCTGCACAGGTCTTTATGGGAGACACGGGAAGTCTTACCATCGGGGGAATTATTGCTGTACTTGCTTTGGCCACAAGAAAAGAACTTTTGATCCCTATTTTATGTGGGGTATTCCTTATTGAAAATCTATCTGTTGTAATGCAGGTAGGATGGTTCAAATATACCCGAAAAAAATATGGAGAAGGAAGAAGGATCTTCCTGATGTCGCCTTTACATCATCATTTTCAAAAGGCGGGATTTCATGAAAGCAAGATCGTAGTGAGGTTCTGGATCATTGGGATCTTCCTCGCCATCGTAACCATTGTAACTCTCAAGATTCGATAATGTCGCAAGAAACAAAGAACAGAGACCGCAATTTCCTCGTCATCCTTGGTGGGGGTGAGAGCGGCGTGGGTACGGCCATCCTTGGAAAAAAGGAAGGCTTCCGCACTTTTGTTTCAGATAAAGGCAAGATCAAAGATCACTTTAAAACTCAGCTCAACGACCACGGAATAGACTGGGAAGAAGAACAACATTCCGAAGAAAAGATCTTCAAGGCCGACCTGGTAATGAAAAGTCCGGGTATACCTGACGATGCCCCCCTCGTCAGTCGGCTAAGAGGGAAAGGAATTCCGGTGATCTCAGAGATCGAGTTCGCTTATGGTTATACCAATGCGGTGCTGGTAGGGATAACGGGAAGTAATGGAAAGACCACGACCACTATGCTCACACACCACCTGTTGAAAGACGGGGGACTGAATGTAGGAATGGCCGGAAACATTGGACAAAGCTTTGCCAAACAGGTGGCAGAGACCAATGCAGATCATTATGTGCTGGAAATTAGCAGTTTTCAGCTGGACGGGATAGAAGAATTCCGGCCGCATATTGCAGTACTAACAAATATTACCCCAGATCACCTGGACCGTTACAGGCATGACTTTAACCAGTATATCGCCAGCAAGTTCAGGATAATAAAGAACCAGACAGATCAAGACTATTTTATATATGATGCCGATGATCCCGTGATCGCGAAGTGGCTTAGAGAAAACCCGATACAGTCCCAAAAAATGCCTTTTTCGCTGCGGGAGGAGTTTGAAAAAGGAGCTTTTATAAAAGATGAACAACTTATTATTCGTACAGATAATTCAGAATTAACCATGCCAACATCAAATTTAACCTTAGAAGGAAAACATAACGCCAAGAATGCGATGGCTGCAGCTACTGTTGCACAATTGTTACGCATTAGAAAAGAGACTATTCGACAGAGCATGGAAAGTTTTCAGGGGGTGGAACACCGTCTTGAAAAAGTGCTTAAAATAAACAATGTACAGTACATCAATGATTCCAAAGCGACCAATGTGAATGCAACCTACTATGCACTTGAGAGCATGGAAGCTGAAACCGTTTGGATCGTGGGTGGCGTCGATAAAGGAAATGAATACGCCGAACTGTTGCCTTTGGTGAATGAAAAAGTAAAGGCAATTGTTTGCCTGGGAATAAATAATGAGCCTATCCTGAATGCTTTTGGAAACTGTGTGGATCTTATTTTCGAGACCCGCTCCATGGAAGAAGCTGTGCAGCAGGCTTACAAAGTCGCAGAGAGAGGAGATACTGTGCTTCTTTCACCTGCATGTGCAAGTTTTGATCTTTTTCAGAATTATGAGGACAGAGGACGTCAATTCAAAGAGGCCGTAAGGAACCTATAAAAATTAAGGTGTCAAAAAGGAGAATAAATGACAGGATTTTTTTCGAGGATAAAAGGGGATAAAACGATTTGGGCTTCGGCAGCATTGCTGGCGATCTTTTCGTTCCTGCCGGTGTACAGCGCCAGCAGCAATCTTGCCTATCTCTATGGCGATGGGAGCACCCTTCCTTATCTTGTCAACCATTTTATTCACCTGTTCCTTGGCTTTGTGATCATGTTTTTTGTCCACAAGGTGCCTTACCATTATTTCGTGGGGCTCTCCATAATTACGCTCCCCTTGTTGATACTGTTACTGTTGTTCACGGTATCCCAGGGAGTAGTGATCGATGGCGCCAATGCGAGTAGATGGATCAATATTCCAATTCTTAACAAGACTTTCCAGCCTTCGACTTTGGCTTCGGTGGTGTTGCTGACCTATGTAGCCAAGTACATGGCGAAGGTCAAGGATAAAGAGTATACTTTTAAGCAAACTATAGTTCCGCTGTGGTTACCCGTAGCAGTGGTCATGGGACTCATTTTACCGGCCAACTTTTCGACTACTGCCATTCTTTTTTTAATGGTGCTACTAGTAACCTTCATTGGCGGATATCCATGGAAATATTTACTGGCGATCATTGGAGCTGGTATTGTGATGCTGGGGATCTTTATGCTCACAGCAAAAGCTTTCCCCGGATTGTTCCCGAACAGGGTTGACACCTGGATAAGCCGGGTAGAAAATTTCACAAATGATGAAGTTACTGAAGCCGACTACCAAATAGAAAAAGCCAAGATCGCTATTGCCAGTGGCGGAGTGACAGGGCAGGGAATTGGGAAAAGTGTACAACGAAATTTTCTTCCGCAGTCTTCTTCAGATTTTATTTATGCCATTATAGTTGAGGAAATGGGGTTGATTGGAGGAATTGGGGTCATGTTCGCCTACCTCATGCTGTTTTTTAGAATAATTATTGTGGCTACAAAAGCAAATTCCGTCTTTGGGAAATTACTGGTCATAGGGGTAGGCCTGCCAATCATTTTTCAGGCGCTGGTCAACATGGCAGTGGCAGTAGAATTGTTCCCGGTAACGGGGCAGACTTTACCTCTAATCAGTAGTGGTGGTTCTTCCATCTGGATGACCTGCCTGGCACTGGGAATGGTCTTGAGTGTTAGTGCGAAGCGGGAAGAGGAACTGCAGCAAATAGAAAGAGAAAACGATGCGGATGAAGATAATCCGCTGGAAATTTTAAGTGAGGCAATATGAAAAATCAGTTAAGAGTGATCATATCTGGAGGTGGTACGGGAGGGCATATTTTCCCGGCAATTTCTATTGCCAACGAATTAAAGCTTAGATATCCAACCTGTGAAATTTTGTTCGTAGGTGCCGAAGACAAGATGGAAATGCAAAAAGTTCCTGAAGCAGGCTACAAGATCGAAGGCTTATGGATTAGCGGTTTTCAACGGCGCATGACTGCTAAAAACCTGCTTTTCCCGGTGAAGCTCGTTAAGAGTTTATGGAAGGCGCGGGATATTATAAAGAAATTCAGACCAGATGTAGTGATCGGTACCGGGGGCTTTGCCAGTGGACCTTTACTGCAAATGGCCAACAGGGAAAACATTCCCACTTTGATCCAGGAACAGAATTCCTATCCCGGGATCACTAATAAGTTATTAGCTAAGGGTGCAAATAGCATCTGTGTTGCCTACCCTAATATGGGCAGGTTCTTTCCTGAAGAAAAGATCGTGCTAACTGGAAATCCTGTTCGGCAGGATCTGCTGAAAGTCGGTGAAAAGAGGGAAGAGGCGCAGAAATTCTTCGGAATTGATCCTTCAAAAAAGACAGTTTTGGTGCTTGGCGGAAGCCTGGGCGCAAGAAAGATCAATCAATTGATCGAGGACAACCTGAAGGAGTTTGAAAAGCACAACCTGCAATTACTTTGGCAAACGGGAACGTTGTATTTTGAGGAGTACAGCAAATACGCTGAAATGGAAAACATTCAGACTTTCGCATTTTTGAAGAGGATGGATTTGGCGTATGCTGCGGCAGATATTATCATCTCCCGTGCCGGAGCCGGAACAGTTTCAGAATTGTGTATAGTGGGGAAGCCGGTGGTCTTTATTCCGTCACCAAACGTGGCCGAAGATCACCAGACCAAAAATGCAATGGCGGTAGCCGAGAAGGATGCAGCAGTGATACTTTCAGAAAGTCACCTGGAACAGGGTTTCAGGTCGATATTCTTTCCGCTGGTGGAGTCAGATGAAAAGATGAAGGATCTGGGTAGAAATATCAAGAAGCTGGAGAAGCCGAATGCAACTGCGAATATTGTAAATGAAATTGAAAAAATATTAAGAACCTGGCCATAATGGGGCACTACGATAACATACAAAATATTTATTTTATAGGCATCGGCGGGATCGGGATGAGTGCCCTGGCACGGTATTTCCATGCTGCCGGGAAGTATGTCGCCGGTTATGACCGAACCCATAGCTCTCTTACCAGGGAATTACAAAAAGAAGGAATTGAAGTTATCACTTCAGATAAAGTAGAGGATCTTCCCAATGCCATTTTAGAAGACAAAGAATCTCTTATCGTTTATACGCCGGCCATTCCGCTGGATCATTCACAATACCTGCATTTTACAGCCGATGGTTACACGCTTGAAAAACGTGCAGCAGTTTTGGGGAATCTCACTAAGGGCCATTTCACACTTGCGGTTGCCGGAACTCATGGAAAAACCACGACCAGTACTATGCTGGCCCATTTGCTGAAAGAAACAGGCTACCAAATAACCGCCTTTTTGGGAGGAATATCAGAGAATTATCATTCGAATCTCATTATTGACGGAGACAGGGCAATGGTGGTGGAAGCCGATGAATTTGACAGGTCTTTTCTCAGGCTTTCTCCTAATCTTGCAGCCATAACCTCAATGGATGCCGATCATTTGGATATCTACCGAGAAGATTCGCAGATCAAGGATTCTTTCAAATCTTTTGCGGCCCTGGTTCCGGAGGATGGGAAGTTGTTCTTTGCAAATGGTTTACCGCTGTTTGGAACATCTGTTGGAGTAGATGACGACGCCGATATTTCGGCAGTGAACATAGGTGTCAAAAATGGCAGTTATTACTTCGATCTAAGGACAAAAGAAAAAACATATAAAGGCTTTGAATTAAGCCTTCCGGGAAAACATAATTTACAGAATGCAGTCACAGCTTTGGCAATGGCAATGGAGTTTGGTGCCCCCCCCGGGCTCCTTGCCAATGCTATAGCTTCCTTTAAAGGCGTGGAGCGCAGATTTTCATACCGTATCAAACGGGAGGACCTTGTGTTCATTGATGATTATGCACATCACCCTGCCGAGATCGCGGCAGTACATCAGGCCGTTAGGGAAATGCATCCGGGGAAGAAGGTTTTGGCAGTATTTCAACCGCACCTCTTCAGTCGGACAAGAGATTTTGCTGAAGCTTTTGCTGAAAGCCTTAGCCTCTTCGATGAGCTGCTGCTGCTGGATATTTATCCTGCGCGGGAGAAGCCTATCGAGGGAATTACTTCAGAATGGCTTCTGAAGCTTGTCAAAAATGACAAAAAGCAGCTGATCCAGAAAGAGGGAATTTCCGAAGTAATTAAAGGCAAAAATGCTGAGGTGGTGGTGCTTATGGGGGCCGGTGATATTGGGGAAGAAGTAGAGAAAATTCGTAAAGAACTTAGCGGTGAAAATTAACTGGAATTACATAAAAACATTCTTGCTCATTGGCGTAGTGTTCTTTTTATTTGCATTCGCCGAAAAGCGCAACCACGCACGGGTTCTTTCCGAAGTAAATCTTCATTTTACCAATAGCGAAAACCTGTATCTTACTGAAGAAGCGGTTAATAAATTGTTAATACAAAATGAGGTAAGGGTTAAGAGCATAGGCAAAGAAACTTTAGATTTGAGTAGGGTGGAGACTTTACTGGAATCTCACGAGATGGTTGAAAATGCTGAAGTTTTTCTCACTGTAGATGGAAAAATGGGGGCCGAGATCACACAGAGAAAGCCTTTGGCAAGAGTGATGGCTGCCGCGCCCTTTTACCTTGACAGACAGGGGCTTAAAATGCCATTGTCGCAATATCATTCTGCAAGGGTGCCGTTGGTGACCGGGGTAAATGAAAAGCAGCTGAAGGAAGTGCATCCGCTAATGGATTTCATCAATAACGATGAATTCTTAACGCGACATGTGACGGGAATTAACCGCACCTCGAATGGAAAATATGAGATCCACCTTAGGAAACTGGATTTTGTGGTGGTTTTTGGCGAGGTGAAGGATATAGAATTGAAGTTTAAAAATTTTAAAGCTTTTTATCAAAAGGCACTGAAGGATAAAAAGCTTGACGCATATCAAAAAGTGGATCTACAATTTGGTGACCAGGTTGTATGCACTAAAAAGTAAAGTATGGAACAAAACGACATCGCAGTAGGATTAGATATTGGTACTACTAAGATCGTAGCCATGATTGGTCGTAAAAATGATTACGGCAAAATGGAGATTATTGGGATAGGAAAGGCCAAGAGCCTTGGGGTGCACCGTGGAGTGGTGAACAATATCACCCAGACTATCCAATCCATTCAGCAGGCGATACAGGAGGCAGAGGCAGATAGCGGAATGAAGATCAAAGATGTGGTGGTAGGTATAGCCGGCCAGCACATTCGCAGTTTACAACACAGCGATTACATCACGCGTCCCAATCCCGATGAGGTGATTGACGCTACAGATATTGAGACCCTTTGCAACCAGGTTCACAAACTGGTAATGCTTCCGGGTGAAGAGATCATTCATGTTTTGCCACAGGAATTCAAAGTAGACGGGCAGGCAGAGATCAAAGAACCGATAGGCATGTACGGTGGCCGACTGGAAGCCAATTTTCACGTGGTTGTGGGACAGGTCTCTTCCATACGCAATGTGGGAAGATGTGTGAAGAGTGCAGGATTGGATCTTTCCGCAGTTACTTTGGAGCCGCTGGCATCTGCAAATGCAGTGCTGAGCCAGGAAGAGAAAGAAGCCGGGGTAGCTCTTGTCGATATAGGTGGAGGGACAACAGATCTCGCCATATTCAAAGACGGGATCATAAGACATACCGCAGTTATTCCTTTTGGGGGCGGGGTAATCACCGAAGACATTAAAGAAGGCTGCTCCATCATTGAAAAGCAGGCAGAGCTGTTGAAAGTAAAATTCGGTTCTGCGTGGCCGGGAGAGAACAAGGACAACGAGATCGTTTCCATCCCGGGCCTTCGCGGCAGGGAGCCTAAGGAAATTACTTTGAAGAACCTTTCGAAGATCATCCACGCAAGAGTAGTGGAGATCATCGAGCAGGTTTACCTGGAGATCAAGAATTACGGGCATGAGGAACAAAAAAAGAAGCTCATTGCCGGAATTGTATTAACCGGAGGTGGTGCCCAGTTAAAGCATATCAAGCAACTGGTTGAGTACATTACGGGAATGGATACCAGGATAGGCTATCCCAATGAACACCTGGCAGGAGACAGCGACACCGAAACTACCAGCCCTGTCTATGCAACTGCAGTAGGCTTGGTGCTTAATAGCTTGGAAATAAACAGCAAGCATTCCCATACAGAGGAAGAGCCGGAGGTAAAAGAAGAAGCGGCAGCAGCAGCTACTCCAACGGCAGTTCCTCAAGAGGAGGAAGAAGAGCGGGAAGAGCCGACTACGGTAAGCCAGCCGCGCAGAACAATATTTGAAAAATGGTTTGAAAAATTCAAGGATTTTTTAGACAATGCCGAGTAAAGGATCGGCGGAAAAATTAATATGAAAAAGAAAGATAAAAGAAGTACACAACCAGTAAAACAGAATTTATGAGCAGCACAGAATTCGGAAACATTACCTTCGATCTCCCCAAGAATCAATCGAACGTTATAAAAGTTATTGGTGTTGGTGGAGGCGGTAGCAACGCGATCAACCACATGTTCCAGCAGGGTATCAAGGGTGTTGACTTTGTGATCTGTAACACAGATGCACAAGCTTTGGAGAACAGCCCGGTACCTAATAAGATCCAGTTGGGAGTAAGAGAGACAGAAGGTCTTGGAGCAGGCGCCGATCCTGAAGTCGGGCGCAAAGCTGCAGAAGAAAGTTTTGATGAGATAAGAGCACTTTTGGATACCAATACCAAAATGGTCTTTATAACTGCCGGTATGGGTGGGGGAACTGGAACGGGAGCTGCGCCAATCATTGCCAAACAGGCAAAAGACATGGGCATACTTACGGTGGGGATCGTAACCAGCCCTTTTCTGTTTGAAGGTAAAACGAGGAATGAACAGGCTCAATTGGGAGTTGAGAACCTGCGTAAGCATGTGGACTCACTTATTGTGATCAATAATAATAAATTAAGGGAGGTATATGGCAACCTTGGATTTAAAGCAGGATTCTCAAAAGCCGATGAAGTCCTTGCAACTGCTTCCAGAGGTATTGCCGAAGTAATTACCCACCACTACACGCAGAACATTGACTTACGGGATGCTAAGACTGTTCTTAGTAATAGTGGTACAGCTATTATGGGATCTGCCCAGGCTTCGGGAGGAAACCGTGCCCAGGATGCCATTTCTAAAGCCCTGGATTCTCCATTGCTTAACGACAATAAAATTACGGGTGCCAAAAATGTGTTGCTACTTATCATTTCCGGTTCCGAAGAAATTACAATTGACGAGATCGGGGAGATTTCAGATCATATTCAGGCTGAAGCGGGTCACAGCGCCAACATCATCATGGGGGTTGGAGAAGATGAAAGTCTTGACGATGCAATTTCTGTCACTATAATTGCTACAGGTTTTGATGTAGAGCAACAAAATGATATTGTAAATACTGAAGCCAAAAAGATCATCCACACCCTTGAAGATGAGCAAAAGGCAGAGCATGAACTATCTCCAAAGAAGACCTCTTCGGTTTATGATGGTCCTGCGCCTGCTCCAAAGGAGGAAAAGAAGATCGTTCACACGCTCTCTTTGGAAGATGAAGATGTAGATGAGGAGCCGGAGAACAATAGACCTTCGGCAGCCGTGAGAGACATGGAAGTCCAGTTCGAAGAAGTAAAAGCAGATAAAGAACCTGAATTCATTATTACTGAAAGTGTCAAGGATATTGAAGTTTCAGAGCCCGAAGTTGTGACTCCCGAGCCACAGGAGCAGCAGTTCATGTTCACTTTTGACATGCCGAAGAACAATTCTTCCAAGGAAAAGGAAGAGCAGCCACAAATGCAAAGGGAGGAGCAACAGGAGCCTAAATCTGAAAAGAGGATAGTTCATACTCTTACAGATGAAATGGAGGAGAAAGCCGAAGCTAAAAAGGAACTATCCACTCAAATGAAGAATACTCACAATGGAATTACCCGTTATTCTTTAGATGATTACATGCAGGTGGAGGAGATGCTTAGAACCTCTGAGCCTGCACCAAAGCCAAAAGCTGAAGTTGAGCCGGAGTTGAAAAAATCTCCTCAGCCCGTACAACCGCCGGTGTCAAAAGTTGCACCGAAACCTCAGGAAACAAAGCAAACGCCCGAGGAGGACGTGGATCCTTTCAATATACCTATCAATGAGAGCCTGGTGAAAAGAACGGCAGAGAGGAGAGCTAAAATGAAGGAATTCAATTATAAGTTTCGCAACAACCTCACAAAAGTAGATGAGTACGAGAGGCAACCCGCTTATAAAAGACAGGGAATAGATCTTGATAACTCAAAACCGGGAGAGGAAAAACTATCCCGTACCACCCTGGGTTCGGGTGAGGATGATGAGATAAGATTCAGGACCAATAATTCCTTTTTACACGACAATGTAGATTAAATAGTCCCCCAACTATTTTCTAACCCGAAACCTGCCCCCCGGTTTCGGGTTTTTTGTTTCTGAATATTTTGCTCCGTGCCTTTTGATTATCTTCGCAGAACTAACAAAATTCCAATAAAGATGAGTTTACAGGAAAAAGTAATGACCGAGATGAAAGCGGCCATGAGAGCTAAAGATAGCAATAAACTGGAGGCTTTACGAGCTGTGAAGAGTGCCATCCTTTTAGCGCAGACAGATGCTGCGGGTAAAGACGGATTGAGTCAGGATGAGGAGCTTAAGCTGCTTCAAAAACTGGTAAAGCAGCGAAAAGAGAGTGCTGCAATCTATAAGGAGCAGGGAAGAGAAGACCTGGCACAACCGGAGTTAGATCAGGCTGCAGTAATAGAAGATTTTCTGCCCGAACAAATGAGTGAAGAAGAAATTGAGAAAGAGGTTGACAGGATAATTGACCAAACCGGCGCCAGTGGAATGCAGGACATGGGAAAAGTCATGGGTATGGCCTCACAGGAATTGGCCGGTAGGGCCGATGGTAAAACGATCTCGGGGATAGTGAGGAAAAAGCTCAGTTAAGGTCGTACATCTTAGTTTCCTTAAAGGGGGGTTAAAACTTGCATTTTTGACTTAAACCTATTGTAAAATGTTGAGAAACAGCGTTTTTCCTTTTTATATTCGCTAATTGTATTAATGGACCCTGTAAAGAATATGGTCCTTTAAATTAAAATAGAAAATTATGAAAAGAACAATAATGATTTTAGCTGTTTCCTCGATGATTTTTTCCACTGTAACTTCTTGTAAAGATGCGGAAGAAAACAATGAAGAAGTCATTGAGATGACCGAAGTGGAAGAATCTTCTATGGACATGAACGACAACATGACTTCCCTGGATACTACCATGGCTGGTGAAAAGGAACTCGAAAACACAGATCTGGTTGAATCAGGTACATATACAGGTACTGCAACGATAGTAGATTCTGAGCAAAAGGAAGTTTACGTTCAACTTAACGACACCACAATAATTGAGTTGTATTTTTCTAGTGACACTCAGATAATGCGTAACGGTCAACCCGTAGCCTTTGATGTGCTCAAGCAGGGGCAAAAAGTGGAGGTTGAAGTTGAAAGAAGCGGAGAATCTCTAAAACCAATGAGGGTTTCAATCATGGGTGAATCTTAAGAAGTAGCAATAAAAGGAAGAGTCCGCAGCGAGAGCTGCGGATTTTTTTTTGCGAAAAAATAATCTGACTTAACAACTACTCAGAAAGGCCAATGCTATTTCTTCCATTAAGGAAGCGCTATTGTAACCCAAACAAATTTTAGCTAAAGGATCCGGCAATACAGAAACTTATTATCCGCTTTCTCAAATATTCAAAATCTTCTTATAGAAATTTTTGGTGTCAGCTATTTTTCCTAAATTGGCTTATGGTTAAAATGACAACAAGTCTCCGAACTATAAATAGTCAAGTATGAAATTTTTTATTGATACTGCCAACCTGGAACAGATCAGGGAGGCGCAGGAACTGGGAGTGCTGGACGGTGTAACCACAAATCCTTCCTTAATGGCCAAAGAGGGCATCAGGGGTAAAAATAACATTCTGAAGCACTATGTGCAGATCTGCGAAATAGTAGATGGAGATGTTTCCGCAGAAGTAATTGCAACAAATCTTGATGACATAATCAGGGAAGGAGAGGAACTGGCAGAACTGCACGACCAAATTGTGGTAAAGGTCCCCATGATCAGGGATGGGATCAAGGCCATAAAATATTTTTCAGATATAGGAATACGCACTAACTGCACCCTGGTCTTTTCCGCAGGGCAGGCACTTTTGGCGGCAAAAGCTGGAGCTACCTATGTTTCTCCATTTTTGGGCAGGCTGGATGATATCTCGACGGACGGACTGCAGTTAATTGCTGAAATCCGGCAGATCTATGATAACTATGAATTCGAGACCCAGATCCTCGCAGCATCTATAAGACATACCATGCACGTGGTGAACTGCGCTAAAATAGGTGCAGATGTCATAACAGGACCTCTTTCTTCAATTGACGGTCTTCTCAAACATCCCCTAACCGATAGCGGATTAGCAAAATTCCTCGAGGACGCGAAATCATTTTAAGGAGCGCTAAAAAAATACTCTGTTTTAGAGGTTCATCTTGAGGAACTGATACCTAATATAAAAATAATATATGACTTATACTTCTAAGATTTCAGCAAGATTTCTGTCTCTTTGTGTGATCCTACTTATTACCTTATCAACTCTTGGACAGGAGACCTACAAGAATCCCATCTTGGCAGGTTGGTATCCAGACCCTGCAATTACCAATGACGGGAGCGGCAATTTTTACATGGTGCACTCCACCTTTGCATTTTATCCCGGAATTCCTATTTTTCACAGTAGAGATCTGGTGAACTGGAAGCAAATTGGCAATTTGATTGATCGGCCGGACCAGATAGACCTTGAAGGCTTCGGAACATCCCGGGCCATTTTTGCGCCAGATATCAGCTATGACGACGGAATTTTCTATGTCACCTGTACTGTAGTAGATGGGAAAGGGAATTTTGTGGTCACTGCTAAAGATCCGGCAGGTCCGTGGAGCGATCCGGTGTGGTTGCCGGAAGTCATTGGTATTGATTCCGGGCTGTTCTTCGACGAGAACATATCGTACATTGTATATAACAGTGATCCGCCGAACAATGAGCCGTTGTACGACGGTCACCGCACTATCAGGATGATGGAATTCGATAAGGAAAACCTGAAGACGGTGGGAGAGGATCGTATTCTTGTGAATGGTGGTGTGGACATAAGCACCAAACCTGTTTGGGCTGAAGGTCCCAGGATCTATAAACTGAACGGGTATTACTACTTAATGACTGCGGAAGGAGGGACAGCGGTGAACCATTCCGAAATGATCTACAGGAATAAAGACATAGACGACGAATTTATTCCTTTTAAGGGCAATCCCATTCTCACCCAAAGGCATCTCGATCCGGAGCGTCAAAATCCGGTCACTTCGGCGGGACATGCAGATATTGTTCAGCATCCAAACGGGGACTGGTATGGAGTTTTTCTTGCCGTACGGCCTTATGAGGGCGATTTTTACAATACCGGAAGAGAGACTTTTATGACTCCCGTAAAATGGGAAAATGACTGGCCCATCTTTGATTTAGGAGGAGAGGAGATCAAATATGAATATCCGCTTCCGGAAGGGGTTAGCATTAATCAGGATCTATTTCCTCTTAACGGGAACTTCAAATTTACCCGGGAATTCGAAGAGGAAGAACTTGATCTTCAATGGTTGTTCCTTCGGAATCGGAAAGAAAAGTGGTTTGATCTAAAGGAGAAGGAAGGCTACCTGATCATGGCCACGCGTCCTGAGACGGTTTCAGGAACTTCAAATCCCAGCTTCATTGCCCACAGGCAGCAACATTTAACAGGGGAGGCTTCTGTTTCTATGAATTTTGAGACGAAAAAATCAAATGAAAAAGCCGGATTGATCGCGTTTCAAAATGAAACGCATTTTTATTTTATAGCTAAATCTTACGAGGGGAATTCTCCTGTTGTACAGCTATACAGGGGATCAGAAAGTGGACCTGAGTTGTTGGCCAGTGAAAAAATTTCTCCTTCAGGAAAACCTGTGGTTTTTAAGGTGGAATTCGATAAAGACATATATAAGTTCTATTACAAGACCGGTAACGAATGGAAGAACCTTGGTGGTGAGCTTTATGGAAAGTACCTAAGTACTCGTATAGCAGGTGGTTTCGTTGGAAATAATATTGGAATGTATACCACTTCCAATGGAGAGACCTCTAATAACTCGGCAGCTTTCGACTGGTTTAAATATTCGGGTGATGATGAGGTGTATCAGGAGAGTCAAAACAATTGATCTCTTCATTAAAAACAGATCCTATGAAAACTCCTAAGCTTTTCGTTGTGACAACTGCATTGGCTTGTCTGGCGGGTATTTTCATGGGATGTAAAAATGATCAGGGGAAATCTGCGGAAGTGGATTCTCCGGCACAACAAGAAAATTCAGCAATGAAAAAAGACAGTTTTGGAACTACTCCCGAAGGGAAACAGATTGGACAATATACTCTTCAAAATGAGCAGGGTATGGAAGTGAAGATCATCACCTACGGAGGACGAATAACTTCTTTAAAAGTTCCCGATAGACAAGGTAATTATGAAGATGTGGTTTTGGGCTTTAACAGCCTGGAGCAGTATGTTGAGGAGAATCCTTTTTTTGGAGCGATAATCGGCCGCTATGGGAACAGAATTGCAAAAGGGAAATTTTCTTTGGACGGACAGGAATATACTCTCGCCCGGAACAACGGGGAAAACCATCTGCATGGTGGGATAAAAGGATTTGACAATGGGATTTGGAAGGTACAGGATGCTTCAAACCAGAATAGTCTCACTTTATCTTACATCAGTGAACATTTGGAAGAAGGTTATCCCGGCCGCCTTGAAACTGTTGTGACTTACACCCTTAATGACGACAATTCCCTGGATGTAGAGTATGAAGCCACGACTGACAGAAAAACCATAGTTAATCTCACTCAGCATTCCTACTTCAATTTGTCTGGAGATTTTTCAAAGAAGATCCTGGATCATGAGGTGAGGATCAATGCCGACAGGTTTGTGCCTGTAAATGATAGCCTTATACCAACGGGAGAATTAGATTCAGTAGCCGATACTCCTTTTGATTTCAGGAAGCCCAAAACCCTGGGAAAAGAGATAAATGCTGCACATGAGCAACTGAAGATTGCAAATGGGTACGATCATACCTGGGTACTTAATGAGCAAGACAGTGGGATGCGCTTTGCTGCTTCGGCAGTTCATCCCGAATCGGGTAGAAGGCTGGAGGTTTTTACCACAGAACCCGGAATGCAACTTTACACCGGGAATTTTCTTGATGGTACTTTGCCTTTGCAACATGGAGACGGGTACTATGAGAAAAGAAGCGGCTTTTGCTTTGAAACACAACACTATCCCGATTCTCCAAATCAGGAAGATTTTCCGTCGGTAGTATTGGAGCCGGGGGAGAAGTACTCCAGTAAAACCAGTTTTAGATTTTCAGTAGAAGAATAGGGAAGAGTATCCAAAAATGACATTTTTGAAGCCTTTTTTCCGAAGATGAGAATGCACGAAGAGGGAAGGTTCAAGATAGAGAAGAGAAGGACAGCAGTGGCTAGGAGCATCAGAAGAGAGCAAGACCAGGTCAATAGAAGATTATTACCAATTATGAACTTTAGCACAAATACATATCCCTTACTAAGCCTTTTCCTCTGCATAAGCCTTGCTTTTTCAGCTAGACAAGCTGTTGGCCAAACCGCTTTTAATAGAGAACATGACGAGTTTGCTCTTAAAAATGCCTTTAAAGAAAAGTTTCTCATAGGTACAGCATTGAATACCTGGCAACTTTTAGGGAAAGAACCGGAAGCAATAGAAGTTGTAAAGCAGCACTTCAATTCTATAGTTGCCGAAAACAGCATGAAAAGTGCCCGTATTCGGCCGCGGGAAGGAGAATTCAATTTTGGAGCCGCAGATGAACTGGTGGAGTTCGGGGAGCAAAATGACATGCACATTCATGGGCATACGCTCATTTGGCATTCACAGGCACCGGACTGGTTCTTTGTAGATGTTCAGGGAAAAAAAGTCACTCCTGAAGTCCTTAAGAAACGTATGAAAGACCACATCTATACCGTAGTAGGCAGGTACAAAGGGCGGATCCATTCTTGGGACGTGGTAAACGAGGCCATAGAAGATGACGGTAGCTACCGGGAAAGTGAATTCTACAGGATTCTGGGAGAAGATTATATCAAACTGGCTTTTCAGTTTGCGCACGAAGCAGACCCTGAAGCACAACTTTTCTACAATGACTATTCCATGGCCAATCCGCGCAAACGTGCAGGGGTGGTGAAAATGGTAAAACAGCTTAAGGAGGAGGGAGTGCCGGTTCATGGCATAGGAATGCAGGGGCATATTGGCTTGAATTATCCAAATATCTTGGAGTTTGAGAAAAGTATAGAAGCATTCGGAGCTCTGGGCAAGGTAATGATCACCGAACTCGATCTCAGCGTTTTACCCTCTCCCTGGGGCGATGCCGGGGCCGAAATCTCGCAGAATTTTGATTATGAAGATAAGATGAACCCATTTCCCAAGGGTCTTCCGGAGGATGTTGAACAGCAGTTTACCAGGAGATATGTCCAGTATTTCTCCCTTTTTCTGCAACATCAGGATAAAATCTCCCGCGTAAGCCTCTGGGGTGTCAACGACGGAAATTCGTGGAAAAACAATTGGCCGGTAAGAGGGAGAACAGACTATCCGCTTTTATTCGACAGACAGAACCAGCCGAAACCTGTGGTAAAGGAACTCATTGAGTTGAGTACAAAAGAATGACATGATACACCGGGAACGGAAAAATTTTGAAAGTCTTACTCAAACGTTTGCGCAGGTAGAATTGCAAAAAAGATAAAGAAGAAGATATGAAATACAGAGAGTTGGCATTTAGGAATTTTACAACGGTTTTTACCTTGATCATCCTTCTAACCCCGAAAACGGCACTTGCGCAGAATCCGCTGATCATAGACCAGTTCACGGCAGATCCTACGGCCAGAGTTTTTAATGGAAAGTTATACGTGTTTCCTTCCCATGATATTGTGCCTCCCAAAGGGGAAGGACGTGCAGAATGGTTCAACATGGCAGATTATCACGTCTTTTCTTCTGAAAATCTAACCGATTGGACAGACCACGGAAAAATCCTGGATCAAAAGGATGTTCCGTGGGGCGATCCCACGGCTTATAGTATGTGGGGCCCCGATGCGGTATCCAAAAATGGAAAATATTACTTCTATTTTCCCACCAGGATCAAAGGTGCCGCGAATGGTGAAAAGGGCTTTTCCATTGGGGTAGCCATAGCAGATAAGCCTGAAGGTCCTTACAAGCCACAGCCAAACCATATTCATGGTGTGGAAGGAATAGATCCAAATGTTTTTATAGATAATGATGGGCAGGCTTACCTGTACTGGTCCCGAGGCGAGATCTTCGGTGCGAAACTGAATGATAATATGCTGGAGCTGGCTTCAGAAATAAAAACTTTTGAGGAGATCCCTCAAAAAGGGCATATAGAAGGGCCTTTTGTATTTGAACGTAACGGGATCTATTATATGACCTATCCCCATGTGGCTAATAATACCGAAAGAATTGAATATGGAGTTTCGGATAACCCCATGGGACCATTCACCCATAGAGGAGTTGTCATGGATGAGTCTGCTTCAGGTACCTGGACGAATCATCATTCGATTGTTAGTTATAAAGATCAATGGTATTTATTTTATCACGACAATGATCTGTCTCCCGATTTTGACAAAAACCGCTCCATTCGTGCGGACAGCTTGTTTTTTGAGGACAATGGAAATATTAAAAAAGTAGTTCCTACCAAACGCGGAGTGGGAGTTACTTCCAGCAATTCTGAAATTCAAATCGACCGTTATAGTGCAAAAAGTAATTACGGAGCTGCCGCAGTTTTCTTGGACCGGCTTGATCCCTTTCAAGGCTGGAAAATGGTAATAAATAAACCTGATGCCTGGGTTAGGTATAACAGGGTAGTCTTCGGTAAAGAAGGTCCGAAAGAAGTAAAGCTGAAGGCAAGATCCTTAACCGGCGGTACTGTGGTACTAAAACTGGCAGGTGAGGACCAAAAGGAGATTTCTAGAGTTGCCATTCAAAAAGGGGGAAATTGGAATGTTTTTTCAGCGCCGGTAGAAAAGGAGGTAGAAGGTATTCAGGATCTTATAGTGCAGTTGAAGGAAGGTGATGGCGTGGAGGTGGATTGGGTGAAATTCAACTAAGATCATCCTCAAGAATTCATCACAAGCACCTGAAAAAATATGAGATGATCAATAGAGGAAATTTTTCACAATCGATTTTCAAAATACCTCTTCAGAAAAAAAAGTTGTTAAAAATTTTGAAATTTCAAAACTCCTTTGCTGTTGGCAGATGATTAAAGGGTTTTGGTGCCGTAAAGTGCTGTAATGCTTCAAATTTCGTACAATTTTGCAACAAATGTGCTACTAAATTTTAGCAGTTGAAGCTATGTTTATAAGATAATTATTTTTTAGATTTAACCCATATTTAAGAAATCAATCGATTTCGTAAATGTTAAAAATTCAATGCCATTACGAGGCAGGATATTTTACTTAATACTTAATTAATAAAGATTGAAGATGACAAATTATTTACTTCGCGAATTTTGCTCCAGGACACGAAGTTTTACTTTTTTGGTTCTTTTGAGCTTAATGAGTTTTACTGCAGTCGGTCAAAGTACAGTGACAGGGACGGTCACCGATGAAAATGGTCCCATGCCCGGAGTTACCGTCCTACTTAAGGGAACAACTAATGGAGTGGTGACCGATTTTGATGGAAACTACACTATTGATAATGTTCCTGCCAACGGAACTCTTGTTTATAGTTACGTAGGTTTTGTAACTGAAGAAATTACCGTGAATGGCCAGTCGGAAATCAATGTTACTCTTATTCAGGATGTCTCTGCTTTGGATGAAGTGGTGGTAGTAGGTTATGGAACAATGAAAAAGAGTGATGTGACAGGAGCTGTGGTTTCGGTTTCGGCTGATGCATTAGAGGAGTCTGTGTCCACTACGGTAGACCAGGTGCTTCAGGGGCGAGCTGCCGGAGTGCAAATTCAGCAGAACAGTGGGGCTCCGGGAGGAAGCTCTTCGATAAGAATTCGTGGGATAAGTTCCATAACAGGTTCCAACGAGCCCATTTTCGTTATCGACGGAGTAATCGTGGATAGTAATACCGGCCAGGGAGGGCAAAATGCTTTTGCATCTATCAACCCTTCAGATATTGAATCCATAGATATCTTAAAGGATGCTTCTGCTACGGCAATTTATGGGTCCAGGGCTGCTAACGGGGTTATTTTGATCACTACAAAGAGAGGCCGGGCAGGTGAAATGAGGGTAAATCTGGATACCTACGTAGGTTTTCAGGAATTACCAAAACACCTGGATATGCTAAACCTGCGAGAGTACGCTATTCATAAAAATACCAGAGCCGAACTGGGCATTGTTGAGCAGGATCCCTTTTTTATTCGTCCGGAGTTGCTGGGAGAAGGAACTGACTGGCAGGATGAAATGTTTGACAGGGCTATGATGGAAAGCTATAATGTTTCTGTCTCTGGTGGAAACGAAAAAAACAATTATTCCATGAGTATTGGATATCTTGATCAGGAAGGTATTGCGTTGGGCTCTTCTTTTGATCGTTTGAACCTTCGGGGTCTATTCGATACACAGGTGAAAGATTATCTAAAGACCGGGATAAATTTTGCTTTCAGTAATATTAACCAGAATACTACATTTTCAGACCAGTCGTTGATTCTCACCGCTTTAAAGCAAACGCCAAATGTGGCGGTGCGCAATGCAGAAGGAACCTTCGACGGTCCTGTAACAGACGAATTCGTGCAGAATAACCCTGTAGGTTTAGCCAGTATTAGAGAAAACAGGAGTGAAAGTGCCGGGATAAGGGCAAATACTTATGCGGAGCTTGAGATCATTGAAGGTCTAAAGTTGAGATCGGAGTACTCCCTGGATTACGGAATATATAATGGATATACTTTTAATCCTTCCTATACTTTTGGGGCCATTGTGAACGATGTTCGTGAAGGAAGTAGAACAAAAAATTATAATGAATACTACAACTTCCGTAACATCTTAACCTACGACCGTACTTTTGGAGATCACAGTATTAACACTATGCTGGGACAGGAGTACCAGGAATCTTTCTGGGAAGGTTTATACGGTTACCGCACAGGATATCTTACAAATGGAGCTACCGATCTCAATGCTGGTGATGCCACAACTGCCAGAAATTCCAATTCCAGTTTCAAAAGTGCACTTAGCTCTTATTTTGGACGGGCCTTCTATTCCTATGATGACAGGTATTTATTGACAGCCACTTTAAGGTATGATGGTTCTTCTAAATTTAGCGAGGATAATCGTTGGGGTTGGTTCCCATCGGCAGCATTGGCCTGGAGAATTTCCAATGAGGATTTTCTTAGAGACAATGAATACATTAATAACTTGAAGCTGCGTTTAGGATATGGAGCTGTGGGTAACCAGAGTGTGCCTAATTTTGCCTTCACTTCTATTTATGGAGCCTCTGCCACTCCTTTTGGAACCGGGCTTTTGGCTGCAAATACTGCAAACCCAGACCTGCAGTGGGAAACTACATATTCCAGCAATGCCGGTATTGATCTTTACATGTTCAATAACCGTATTGAGTTTATTGCAGATGTATACTACAAGAAAACAGAAGACCTACTTCTTCTTGCTCCCTATCCAGATTATTCGGGAACTTCAGGTGTAGGTGCTACTTCTGCGCCATATGTGAACATTGGATCTTTGGAAAACAAGGGTGTTGAGCTGACTCTTAATACTGTAAACATCGATTCTGATAACTTTGCCTGGAAATCAAACTTTGTTTTTACCCTCAACAGAAACGAAGTGCTTTCCCTGGCCACCGAAACCGGGATTCTTAACAGAACTCTTCAGCAAGGTTCAGATGTCACCATTGTTACAAGAACTGCAGTTGGTAAGCCTATAGCTCAATTCTATGGTTATAAAGTTATTGGGCGTTTTGAAGATGCTACCGATTTCTACTACAGAAATGAGGCCGGAGAGGTTGTTCCAACGGCCTTGCCGGAAGGAATGGAAATTGGAGAAAATGGAGTGTGGATTGGAGATTACATTTTTAAAGACATTAACGGTGACGGAGTAATTAATGAACAGGACAGGGATTATATTGGAAACCCATTGCCAGATTTCACTTTTGGTATAGCAAATACCTTTAGATATAAGAATTTTGATCTAAATGTTCAACTGTCAGGAGTCTACGGAAATGAGATTGTAAATTATCAGAGAAGATTTTTAGAAAACCCAAGGGAAAATACCAACTTGCTGCAATCGGCTCTTGGTTATGCCCAACTGGCCTTAATAGATCCTAATGGTCCAAACGATTACCGCAACGTGCAGATCGTTGGAGGTGATCCATATATGCCAAGAATAGCGGCATCATCTGCAGCTTCGACTTCGAATTTCAGGTTTAGTGACAGGTTCCTTGAAGATGGTTCCTATTTGAGGATTCAGAACATCTCCTTTGGCTATAGATTACCAGCCGATTGGATTGAACGATTTGGATTATACAGCATGAAGGCATATACCAATCTTCAGAATGTTTACACTTTTACAGATTACTCTGGCTATGATCCCGAAGTAGGAGCAATTAACCAGGATGCCCTTTTAACAGGTATTGATAATGGCCGTTATCCCTCCCCTAGAATTTATACGGTAGGTTTAAATGTCAACTTTTAAAAAAATGATGATTATGAAAAATATAGTTAAAACACTTTTTGTGGCGGGTCTCCTTGTTGGCTCCTACGGCTGTAGTCTTGATGTAGAGCCGAATGATCAAATTGCAAAAGAGAATTTCTTCAAATCTGAACAGGATTTCCAGGCTGCAACTGCACCTCTTTATAACAAGGTATGGTTTTCATTCAATGATAAATTTTACTTTGGTCTGGGTGATGGAAGGTCTTATAATTTGTATGCCCCTTATTCAGACTACATTTATCCTTTCAGCGATTTAACTGAGACCGGTCTTACCGGGCCGCTGGTGGAGGCATGGAGATCTCTGTACGTGGTAATTCAGCAGTCCAATAATACTATTGAGGCTATAAGGCAAAGTAATGTTAGTGAAGACATAAAAAATCAGTACATAGCCGAGGCAAGATTCATGCGAGGAACGGCCTACTGGTATGTTGCTTCATTATGGGGAGATGCTATTATTACCACAAGTCAGTCAGAAATCATTAGTAATCCATTGATCCCGAAGAGCCCAAGAACCGATGTGTTTGAGTTTGCATTGAGGGATCTGGAATTTGCTGCTAAGTATTTACCCGAAACAGCAGGACAGGCTGGGCGGCTAACAAAATATGCAGCTTATGGAATGCTGTCCCGAGTATATCTCTCATATTCCGGACTTGTTGATGGCCCCAACAGTGGTACGAGAGATCAGGAACTTCTTGACCTGGCAAAAATGGCTGCTGCCAAGGCTATTAATGAAGGACCTTATGCTTTGATGGGTGACTACGCCGACTTGTTTAAAGTCGAAAATAATAACAATTCAGAATCAATGTTTGCGCTGCAGTGGGTACCAAATGGAGATTGGGGAGTGAATAATACACATCAGGCATACTTTGCACTAAATTCTGAAATAACCGGGGATGATGCGGCCTGGGGAGCCTGGACGAGAGCCTCATATGACGTTTTGTTGGAATATGAACAGAATGACCAGCGTCGCGAAGCCACCTGGATGGCTGATGGAGACTTTTATCCTGAGATCAACAAAGCAAATGGAGGTTATTTGGTCGAACATGAAAACACTTATCTCAATGTAAAGAAAGGAGTTGTGGGTTCAACTAAAGACAACCCGGCTACTTCAAGAATGAATTCCGGCTTGAATACTTATATGCTAAGGCTGGGGGAAGTTTACCTGAACTATGCCGAGGCAGTGTTAGGAAACAACGCCTCTACAAGTGACGCAACTGCACTTATGTATGTCAATGAACTTCGCGAAAGAGCAGGTTTGGATCCTAAATCCAGTCTTACCTTCGCAGATCTTCTACATGAGCGCCGGGTAGAATTGGCAATGGAAGGTCAGTTCTGGTACGATTTGGTGAGATGGTCCTATTATGAACAACAGGAAGTAATAAATTACATTGACAATCAGGATCGGGCTACCATTCTTCCTTTCACCTATAATGCCGCAACCAATACTGTAACGATTGATGAGACAGTTGACGCTACGACACGTGCGGTGGGAGATGCTGATGCCAGTATATTCTTTTTGCCTTATCCTGAATCTGAAGTTGTGCAAAATCCACTTCTAAGAGAAGAGGCTGTTCCTTACGAGTTTACTGAAGAAAGAATTACAGATGAACTATTCCAGTAAGAAATTATATAACATTAAAATCAAATAAAATGAAGAATAAAAGTATAAACAAGAGTTGGTGGCAGTGGAGAGCCATGCTGGGAGTTCTTCTGTGGAGTTTTCTCTTCACGGCCTGTTCTACCGATGATGATACCAGCGATAGTGAAATAGTTGTAGACGCGGTCTACCTGCAGGATGTAGATTCAAATGTACCCGACAGGGAAGTAGAATTTGCAAGACTTGGGCAGTTATTGCGCCTTGAGGGATCGGGTTTCACCGGTATGAGAAGAGTTTATATCAACGGCTTTCAAACAGATTTTAATCCTGTTTATGTCTCAGACAATTCAATGTTGATCCGGGTGTCGTCAGACACTCCTGTTTCGGAGGCTCCTGAAGATGAACGTAACACCATTCGTTTGGTAAAGGACAATACTGAAACGGTAATTAATTTTGAAATACGCTCTTCGGCACCAACAATTACAGGTGTTTCACACACGCTACCTAATGCGGGTGAAGAAATCACCGTTTATGGTACAGGTTTAATGGAGGTGAGTCGGGTAGTTTTTCCTGGTGATGTTGAAGTTACTAGCGGAATTACTTACGATGAAGAAGATGGGGAATTCTTTACTGTAACCGTTCCTGAAGGAGTTGCAGACGAAGGCGGTTCGATTTATGTTGAAACCGCCAATGGGGTAGCATATTCTCCTGCCTTTTTTAATTTCGAGCCCGGTATACTTTTGAACTTTGACGGGAAAGGTGTCATGGGAGAATGGGGAACCAATCTCACCCGGGAAGATCTCCGGTCTGAAGTGGTCGGGGAAGGTCATGTTTCTCAGGGCAACTATATTCCTCATGGTCCTGCGGAAGGTGAAACCTATGCCGCCGCTAAAAATCGCTTATCTGAGGTCTGGACATCAGGCGAAGAAAACTGGCGATCTCAACTTACTCCCATAATTCCAGCCGATACTCCATTGGACCAGGTGGCTTTCCAATTTGATGTCTTTGTTCCTGAAGCATGGGCAGATAGCGGATACTTAAAAATTATGTTGATAAACAACTTCAACGGTGGTGAATGGAGTGGAGGAGTGTACAATTACGTTCCATGGATCGTTGACGGGGAGGTAGTGCCTTTTGAACCCGAAGGTTGGACCACAGTCACCATTCCTCTAACAGACTTCTATATGTTTAGTGATGGAGGTGATCACACCTTTGAAGATGTATTGGCATATCGTGAAGCGGCTACCTATAAGAACTTTGGGATCTTCTTTGAAAACTCCGATTTTAATCTTAATCAGCTGCCGGGGTACACTGCCGATGTGGAATTCCCTTCTTCTGAAACTTCTGTGCAGGTTTATACAGATAACTGGCGTATTGTTTCTTTAGAAACTCCAATAGTTACCGATTTTCCTGAATAACTATAAATAATTAAGAGATGAAAAAAATTAAGATATTATCTGTTTTTGTTCTTTGCTCTCTCCTGTTTCCATCCTGTGAAAGAGAAATTATGGAGTGGGAGGAGAGACCTGAAGATGAAAGGGTGACACGTGCAGAATTGCCATTGGAACTGGCAGAAAAAATAGAAAGATATGAGCCGCTAAAGACCTATGCCGATTATGTATTGGGTGCAGGTATAGGAATGGACCTTTACATGAATGATGAGGTTTACAGGAATATAGTAAACGAGAACTTTGATGAAGTCACTGTAGGTTACGCCATGAAACACGGCGCTATGGTGAATGCACAGGGCGAAATAAACTTTGCACCTGTTGATGCTTTCATTGCAGAAGCTACAGACGCAGGGTTGAGCATATATGGTCATACTCTTGTATGGCATTCCAATCAAAACGCGAGTTACCTAAACAGCTTAATAGCACCCACGGTAATACCCGGATCAAGTGGGTCTAATGCTTTGGATATTTCGGGCTTACAAGACGGCAGCTTTACCGGTTGGAATAAAAACAACCCGGGGAATGGTATAACTGTTGTTGAAGGAGAAGGTCTGGGAGACAACAGTAAAGCAATTAAACTTGTTGCCGGCTCAGGTGCTGCAAACCCGTGGGATCTCCAGTTAGCAAGTCCACAAATCCCTGTAGTTTCCGGCCATGAATATGAAGTGTCATTTTATATAAGATCTGATCAACCTGGTAAGGGAAGAATTTCCTTTAGCGGCCTATCGAACAATTATCCATGGCTTGACTGGTATAATACTGGTGGGGATTGGACCGAAGCTTTTGAGACAACTTCTCAATGGCAGCAGGTGAAATTTGTCGTAAGCGATTTTACCGGAACAAACTTTAGTATGTTTCTGGACCTGGGTTATCTGCCCGGCGTCACTTATTATGTCGACGTTGACAGCTTTAATGTGGTGGATCTTGACGCGGAGGCCGAAGTAGTCAATCTGATAGCTAACGGTGATTTCGAAAATGGAACACTAGACGGCTGGAACGGTTGGGGAAATGAGTCTACCCGATCAGTTTCTGCAGAAGGAGAAGGCTATAACAGTACTTATGCTATGGTTTTGACGAATCCTTCTGAAGCCCAGTTATGGGAGGCACAACAGCTTTATACTTTAAACGAACCACTGGAGCAGGGAACAGAATATACTGTATCTTTTTATGTCAAAGCAGATGTACCGGCAACTATTCAATTTCAGTTACAAAATCCTGATTATGCAGCCGATTATTCCGGTGGTATTGATGTTGGAACCACCTGGCAACAAGTGGTAAGAACAATTACCCCAACTACAGCAGACCGTAATAAACTTGTCTTCGATTTTGGACAGACTCCGGCAACTCTTTACATTGACGATGTGGTGCTGACTTCGGGCGAAGTAGCTGCAGGCTCTCCTCCAATAATAGTAGAAATGACCGATGAAGAAAAAGCTGAAGTCATAGGTGATGCAATGGAGCATTGGATCACCGAGATGGTAACCCGTTATACAGATGACGTAACGGCCTGGGATGTTGTTAATGAGCCGATGAAAGAGGGTGGAAGCCTTCGTGACGGTAACGTAACAGATGCGGCGAGCGATCATTTTTACTGGCAGAAGTATCTTGGAAAGGATTATGCGGTGACGGCTTTCAAACTGGCGCGCGAGCATGCTGAGCCATCTGATGTACTTTTTATTAACGACTATAACCTTGAGGCCAGTATGGCAAAACTCGACGGATTGATAGATTATGTTAACTACATCGAAAGCCAGGGTGCTACAGTTGATGGAATTGGTACCCAAATGCACGTGGGTCTTTATACCAGCAGAGAAGACATTGTTGAAATGTTCCAGAAACTTGCAGCTACCGGGAAAATCATCAAAGTTTCAGAACTTGATGTAAGACTCGGTACGGCCTCTCCAACAACCGAGCAATTAGCAGATCAAGCTGATATGTACCGGTTCATCTTTGATTCCTATAGAGAATATATTCCTGCTGCTCAGCGCTACGGAATAACCATCTGGGGTGTTTCAGATCACGAAAAGGAGCACGAATTCTGGTTGCCCGATGAATCTCCTAACCTTTGGGATGCCAACTATGAAAGAAAACATGCCTACAAGGGAGTTGCAGACGGCTTGGCCGGTAGAGACGTAAGTGAAGATTTTACAGGAGAATTGGAATACTAGGGTTTGAATTAGCTTAGCTTCAATTAACTTCTCAAAAAAACCGGGTTCTGGCCCGGTTTTTTTGTTTGCTTATTTTTAGATAGGAACAGGTGAACACTGTTCAAAATGAACTTCCTAAAATGCCATTTTTGAGGCACCTTTTTTAAGGAGTGTGGTAAATGTTATTTTTTGAAAGGCTATTTCGCCAGTTTTTGAAATCCGGATCACACATTGATGCTGACTCCCCTATAGAACCACCAGTTGGCACATCTCAACCAACCAAAGCTGGAAACTTAAGGTAAGGTAAGGCTCAAAAAAGATTTGTTCAGGAGCTGAATAACTTGATTTTAAAGACGCATTCCCCTGGCATTTAATTTTATTCTTCCTTCAGTTCCTTTGGAAGAATACCAAAATGAGATTTAAAACATTTCGAGAAATAGGAGGGGGAAGAGAATCCTACAGCATAACTTATCTCACTTACTGAGGATGCACTTTCTTCAAGCAGTTCTTTGGCTCGTTCCAGGCGAATCTTTCGAATGAGTTCATTGGCGGTAAGCCCCGTGAGGGTTTTAATCTTCCGGTAAAGCTGGCTTCTACTGAGATTAAATTCCTTCGCAAGCTTCTCTACATTAAGATTAGTTTCTTTGATGTTTTGGCGGGTGTACCTTATGATCTCCAGGATAAATTGTTGATCTAAAGAAATGGAGCCGGGCTCTGTTTCGGCCTTTTTAAAATCTCCAATATATTTTGAGTACAAGAGAGCTCTTGTGGAAAGCAGCTGTTTTAACTGAGACCGCATCACTTTCATCTCGAATGGCTTCGTCAGGTAAACATCGGCTCCCGCCTCCAGTCCTTCTATCAGGTCGTCAGATTGTGATTTTGCCGTCAACATAAGAACAGGAATATGGCTGGTTTTAATGTTCTTCTTAAGCTGGGAACAGAATTCAATTCCGCTCATATTGGGCATCACAACATCAGTAACCACCACATCCGGCAGGTATTTATCGGCCTTTTCGATGGCCTCTATTCCGTCTAGTGCGGTCAACACGCGGTAATCAAAAGAAAGTTCCTCCTGCAAGTAGGATCTGAGTTCAAGGTTATCCTCTACTAGTAAAAGAGTTTTCTTGTGTTGCTTCTCGAATTCTGGCTTTGCAAGTTCATGTGCTCTAGTCTCGTGTTTCTGATAAGCTGTTTCTGGGTCTATGACCTCCGCCACAGTGGATAAGGTTTTATTCAGGGGAAGCAGAATTGTGAACTTGGTGCCAACTCCTGATTCACTTTCTACTTTAATGTCACCTTTGTGCAGTTCCACAAAGCTCTTTACCACCTCCAGGCCTATTCCCGTTCCACTGTAGTATTGTTCATTAAGATCCTTTATCTGATAAAAGCGCTCAAATATTTTATCCAGTTCTTCCGTTGGAATTCCTTTTCCTGTATCCTCAATGCTAATTTCAAGGGCCTCTAGTGGAAGATCTTCATCGGTAAGTCTGAAGTGATGTTCTTGTTTTATAGCGACGGCTAAGGTGATTATCCCATTATTCGGGGTGCTTTTAAACGCATTGGAAAGAAGGTTAAACAGGATCTTCTCAAGTTTACCTTTGTCTGCCCGGATCATAATATTTTTATTTTCAGATTCGAGGGTCAGGGCAATATTCCGCTGTTGAGCCTCTTCTCTGAAGTATTCCAGACTTTCCTCCAGCAGTGAATTAATTCTAAATTCGGAAATCTTCAAAGGGATTTCATCAAGCTGAAGTTTTCTGAAGTCCATTAATTCATCAACAAGCCTTTTTAGCCTCACAGTGTTCTTATTGATAATATTGAGTTTTCTTTTCAGCTTCTCCGGAAGGATGTCATTATGCAGTATGTCCTGAAGCGGACTCAAGATAAGAGTTAACGGCGTACGAAATTCGTGAGAGATATTGGTAAAAAACTGGATCTTCTTATCGTTCAAAACTTCTTCCTGGAGGTGCCTTTCCCGTTCCTGTTCAATTAGACGTTTGTGTTTTATACGGGAATTAAAATATCGATAGAAGAGGAAACATAACCCTAGAATAAGAAGGATATAACCGGTTATAGCAAGGTTGGTAAACCACCAGGGACGAAGGATGGTTATTTGAACGGAGGCAGGTTCCGCTCCCCAAATTCCATCGCTGTTGGCTGCTTTTACCTTAAATGTATAATCACCTGCCGGAAGGTTTGTATAAGTAGCACTTCTGGTATTTTGAACATAGTTCCATTTGTCTTCAAAGCCCTGGAGGTAATAGGCAAAATAAATTTTTTCGGGTCTTGTAAAGTCAATAGATGCAAAGTCTATGGTGAAGACAGATTGGGAATGGTGCAGTTCTATTTTTCTGGTTTGAGAAATAACCTTGTCTAAGGGAGAAGCTTCCTCTCCAGGCTTGACAGATTGGTTGAAAATCTTTAAATCGGTAAAATAGACTTTTGAAGGGCTATTGTTACTAGTCAATTGTGCAGGATTAAAAAAATTCACCCCTTCGTAGGAACCAAAATAGAGTGTGCCATCCCGGTCTTTATAAACTGCACTGTTATTAAAATCATTGCTGAGCAAACCATCATTGATTGTGAAGTTCTTGATGCTATTGTTGGTTCTGTCCAGCTTTGCCAGCCCATTATTTCCTGCTGCCCAAATGTTGCCCTCATTATCCTGAACAACCGAGGAAACTGTTAATTTATCCAGGCCATCTTCAGGTTTGATCCACGAAAAACGGTCTGTTTTCATATCATAAGTGGAAAGTCCCGCCCCATCTGTACCTATCCAGATCCTTTGGGAGGAGTCTTCATAGATATCGAGAACCTGACTATCAAAGGATCTTTTTCCCGCCC
Organism: Salinimicrobium aquimaris; assembly: GCF_035607535.1. Lineage (NCBI taxonomy): Bacteria > Pseudomonadati > Bacteroidota > Flavobacteriia > Flavobacteriales > Flavobacteriaceae > Salinimicrobium > Salinimicrobium aquimaris. The sequence continues at coordinate 139,212 of NZ_JAYDZX010000017.1, forward strand.
CTGCGTAAAATCTCCCCGACATCACCTCCAGAAAATATTTCCCATTCTGGATTTTAAGCCTGAAAAGCCCCGGATTACCTCCTATCCAAAGCTGGTCCTGACTGTCGACATATACTTTCCTTACATTGCTATAACTTATCCTTTCACGTAGGAATGGCTCCTGATCATACACGGAAAACTTACCCGATCGAGGATCATAGGAATGAAGGCCTCTGGAAAAGGTACCTATCCATATTGTTCCCTTTGAATCTTCCGTGAAACTGAGAATTCTGTTAGTGGCTATTTCTCCCTCTGTATTTTCGATGTTATAGTTAATGAATGAAGTCGATCCTTTCTTCAATAGGTAGATCCCATGATCCCAGGTACCCACCCAGATATTCCCTTTACTGTCCTTAAAAAGGGTCTGAACATCGGGAGAATGAAGTCCACTGGCGACATTGTTCCTATTATTAAGCAAATGAGTAAAAGAATGAGATTGGGGGTGATAAACATCAATTCCGCCTCCATCCATTCCTATCCAAGTTCTGCCTTTTTCATCCTTCAATATTCCGGTTACTGAGTTAGCCTGGAGGGTGTTGGAATTGTTCAACTTACTTTCAATATCTGCAAATTTGTCGCTTAGACGATCGTAGACTGCCACTCCATTATTGTAATAGCCAATCCATATCCGTTCCTGATGGTCCAGGAATAGAGACCAGATAGAGTTTGATTTTATGCTTTTGTCGTCATCTTTGGTGCTTAAATACTGCTTGAGAATTTTTCCATGTCTGTCCAACTCAAACATTCCATCGTTTTCTGTTCCACATAACATTGTTTTTCGTGGAGTAGCCAAAAGAGATAAAATCCTTTTTGAGGTGATGGGAAAATGCTGAATCACATAGCGGCCATTTTCATTGCCCTCAATCCTGTACAGACCTTGTGTGGTAGTGCCAACCCAAAGTGTTCCGTATTGGTCAACGGCAAAGCTTTGTACATGGGCAGTAATTCTTTCCCTACCATTCAAAGTCATAAAGGTGAGAGGATAGAGTTTATTCTGTTCTTTATCAAATTCAAAAAGACCTCGGTCTGTTCCTACAACAATCCTATGATCAAAATGTGCAAAATCGTTGATAAGGAAATTCCTAATTTCACTAACTCCTTCTATTTCGACAGAAAAAGATTCTAATGATTGAGAGTTTACTCGAAAAATCCCATCTTCATGAGTTCCCACTAAAAGTTCATCAACTCCGAGATTCAGGATAGAATGCACTGCTGGTTCTATTCCTTCTTCTGTCATGGGGATGTGCAGAAAGTTGTCCAGATCTCTGTTGTAAAGATCAAGACCCATTTCTGTGCCTACCCACAACCTGTTCTTTTCATCTACAAAAGTGGCGTGGACAAGAGAATTGCTCAGGCTAGTGCTGTCCTTTTCTCTGTATTGGTAGATAGCATAGTCAAGACCGTCATACCGGTTTAGACCGAGGCCGTTGGTGCCCATCCAAATGAATCCCTGTTGGTCTTGCGAAATGGTGGCCACGGCCCTTTGCGTGGGAATGTTGGATAGATCCTCGAATTGATATTTCTGAAGTGGCTTTTCCTGACCAAAGCAGAAGGCAACGTAAAGAAAAAAGAGAAAGAAAAGGAAGTAGGGTCTTTTAGAATAGCTGACTTGAACTTTTTGACAGCTGTTTGCAAACCGCCAAATCAGAATGGCTGCAAAAGATATTTTTGGAAATAGCTGTCTACTCATAACAAGCATTCTTATGGGGTAGGGAACAGGTTAATCTGTTATTACTAGTTTACCTCAATTTTTCTCCTCTAACCAATGGATATTGATAACCTGAAAAAGGCCACTCAAAACACTTCCTAAAATGGCTTTTTACAATAGGTATATTAATCCCAGTCATCTGTTCTAAATGGAGAGGCAGGCAGTCCTTCTCTGTTGTAGAGATTAGCCGTATCGGGATTATCTGCCCAGGCATATCGTACTGCTACAGGATTCGAGACCTCAGGATGATAAACCACTACTTTGTTTCCTCTTATCACAGCTTTTGCCCAGCGCCATTTTCTATCCTTTCCTGCAATGGCAAAATGTTCAAGAGAATTGCCATTTTTGGCAACCAATCCGCTTCCTGTATTTTTGAAGCTAATTATAATCGAGTCTTTCTCCCTAACAAAAGAATCGTAGAGCGGTCCGGCTGGCACAATTTCTTCATTATAAGCAACTTTTTTTGCTGCCCGTGCAAGCCTTTCGCCGACTGCTTTCTTGTTTAGGGGATGAATGTCATTCCATTCCCCTACATCTATAGTTACTGCCATTCCGGTTTTGGGAAGGGACAGGGTCTTAGTCTGGGATTCTCGAAGCCTGGCCCAACTACTTTCACCTGGCTCTTCCCGGGGTTCCATAAAGTTTGCCAGTTGCACAAACAGGAAAGGAAGTCGCGGTTGCTCCAATTGCTTCCGCCAGTCCTTTATAAGAGCTGGAAATAGCCTTTCATACTCCACAGGATTATCGGCATTTGATTCCCCCTGGTACCATATAACTCCTTTTAAAGAGTAGTCTGTAAGAGGGTGGATCATGGCGTTGTACAGGCCCAGGGGCTTCCATCTTATAAAGGTTTGACCTCTTAAAGATGGCATCTCCACCCCAAGTTTATATTTCCATTCTCCCCTAAGATCAATTTCTGAATCTTCAAAGATGAGCTTATATGGCTTATCTGTAACAAACCCGCCTCTTCCGCTCTCATTGGTGATCCTTATGCTAATGCTGTTCTGTCCCGGCTTCAAAATTCCTGCCGGTATCGAATATCTTCGTGGAGGATACTGATACGTTGTATTTCCTACAAAGTGGCCGTTGACAAACACTGAATCGGCATCCACGATTCTTCCTAGTAACAATTTCGGTGATTGGCCTGCCAGCTCTTGCGGGATCTCAAATGTCCTTCTGAACCAAACCACCCCATTTTTGTGGCCGAGTTCATCATCGGCCCAGTACCCCGGAATTTCCATGCTGCTCCATCCGGACGTGTCAACCTGTTCGTTTTTCCATTTATTCGGGATCCCTACATCCTCCTTTACAGCCTTACGATGCCAGCTTCCAATTCTTTCAGCATCATTGTTTTGAATGCTGTCCCTAAAGTCTGAAATTTTATACTGAATTGCTTCAGCATAATGATTTGGAAATTCTTTTAAAGCTTCTTCGCTCATCCAGGCTTCTGCAGGGGAACCCCCAAGGCTCGAATTGATGATCCCAATTGGAACCTGGTATTGATCGTATAGATCTTTGGCAAAGAAATAAGCAACAGCTGATAGCTGCCTGATATTTTCCGGGGTTACAGGTTCCCACTTGCCTCCCTCAATTTCCTCCCGGGCCTCTTCAAAATGATAGTTTTTAGGCACTTCAAAAAATCGAAGCTGGGGATTATTGGCATTGGCTATTTCATCGGCATACAAAGGTTCAACTCTTCCCATAGATAATTCCATGTTAGATTGTCCAGAGACCAGCCATACGTCACCTACATATATGTCCTTTAATTCGATTTTATTACTTCCCGCAATTGTCATAATGAATGGCCCACCTTCTTCAAGTCCTGAAAGATCGATGGTCCATTTTCCATTATTATCTGCACGGGTGTTGTACTCCTTCCCCCTGAATAGAACAGAAACAGGTTCCCCTTCAGAAGCCCATCCCCATAGCTTGATGTCTGTATCCCGCTGCAGCACCATGCCGTCGCTTATTAGTTTCGGCAATTTTACCTGACCAAACGCAGCAACAGAGAAGATACAAAACAGTACTGCAGATAATAAAGCTCTGGATTTTGACATTTTTGGAAGCTCTAGTTTGTAACTACATCCGGCTCCTCCTCCTTGAAGGAACTTATGGTTTTAATGGTGCCATCCTCGTTGTATTCAAGTTTAGCAACTTTCATACTTCTAAGATATGTCTTGCCTCCGGAAAGGGAGCTATCGTGATAGAAGAGATACCACTGGCCATTATGTTCCACAATCGAATGGTGATTTGTCCATCCCAAAACCGGCTCAAGAATTACCCCCTGGTAAGTAAAGGGACCATAAGGACTGTCGCCGATGGCATAAGCGATGTTATGTGTGTCTCCGGTAGAATAGGAGAAATAATATTTTCCATTGTATTTATGAACCCAGGCAGCTTCAAAGAACCTTCTTTCATTATCGCCTGTGGTAATTGGATTTCCATTCTCGTCCAGGATCTGTACATCCTTTAACTCTTCAGCAAAACCTAACATATCATCACTCATGCGGGCCACTTTCGGACTTAAGGCCGGCTCATCATCTGCAGGATAAAGATCTTGCTCTCCCTGGTATTCGTTATTGCGATATCGTTGCAATTGGCCGCCCCAGATTCCGCCCAGGTACATGTAATATTCTCCATCTGTATCTCTGAATACTGCAGGATCTATACTGTAGCTTTTGGCAATGGGTTCTTCCTGAGGGGTAAACGGTCCTGCCGGTGAATCTCCAACCGCAACTCCAATTCTAAAGATGTCATTCTCGTCTTTTGCGGGGAAGTATAGATAATATTTTCCATCCATTTCGGCAGCATCGGGCGCCCACATTTGCCTTTTAGCCCAGGCGACCTCCTCAACGTCCAGCACTACTCCGTGATCTGTAATTTCACCTCCTACGCTGTCCATGGAGTAAACGTGATAATCTTTCATGTTGAAGTGCGCTCCCGTATCATCTTCAGGAATTCCTGAATCCCAGTCGTGGGAAGGATACACATAGATCTTCCCTTCAAAAACATGAGCAGAAGGATCTGCCGTATAGTTATCTGTTACCAGTGGCTCCGAGGCAAATTGCGGTAGAGTATCACTGGAAGCAGCGGGAGCTGTTTCGGTTTCCGGAGTCTTGTTCTCATTTCTACACCCTGTTAGAAAAGCAGCTGCTATAAGAAAGAGTCCTACTCTTTGAAAATTTAATTTTTGTTTCATGATTGTGAGTTTATGCGATGAGCTTTGAATTAAAGCAGTTAATATGCCGGAGTCTTAAAGACTCCGGCCTCTATTAAAAGGTTTTACTGCTTAAACGAGAAAGTTAATAGGAATTGGCAATAATTTGCTCGAGTAACTCCTGTTTTCCGCTAATTTGTTTTGGTTCGCCGTTTTCACGTGCAATTCTGCTTAGATCTTCAAGCGAGAGTTCTCCGTTTTCATATTTTGCTCCGTTACCGGAATCAAATGACGCGTAACGATCCTTACGAATTTGTTTATACTTTGAATTTTCAAGTACATTGTTAGCACAGATCAAACCTCTGGCAAACACATCCATTCCTGAAACGTGCGCAATGAATTTATCTTCAAGATCGGTAGAGTTACGGCGGACTTTGGCATCAAAGTTTATTCCACCACCTTGTAGTCCACCTCCTTCGAGGATGATGAGCATGGCCTGGGTGATCTCGTAAAGATCGATTGGGAATTGATCTGTATCCCAGCCGTTTTGGTAATCTCCTCTGTTAGCATCTATACTGCCCAGCATACCTGCATCTACTGCAACTTGTAATTCATGTTCGAAGGTATGACCTGCCAGAGTTCCGTGATTAACTTCAAGGTTTAATTTGAAATCCTTCTCCAGTCCATACTGCTTAATGAAATGGAGAGAAGTGGCGGCATCATAATCATATTGGTGTTTTGTTGGCTCCATAGGCTTGGGTTCAATGAAGAAATTTCCTTTGAAGCCCTGCTTTCTCGCATAGTCCTTACAAACATTCAGGAATCTTCCTAAATGATCAAGTTCTCTTTTCATGTCGGTGTTCAAAAGGCTCATATAACCTTCTCGTCCACCCCAGAATACGTAGTTTTCTCCGCCCAAAGCAATGGTGGCATCAAGTGCAATTTTTGCCTGTGCACCCGCATAGGCAAGTACGTCAAAGTTGGGATTGGTGGCAGCCCCGTTCATATAACGTGGATTGCTGAACAAGTTTGAAGTTCCCCACAACAATTTAATTCCAGTGTCTTCCTGCTTTTTCTTTGCATACTCCACCATTGTCTGGAGTCTTTTTTCAAACTCAGCAAGAGTGGGGGCTTCGTCAACAACATCTACATCATGGAAACAGTAGTAGGGCGTTCCCAGTTTAGTCATAAACTCAAAAGCTGCATCCATTTTATCCTTTGCCCTCGTAATGGGGTCGTTACTCCGGTCCCAGGCGAAAGTTTCTGTGCCCGGTCCAAATGGATCACTTCCGGTATTGTTGAAGGTGTGCCAGTAAGCTGTGGCAAATCGCAGATGTTCTTTTAGAGTTTTTCCTGCTACAACTTTGTTCTCGTCGTACCACTTAAAAGCAAGAGGGTTGTCGCTTTCCCTGCCTTCATATTTTATTTTGTCGATGTTCTTGAAAAATTTTGATTCCATTTTTAATCTTTATTTATTTTAATGTTGTTTTTCCATTGTTCGTAAATATCCTGATAACGTGCAGAGAGCTCCTTGTCGGGCTCCAAACATTCCAGTCGCTCCAGGTTCTCAAAAGCTTCGCTCAAATTTTTGAAGTATCCCAGGCCAAAGGCTGCACCACGAGCTGCCCCCTCTGCTCCCGAAGTATTATAAAGTTCAAGCTGCGCCTGGGTAGTATTGCAGAAAATTTCTCTAAATACCGGACTCAGGAAAAGATTCCCCTTCCCGGCGCGCACAATTTCTCCCGAGGTGCCCAGGGATTTCATGACCTCAAAGCCATAGTTCATGGCAAAGACAATTCCTTCACAGGCAGACCTTACAAGGTGAGCGGGTTGATGAATGTTGAAATTGAGATTTTCAATTCCCGAATTGGCTTCTTTGTTATTAAAGATTCTTTCCACTCCATTCCCAAACGGATAGAAACGAAGGCCTGCACTACCTGGTTCTGTCTTTGCAGCTTCAGTATTTAGCAGCTCATAAGAAATAAGTTCACTGTTGCCCAGGGACATTATTCTCCGAAGCCATTGATACAATATCCCCGATCCATTAATTATCCCCAGCAGTCCATTTCTTTTTTGCCTTTCAGTATTATTTACATGCAGGAATGTGTTAATCCGGTTTTCAGGGTCGTAGGCGTCGCTATTTGTAACGGCATATATAACTGCTGAGGTTCCAGCCGTTGTGGCTATTTCTCCGGGATTCAGTACATTGAGCGACAGTGCATTATTTGGTTGGTCGCCGGCACGATAGGTGACTTTTACATTTTTATCAAATCCCAGCTCTTCGGCAATTTTGGGATTAATAGTAGCCTGCTCCCCAAAAGTGGGCACGATTTCGGGAATAAGATTTTCATCCAGACCCATATTTTCCAAAACCTCTACAGCGAGCCGGCCTTCAGGAAAATTCCAGAGTGCAGCTTCAGATAAACCAGAAGAAGTGGTCTGAGCTGTTCCCGTTAATTTCGCAGCAATGAAGTCCCCGGGAAGCATCATGTATTTTGCCTCGGCATAAACCCCGGGCTCATTCTGTTTTACCCAGCCTAGCTTAGAGGCTGTGAAATTACCGGGGCTTCCGAGGATTTGCTCCTGACATTTTTTTTCACCGATGGATTTGTAAGCTTCTTGTCCAATTTGAGCCGCTCTGCTATCACACCAGATTATTGAAGGTCGTACAGGATCAAATTTTTCATTGGTAATAACAAGACCATGCATCTGGTAAGCTATACCTATTCCTTTTATTTGTTTAAGATCAAACCTGTGTTCGTTCCTTATGGTATTAAGACCTTGTTTGAAATACTGCCACCAACTATTGGGATCCTGCTCTGCCCATCCGTGTTTCGGGGCTCTCATTTCCATTTCAAAATCGGGCGCAGTGACAGAACATACCACAGTCCCTTTTTCTGCATTCAACACCGATAGCTTTATTGAAGAGCTTCCCAGATCAATTCCTAAAAAGTACATGCTAGTTCTGCTTTTGTCTGATCCAAATATTTTCCATGTCTTCGAGAGTTCTTCCCTTCGTTTCAGGTACGTACTTCCAGATAAAGAGTCCTGATAGAATTGCCATTACCCCATAGATCCAGTAAGAAAAACCGTGGTTAAAACTTTCTACTAAAGCCTCGTTGTTGTTCATCATTGGGAAAGTCCAGGAAACTATTAGATTTGCCAGCCATTGTACAGCAACAGCCACGGCCATCACACCTCTGATCTTGTTGGGGAAAATTTCTGATAGCAGTACCCATACCACAGGTCCCCAGGACATGGCAAAGGCGGCTATATACAGTAGCATGAGGAGCAAGGCCGGTAATCCCTCCACTTCCCAATAAAGCGTAAAGCCAAGACCAATCATACTAACTGCCATAATGGCGCTACCTATCATCATTAATTTCCTTCGACCAAATTTGTCGACAGTCATGATCGCAAGCACTGTAAACAGCATGTTAATGGCTCCCACGATGATGGTTTGCAGCATAGAGGCGTCTGTCTCCATTCCCATTCCTCTAAAGATCTCTGGAGCGTAATAGAGTACAACGTTTATTCCTACGAACTGCTGAAATATAGATAATAAGATACCTATAATAACCACTGTCCAGCCAAAGGATAGCCAGTGTGATCTTGTTCTGCTGAAGGATGCCTTGATTTCCTGTAAGATCTGGTTTGCTCTTTCAGGTCCATTAAGTTGGGTAAGGACCTTCCTTGCATTTTCCTCCCGTCCTTTCATTGTTTGGAAACGGGGGGTTTTAGGAACCAACAACAGAAAAATGAAGAACAGAACTGCCGGGATTGCTTCGGAGATAAACATATAACGCCAACCTTCTTCATTGATCCACGTTTCGGTTTGTCCCCGTACAATGAAATAGTTGACAAAATAAACCACCAACATTCCCGTCACGATGGCGAACTGGTTAAATGAAACCAGTTTACCCCGCATATCGGCAGGAGCCATTTCGGCAATGTACATAGGTGCAAGCATACTCGCCAATCCTACTCCAATTCCACCTATGATCCTGTAAATGATAAAAGCAGAAAGATTGTTCCCGGGGAAAATATCCAAAGCTTCAGGATAAGCAGAGCCACATGCAGAGATTAAAAAGAGAATCGCAGCTACTATGAGTCCATTGCGACGCCCTATGGAATTAGCTATGTTATCCCCAAAGGATGCCCCTATTATACATCCCACGAGAGCACTACTAATCATGAACCCGAGAATTGAATTTCTTAGGTTCTCTGTTAGAACATCTGGGAGAGCCAAAAACTGGAAATAATATAAAGCTCCTCCTATTAGAAAAAACAAAGCAATGATGGTATAGGCCGTACTCTTCTTAAAGAACTTCAGAATAAAAGAACTGAAAAGTAGGACAATCCCGAAAATACAGATGCTAAGGATAATTTTAAACTGAAAAATACTTTTCGCTGCGAATACGGAATCGTTTTCGAGAGTGAAAATAAAATAATTTTCAAGGGCTCCTACGGCCCCGGAAATAACTGCTGTATCGTAACCAAATAACAACCCGCCCAGGCTGGCAACTATAGTTATTAGATACACGCTTTTTTTGCTGGTTTGAAGTGTTGACATTATAAAATTGGAACTTATGGTTTAAGTGACTACAAGTTTAAATAATAATTTTTACTTTAGCAATTAATTGGTGCTAATATTAAAGTCTTCTTAAAATTGCAGATCAGTATTAAAAACTTCTCAGTATTGAAGAATTTTAAATCGCAATTCATCTAGTCCATGAAAAAAGAATTATTAGATATTGAATCTGGAGAACTTGTTTCTACCTCGGTGATGAGCACCATAACCATTGACTGCACCATCTTTGGCTTTGAGAACGGTAGTCTTGAGGTTCTTTTAGTCAAACATGCTCAGGGTATTAGCAAAGGAAAATGGGGTCTTCCCGGAGGATGGATTCAGGAAAAAGAGAGTATTGATGCAGCAGCTCATCGCTTGTTGAGAGAGCTAACGGGGCTTGATAATATCTTTCTCGAACAACTCAAAGCTTTTGGAGAACCAGATCGTTTTCCTCTGGGGCGAGTGATCACAGTAGGATATTATGCCCTTGTAAAGAGACAGGACTACAGCATTAAAGCCGGGTTCACTGCCTCGGAAGCAAGGTGGTTTAAAATTAAAGACTGCCCTCCGCTAATTTATGACCATAATGAGATCTTAAACTTCAGCATAGAAAATCTTAGAAGAAAAGTTAGACAGGCTCCTATAGGTTTCAATCTTTTGCCAGAAAAATTTACTCTTCTCCAATTGATGCAGCTCTACGAGGAAATTCTTGATCTGGAAATGGATAAGCCTAACTTTAGAAGAAAATTTTTGAGAATGAAGCTCCTGGTAGATGTGAATGAGAAGCAGAAAGATGTTTCCCATCGCGCTGCAAAACTATACAAGTTCGACGATAACACCTACAAAAAGTTAACCCAAAAGGGTTTTAATTTCGAGTTTTGAGTAAATTCTCTTAAAACTTTCTCTTTTGATCATTGATGCGGTTGGTCAACTTTGGCTATATTTGTCTACGGCCGATAAGAAGGAATTCTTATCTCTCAAGTAGCAATTCATGAAAAAAAAAGAGGTTACGATTTATGATTTGGCAAAAGAGCTGAATTATTCTCCTTCTACCATTTCCAGAGCTCTTAACAACCATAGGAGTATTGGAAAAAAGACCACCAGGGAAATACAAAAAGCGGCCGATTTATTGGGTTACCGGCCCAATTCTCTTGCAGCTTCTTTGCGCAGTAACAAAAGTAAGACCATTGGAATTCTTATTGCAAGAATAAATAGTCCTTTTATGTCTACCCTTATAAGTGGCATTGAAGATACTGCACGCAAGGCTAATTATAATGTGCTTATAAGTCAGTCAAATGAAAGCTACGAGAATGAAGTAAGAAACGCAAAGGCTCTTTACGACAGCAGGGTAGGAGGTCTAATTGTTTCCCTGGCAATGAAAACCCGAAATACAGACCATTTCAAGCAGTTTACCGATAAAGGAATCCCCGTGGTTTTTGTAGACAGGGTGCCCCAGGTTTTCAATTCCTATAGAGTAATAATAGATAATTATGCGGCCGGTTTTAAAGCGGCAAAACATTTGATCGATCAGGGGTGCAGGCGAATTGCCTATTTTACAGGCTCAAAGTATATAAATGTTTATAGCTTAAGACTTCAAGGTTACAAAGATGCTTTGGAACAAAATGGACTTCAAATTTATGATGAAAATGTAATAAGCCTGGAGACTCTGAGCATGGAAGAGGGAATGGCTGCTACCGAGAAATTGCTCACATCACCACATGCTCCCGATGGCGTATGTTCTGCTAATGATGCTGCTGCAGTGGGAGCTATTTTATGTGCAAAAAAATTCGGAGTAAAGGTGCCAGATGAACTTGCCGTAATTGGATTTAACGATGATCCTGTGGCTTCCATTGTTGAGCCGGCTTTATCTACTGTTTCTCATCCTGCAAGAAAAATGGGGGAACTGTCAACGCAGAGAATTCTGGAGCATTCATCTGCTGGCCTGGACTCTGGTATATCTGAAATCACCATGCTGGACACAGAGATCATTGTCAGGGATTCAAGCCGCAAAAACTCAAAATCCGAATCCGCAGGGGAGCCAGAACAAGAATTTAAAACCGAACATTCCCAGTCCTGATCTTATCTTTTTGAACAAAAACAAGACCGGGCATGCTCAGCAAATCTGCGATATACTTTCTCTTCAAAAATATCATTTTTGAGAGTTCTTCGTGTTCTATTTCTAGAACTCACCTTAAGGTAAATACAGCTTCTTTTGAAGGCGGGATACCCAACTCATGACTTCTTTGACCCGGGCTGGATCCGCCGATGTAAATTTTGAAGTCACCTGACTCGAGTATTCTTCTTCCTTCCAGGTCGACCAACTCCATCATCTCCGGAATGATTTCAAATTCCACCACTTCGGAAGCTTTTGGCTCCAATTCGACCCTTTTTATTCCAAAAAGTTGATATTTTGGAGCTCTTACAGAGGTTTTTAGATCTGAAATGTAAAGCTGAACAACCTCTTCTGCTTTTGTGTCTCCGGAATTAGTTACAGTGACCTTTGCCGTTAGAGATTTCCCCTTTCTAATTCTCTTTTCTGAAAGTGTGACATTTGAATAGTCAAAACTGGTGTAGCTTAAGCCAAAGCCAAAAGGGTACATAGGCTCTTCGGTCATGTATTTATATGTTCTGCCTACCATTGTATAATCTTCATAAGGCGGAAGTTGCTCCAGGGATTTTGGAAATGTAATTGGCAATCTTCCTGAAGGGGAAATATTACCAAAAATGACATCTGCAACGGCATTTCCTCCTTCTTCGCCGGGGTACCATACCAGGAGTACCGCATCTGCCAATTCGTGTACTTCCTCGAGGTTCATAGGGCTTCCTCCCGTGATCACTGCAACCAGAGGATTCTCTCCGGCAGCTTCCTTCAGTTTTCTCAGATAGTCGATCTGGTTCTGCGGAATGTTGTAATCCAGCCTGTCACCAAATGTTTCGGAGGCTATGGATTCTCCTTCCTCACCTTCAAGAACGCCCGAAATTCCCAGTACAGCAATAGTGGCGTCACTATTTCCGGCATTTGGTGAAGCCCAGTCCTGGGGATTAGCATTGGGACGGTCTAGCAAAGTCCCCTGCCTGTACTGTAGCTGACTTTGTGGTGCAATAGCTCCGGCTACTCCTTCGAGGATGGTTACCAGATCGGGGTTTACTCCATGGTAATTCCCGAGCAAAACCTCTATACTGGTAGCATTGGGCCCGGTGATAAAGTATTTGGATAGATCATTTCTTAGTGGGAGAACTCCATTGTTTTTGAGAAGAACTATAGATTTTTGAGCCGTCTCCAGGGCAAGTTCCCTGTGTTCCTGTGTGTTGAGATTTTCGACAGAAAGTTGGGAGTAAGGATTATCTTCTGCAGGATCAAAGAGTCCTAAATCAAACTTTGTTTTCATTAAGACCTTTAAGCGTTCGTCTATTTCTTCTTCGGTTACCAGACCCTTTTCCACAGCTTCCACCAGGCTGGGGTAATAGGTGCTCCCGCAGTTGAGATCTACGCCGTGCTTCACTGCTAGAGCAGCAGCTTCAGCGGGGGTTTCAACTACGTTATGACCTTCGTAAAAATCTACAAGCGCCCAGCAATCGCTTACCACGTGTCCCTTGAAATTCCATTGACCTCTCAATACATCCTCCAGTAAATATTTGTTAGCGCAACAAGGTTCACCATTTGTGGCATTATAGGCACACATGATTGTTTCAACATCGGCATCTACCAGTGCCTTAAAAGCTGGCAGGTATGTCTCCCACATATCTTTAAGAGAAGCTTCGGCATTAAATTCATGTCTCAGTTTTTCCGGCCCGCTGTGAACAGCATAATGTTTTGCTGCTGCGGCTGTCTTTAGGTATTTAGGATGATCCCCCTGCAGCCCTTTCACAAAGGCAGTTCCCAGCTGAGCTGTAAGGTAAGGGTCTTCGCCGTAGGTTTCCTGTCCTCTGCCCCAACGGGGGTCCCTAAAAATATTAATGTTCGGGGTCCAAAAAGTGAGCCCGCTATATTGTCGGCGGTAACCATGCTCAACTGCAGTATTATGTGTGGCGCGGGCTTCGTCTGAAATTGCTGTGGCGACTCTTAAGATAAGATCTTCATCAAAGGTTGCACCCAGACCAATGGCCTGGGGGAAAACTGTTGCCACCCCAGATCGGCCAATCCCGTGCAATGCCTCGTTCCACCAGTTGTACTCCGGAATTCCCAGGCGTTCAATAGCGGGACTGTTATGCATCATTTGACCGGCCTTTTCCTCGAGGGTCAATCGATTGACCAGATCATTGATCCTTTCTTCGGTGGAAAGACCCGGATTTTTAAAAGGATAATCTCCTGTTGCAATTTTTTCCTGACCCAAAACTGTAAAAGGGAAGCAGATCAAAAGGAGCAGAAGAGGCTTTGTGAGAGAACGTATCATAAATTCTGAGGTTGGTTAAGACTATAAATTTGCAAAAATTATTTAACAAATTAAGTATAAAGGAGGATTTTGCGCAACCGATTGCGTAATTTATTTTGCGCCATTCTTTTTTTTGCCTAATTTTCGCATCCCAAGCCTTTTTGATGTAATTAAACCACCCCCTATCACCAGAATGATGTATTGTAAAAAAATCAGTTTAGCCCTTCTTCTGCTTGTACTTACCTTCAATGGATACTCCCAGAGAGGCTATGATCTATGGCTCCAGTATGATGAAATAGAAGATCAGAAGTTGTCCAAAGAGTACCTCAAAAATGTTTCAGGATTGATGGTATTTGGCGATAGCCCTACTCTTAAGGCTGCTTCCAATGAAATAATGCGGGCGCACCAGGGTTTCTTCAAAAAAGAATTAAAAAGACAGATCTCTATCAAGGCAAATTCGTTGGTGCTGGGAACTAAAGAAGATTTACCGGCTTATGTTTTGCCTGCTCTGGAACAGGATTATAGCAAGATAAATGATGAAGGTTTTCTCATTAAGAAAATCAAAATAGGTAATACTCCCCTTATCGTCATTACCGGAAAATCCGAAGTGGGAGTGCTCTACGGGACCTTCAGGTTTATGAGAGAACTGCAATTACACAACAAAATCGAGGAGATCTACATTGCAGATGCTCCAAAAATTCAAAAAAGGGTTCTTAATCACTGGGATAATCTTGATCGAACCGTAGAAAGGGGCTATGCCGGATTTTCAATCTGGGACTGGCATCACTTACCTGAACTCATTAAACCAGAATACATGGATTATGCCCGTGCAAATGCTTCTATAGGAATAAACGGAACTGTACTTACCAATGTAAATGCCAGTTCGCTGGTGCTTTCTCCCATGTACATCGAAAAAGTCAAGGCTTTGGCCGATATTTTTCGACCTTACGGAATTCAGGTTTATTTGACAGCAAGATTTTCAGCTCCCTTAGAACTTGGAGATCTTGCAACAGCAGATCCACTTGATCCTGAAGTCCGGAAGTGGTGGAAAGATAAAGCTGATGAAATCTACGCTACAATTCCCGATTTTGGAGGCTTTTTGGTAAAAGCAAATTCCGAAGGACAGCCCGGTCCAAATAATTATGGAAGATCTCATGTTGATGGTGCAAATATGCTGGCAGAAGCAGTTGCGCCACACAACGGCATTGTGATGTGGCGGGCTTTTGTTTATTCTGAACATGATCCCGACGACCGGGCAAAACAGGCTTATTCTGAATTTGTTCCTTTTGATGGGCAATTCAGGGATAATGTACTTGTTCAGGTTAAGAATGGACCTATAGATTTTCAGCCAAGAGAGCCCTTTCATCCTATATTCGGAGCAATGCCAAATACCCCGTTGATGATGGAATTTCAAATTACCCAGGAATATCTCGGTTTTAGTTCTCATCTCGTCTTTCTTCCGAAGTTATTTGAAGAGGTATTAGATGAAGATACTTTCGTAAAAGGAGAAGGCTCAACAGTGGCAAAGGTCATAGATGGTAGTCTCCACAACAAGAAATTAACTGGCATGGCCGGCGTGGCCAATATTGGTACTGCAAAGAACTGGACAAATCATCCTTTTGGACAGGCCAACTGGTACGGCTTTGGGAGACTTGCCTGGGATCCTTACCTAAGCTCGGAGAAGATCGCCGAAGAGTGGCTTAAAATGACATTTTCAAATGACAATGAATTTGTAGAGCCAATGAAGGAGCAGATGCTCAATTCCAGGGAAGCTGTGGTAAAATATATGACCCCGCTGGGCTTGCATCACATCATGGCTACAGGTCACCATTACGGTCCCGGTCCGTGGGTAGATGATCTAAGCCGCCCTGAATGGAATCCGGTTTATTACCACAAAGCTGATTCTTTAGGGGTTGGTTTTGACAGAACAGCTACCGGAAGTAATGCTCTTGAGCAATATGCCGAACCTATTAGCCAGCAGTACAGCTCTCCAGAAACCACTCCGGAAAAATACCTCTTGTGGTTCCATCATTTACCATGGGATTATGAAATGAAGAATGGAAAAACCCTGTGGACGAATCTGGCGCTCACCCATCAGGAAGGGGTAGAGGATGTTAAAGAAATGAAATCCACCTGGGAAGAGATGGAAGAATATGTAGACAAGGAAAGGTATGAGAGAGTTTCTATGCTCCTCGACATTCAGTTGAAAGAAGCCAAATGGTGGAGAGATGCTGTGTTAAGCTACTTCCAAAAATTTTCAGATATGGAATTACCGGATTCGGTTCCGCAACCCGAACATGATCTGGAATATTATAAATCCCTTAATCACCCTTATGCCCCTGGCATAAACCCGTCCTGGAACTAATAAGTATGAAGAAACAACTAATCGCAATTGTAACCGGAGCGAATGCCGGACTCGGTTTTGCGACTGCAAAGAAATTCTGCGATAACGGGATAATTACCTACGTTAACGGAAGAAATGAAGAAAAAACAAAACAGGCTTGCGAGGAGCTGGGGCCAAATGCCAGGCCCTTCATTCTTAACCTCAATAACCTGGAGGAAATTCCTGCTGCTGTTCAAAAAGTGGCAAAAGAAGCCGGAAGAATTGATGTACTGGTGAACAATGCAGGGATCAACATGAAAAAAGACTTCCTTGAAGTGACAAATGAGGAGTTTCAGAATATCCTTCACACGAATGTTCTGGCGCTTTTTGCGATAAGTCGGGAGGTCACCAGAGTGATGAAGGAGAATGGCTCTGGCAGTATTATAAATATTAGCTCCATGGCTGCTCAATACGGGATTCCAAGGGTGATCGCTTATTCTGCCAGTAAGACAGCTATAGATGGGATGACCCGCGCCATGGCTGTAGACCTGGCACAATTTGGGATCAGGGTTAATGCTGTGGCTCCTGGATTTATAAAAACTAATATGTCCGGTAAGGCGTTGGATGGCGACCCGGAGAGAAAGAAAAGAGTTCTTTCCAGAACACCAATGGGTAAGTTAGGAGAACCTTCAGATGTAGCTGATGCTGTTTTCTACTTCGCTACTTCTGAATCAAAGTTTACAACAGGAACGGTTCTACCTGTAGATGGAGGCAATTCCATAGGTTTTTGATATGTATAGAATGAAACAAACCATGCGATGGTACGGGCCCAATGATGTATTGTCGCTAAAGGACTTGAAGCAGGCCGGCATTAGTGGAATAGTAACTGCTTTGCACGAGATCCCGGTTGGAGAAATCTGGACCGAAAATGCCATTTTAGAGAGGAAAGCAACTATTGAGGCTCACGGGCTGGAATGGAGCGTGATAGAAAGCCTGCCGGTGCATGAGGATATCAAAAAAGCTTCAGGAAATTACGGGACATACATCGATAATTATAAGGAAAGCCTGCGCAATATTGGAAAATGCGGAATTCCGGTGGTGGCATACAATTTTATGCCCATCCTGGACTGGGTTAGGACAGAACATTATGCCGAAAACGAGCAGGGCGCACTTGTGCTGGAATACGACCCTGTAAAATTCGCTTTTTTCGATCTTTTTTTGCTGAAGCGGCCTTCAGCTGAAAAAGATCATTCCGAAGAAGTCATTTCCGCAGCAAAAAAGCTGGAAAAGGAACTTTCCGAAGAAGAAAAGGCTGAGCTCTTCCGCAGCATTCTTCTTGGACTGCCGGGAAGCACTGAGAATTTCACACCCGGGATCATCCTTGAACTGCTGGAATCTTACAAACATATCAACGAAGATAAATTAAGGGATAACCTCATCAATTTTCTTGCTGAAGTGGCGCCTGTAGCCGAAGAAAGCGGGGTAAATCTGGCCATACATCCCGATGATCCTCCCTTTCCTGTACTTGGGCTTCCCAGGGTAGTGAGTACCCAGCAGGATATAGATTTTATCCTGAAAAATGTGGATAACAAAGCCAACGGACTTTGCTATTGTACCGGCTCTTTGGGAGCACATCCAAAAAATGACCTTTTAGAGATCTTTAAAAATTTTAGCGACCGCATTCATTTTCTACACCTAAGGAATGTGCGAAAAGAAAAATCCGGAGTTTTTAGAGAATCAGACCACCTGGATGGAGATGTGCCAATGACTGAAGTGGTAAAGAATATCCTGCAACTCATGCAGGAGCGGCAACTGAGCCTGCCCATGCGCCCGGACCACGGTTACCTCCACACAATGGAAAGGGATAAAAACTACTATGCCGGCTATTCGTATATAGGAAGGTTAAAAGGCCTGGCTGAATTGCGCGGACTCGAAATAGGTTTAGAAGAATTAATAAATAAGAAATGAAAGATCTAAAAAGCTTAAAAAAAGCAGCTCTCTTCCTGCTGGTTACGGGAACATTGTTGAGTTGTAAATCTGGTACTGAAGAAGAAGAGCAGGCAGTCGCCGCGGCCGAAGCTGAGGAGCCGGGACTTAAGGATTATTATGAAGGTTATTTTCCCATGGGAGTTGCAGTGGCTCCTAATACTGTTGAAGGAGAATCTGCAGATCTTCTACTTAAACATTTTAACAGCATTACCCCGGAAAACGTGATGAAGATGGGGCCTATTCACCCGGAGAAGGATAGGTTCAACTGGGAGGAAGCCGATAAAATTGCCGCTTTTGCAGAAGAAAATGATCTTAAAATGAGAGGTCATGCCCTGGTTTGGCATCAGCAGGCAGGAGATTGGATCTTTAAAAATGAGGATGGAAGTCAGGTAGACCGGGAAGAACTGTTACAGAGAATGAAGACCCATATTGATTCTGTAGTGGGCCGGTATAAAGGCACGATCTATTCCTGGGATGTGGTGAATGAGGCAATTTCCGACAATCCTGACCAATTACTCCGCAAGTCGGATTGGCTCGAGATAATTGGAGAGGATTTTTTAGCCAAAGCTTTCGAGTATGCACGTGCTGCAGATCCCGACGCCAAACTTTATTACAATGACTATAATGCCATCATTCCCGAAAAAAGGGACAGGATCTACAAAATGCTGAAAAACCTTGTGGAAAATAATGTGCCGATAGACGGCGTGGGAATCCAGGGCCATTGGTCTATTTATGGTCCTTCGGAAGAAGAGCTGCGAAAGGCGCTTGATATGTACTCTTCTCTGGGATTGGATGTGCAGATCACCGAGCTCGATGTTTCCCTTTATCCATGGGAAAAGGAACAACGGGATCTAAAGCCAGGAGAATCTGACGAGTTCACGCCCGAGCTCGAACAGAGACAGATCGAAGCTTATGATATGTTCTTCGAGGTCTTTAGAGATTATAAGGATGTTCTTACGGGAGTTACTTTCTGGAATCTGTCCGACAGGTACACCTGGCTTGACCATTATCCTGTAGAAGGTAGAAAGAACTATCCTCTGCTATTTAATGAAAACTTTGAACCCAAGAAAGCGTACTACGAAGTGATCGATTTTGGCAAAGTAGAAAATTAAGAAATGAGGCGATTACCTTTCAGTTTTAGTGCAAAAAAACCGGTTCTGCTGGGGCTGCTTCTGGTAGTTTTAAACATTGCTTCAGTAGGTGCACAGGAGTCTTTCGTAACTACTGTTCCAAAAAAGGCATTTTTTCCCCTTGTTTCTGAAGCCGGTGCCGCCACTGTTTACGTTGCTCAAAACGATTATAAAGGAGTTCATAGAGTAGCACAGGATTTTGTTGAAGATGTAGAAAGGGTGACCGGCAAGCTTCCTGCTCTTAAGACAGGTCCGGAAATTCCCGATGGAAAACCGGTGATTATTGGAACCCTCGGGAAAAGTACCTTGATTGATGATCTTGTTGATAGGGGAAAACTGGATATTTCAGAAATTGAAGGAAAGTGGGAAACCTTTTCCATTCAGACTGTAGAAAGACCTTTTCCCGGAGTTGATCAGGCCCTGGTTATTGTTGGAAGCGATAAACGCGGAACTATTTTCGGGATCTACGATGTTTCAGAAGAAATAGGGGTTTCTCCCTGGTATTATTGGGCCGATGTTCCGGCAGATAAGGCTAAAGAGCTCTACATCAAACCCGGAAAATTTTCAGATGACACTCCAAAAGTGAAATACAGGGGGATCTTTATCAATGATGAAGCTCCGGCCCTTTCCGGATGGGCGGGGGAGAACTTTGGAGGCTTTAACAGCAAATTCTATGAGCACGTCTTTGAGCTTATTCTTCGGCTTAAGGGAAATTATTTATGGCCTGCTATGTGGGGCCGCGCCTTTTACGATAATGACCCTATAAATGCGGAATTGGCCGATGAATACGGAGTAGTTATTGGAACTTCGCACCATGAGCCTTTAATGAGAGCACATGATGAATGGAGACGCTATGGGAAAGGGGCCTGGGATTACAATAAAAATCCGAAAAATCTCAGGGAATTCTGGAGAGGGGGAATTGAAAGAATGGGAGACAATGAGAGTGTGGTCACCATAGGGATGCGCGGGGACGGTGATGAGCCCATGAGCGAGGACACTGCCGTTGAGCTGCTTGAGACCATAGTAAAAGACCAGCGCGAGATCATTGCCGATGTTACAGGGAAACCTTCCGAAGAAACTCCGCAGGTATGGGCGCTGTACAAGGAAGTTCAGGATTATTACGATCAGGGGATGCGGGTGCCCGATGATGTAACACTGCTTTTGGCAGACGATAATTGGGGAAACATCCGGAAACTTCCTAACCCCAAAGATGAACGAAGAGAAGGCGGCTACGGAATTTATTATCATTACGACTATGTTGGAGGTCCACGGAACTATAAATGGATCAACACCACTCAGATTTCCCGGGTGTGGGAGCAGATGAATCTTGCCTACCGGTATGGAGCAGATGAATTATGGATGGTGAATGTGGGAGATATCAAACCCATGGAATTTCCTATTAGCTTCTTCCTGGACTATGCCTGGGATCCTGAAAAAATTTCTGCTGATGACCTGAAGGATTATACTGTAGAGTGGTCAAAAAAGCAATTTAATGAGCAGTTTTCAGAAGAAATAGCCGGGCTGCTGCTTACATACACCAAATACAATAGCAGGAGAAAGCCTGAGCTTATAGGTCCTGAAACCTACAGCTTGACAAATTTTAATGAGGCTGAAAGAATTGTAGAAGATTACAACAATCTGGTGGACCGGGCAGAAAAGGTCTATGCAGCATTGGAAGAGGAATATAAAGATGCTTTTTATCAGCTGGTATTGTTTCCTGTTAAGGCTTCAGCTAACCTGAACGAACTTTATGTAGCGGCGGCAAAGAACAGGCTCTATTCACAACAGGGCAGGGCTGCAACCAACAGGTACGCCGAAAGAGTAAAAGTACTTTTTGAAAAGGATGCGGCGCTTACTAAAGAATTTCATACCGATCTGGCAGACGGAAAGTGGAATCACATGATGTCTCAAACTCATATTGGCTACACTTACTGGCAGCAACCCGAGCAGAACAACATGCCTGAAGTTGAAGAAATTCACCTTCCAAAAAAGGCTAAAATGGGAATTGCTTTGGAAGGGTCGGAACAAACATTTCCGACAGCAAGTGCAACTGCTACCCTGCCTGTTCTTGATCCTTATAATGATCAATCGTACTACATCGAGATCTTCAATAAGGGAAAGGAGCCGTTTAATTTTAATATCCGAAACAGGAATAAATGGCTGGAGGTTTCAGAAGTAAAGGGAACTGTAGACGATCAGTCGAGGATCTATGTGAAGGTGAATTGGGACAAGGTGCCAAAAGGTAAAAAAACCGGAACAATTACTGTACACGGAGCCGGAGAATCTGTTGAGGTGGAGGTGCCAATTAATAATTTTAGGACAGGAGAAGCAACAGGTTTTGTAGAAAGAAATAACTATATAGCAATAGAGGCTGCTAACTTTTCAGAAAACGTGCAGAAGAACGGCCGGGGCTGGGAGTTGATTCCAAACCTGGGAAGAACAGGTTCAGCTATGGCAGCTTATCCTAATGAGCCGGTGCACAAAGGAATCAGCAAAGAGAATCCCTACCTTGCCTATAACATTTTCACTACAAGTGGTGGAGAAGCAGACCTGGAATTGTTGCTATCACCAACTCTGGACTACCTGAACAAGGGCGGACTTAAATTGGCTGTTTCTTTAGATGATAAGCAACTTCAAATGCTCAACATGCATGAAAATACACCAGATGATTGGTCTGCTTCCGTAAGTAATAATGTGACCAGGGTGGTGACAAAGCTTGACCTGGGAAAACCCGGAGCACATACCCTCAAGATATGGGCGGTGGAGACAGGACCTGTTTTGCAGAAGATCATCCTTAAAACAGGGGAAGTAAAGGAGTCTTATTTAGGACCTCCGGAAAGTGCAAAAACGAATTAGAAAAAAATAAAGAAGATGAAATATCGCATTTTAGGAAAGACAGGATTAAAAATTTCTGAAATTTCTCTTGGTACCTGGCAGGTTGGAGGGAAATGGGGCAGTGGTTTTGATGACAAGAATGCCGACAGGATCATCAATTCTGCCATAGACAAAGGAGTTAATTTTATCGATACTGCCGATGTCTATGAAAATGGCCTTAGCGAGGCCGCTGTAGGAAGGGTAGTTAGATCAAGATCTGAGAAGATCTATGTAGCTTCCAAGTGTGGCCGGCAGATCAATCCGCATACAAATGATGGCTACAAGCCGGAGGTTCTGACAAAGTTTGTTGAAGATACCTTGAAAAGAATGGGACTGGAGACGCTTGATCTCATTCAGCTGCATTGTCCTCCTACCGATGTTTATTACCGTCCGGAGATCTTTGAAACTTTTGAAAGGCTCAAGCAACAGGGAAAGATCCAGAACCTGGGAGTAAGTGTGGAAAAAGTGGAGGAAGGGATCAAAGCTATGGAATATGATAATGTAGCGACAATACAGGTGATCTTCAATATCTTCCGGCAACGTCCCAAGGAAAGAATGCTTGTGGAAGCAAAGGAAAAGAATGTGGGGATCATCGCAAGAGTGCCCTTAGCCAGCGGACTCCTCACCGGAAAATTCTCTGAAGACACCCCGTTTGACAAAGATGATCACCGAAACTTTAACCGGAACGGAGAAGCCTTTGATAAAGGTGAAACTTTTGCCGGGGTGGATTATGAGACCGGCTTAAAAGCGGTTCGGGAATTGGAAAAGATCTTTCCAAAGTCTTTAAATTTAGCGCAGGTCGCGCTACAGTGGATTCTTCAGTTTGAAGAGGTGAGCTGTGTCATTCCCGGCGCCTCTAGACCCGAGCAAGTGGAATCAAATTTATCTATTTACGATGCACCTCCACTTACTACACAACAGAAAATTGAAATGCAGAGGATTTACGAGAAGTACATCAAGCCACAGGTACATCAAAGGTGGTAAGTTGTGATCAAGAATATTCCTCTTGAAAAGATAGCTCTCGCTGAGCACTGTAACCGCAGGAGAATTAGCCTGCGGTGTCACTCATTACGCTCCTTTCTGCAAATAGAAAATTTGGTCGTTTGAAATTCAAGATTGGTTTGTTAGAAATCTCGAATCCTGATTTTTAAATCCTGAATTACAAGAACATTGAGCAAGCTCAGCTTTTTCGGGAAATAAAAAAGTCCGCAGCTTGCGCTGCAGACTTTCTGCTTGATGTGACCGCGGGAGGATTCGAACCCCCAACCCTCAGAGCCGAAATCTGATATTCTATCCAGTTGAACTACGCGGCCTGCTAATTTTAAGGGCCAAATTTAGAAATAATTTTAAGATTCACGACCTATTCCAGGCTTAAATATTTTTCTCCTTTCTAAACATAAAACCCCGTTCTTTAAAAGCCCTAGTACGAAATTTACAGCCTGTGGCAGACGAGGTACGTGGTCCCTGAAAGTGAAGTGATTCAGGCAATAGTTCAGCCTGTAACAAAGAATCAATTTTTAGGGATTTGACGATGAAGGGGAAAATGGGGTATAGAATTTTGTTTGATAGAAGTCCGGGTTTTCCTCAGCATCTAGATAAGACAGAAGCTCTTATAAATAATCTTGCTTTGGATATACTTCCGGTTTTGTTTGGAAAATAGGTTCATCATGGCCGCCTGGCATAAAATGCAGCAGATTAAAAAACTAAAAAAACCAGGAGCTTCGGGAATTTCCGGAGCTCTATATTTTATGTTCAAAAATGAAGTTACACTTACACTATAAAACCAAGCAGCACTAAAAAGATGAACAGTGCAGCTACAAGGCAATGGTCAGACCAGATCTCGAAATCTGTTACCTTTTCCTTTTCTCCTGAATTTCTCTTGTGTCGGCTCATGGCTTCCAATTTTAGAGGTTAGGTTTGACTCCCTTAAAATTCTTAAGAGAGGATTACTCTAATTTATAAAATTTTAAGACTCTGCCAAAGCTACTACTGTTAAATGTCTGAAATTGAGTACAAAATACCTGGAGGTGTCGGAGCGATCCTAAAATATTACGTTAAAAGAAGTCTTTATGAACTACAGGAAAGCATCGAGCAGCCGGCCTTTGTCTCGGCCCAAACTGGTCTTTTCTCTACCAGTTCCTCAAATCCTTCAGAAGCATAAGGGTTCTTCATTGCTTTCTGCAGTTTTTCGAAAAGCTCCTTTTCGCCTTTTTCTAATTCCTCTATAGCCTGATGCAGAAGGTAATTTCTTAAGATGATTCTCGGGTTATTTTTATTCATCAGCTGGCGGGAAGCTTCAGCAGAAATGCTGTTGTTTTTTCGCCTTTTTGAATAATCAGTAATTAGACTGATAAATTGCTCCTGCTCTTCGGGTTTTAAGGGCTGGTAAAATGCCTTTTTAAAATGCTGCAGAATTTCTTCCGAAGTAGCTTTTATAGAAACATCTGCAAGTAACCTGTAAAAAAGGCACATGTCGGGCTGAATTTCAGAAAGTACTTTTTCAAATCTTGAAATAAGCTCTTTTTCCTCTTTTTTAATTTGGTCGAGCCCAAGTTTCCTGCCCATCATTGAATAGTAATGATCCCAGAATGTTTTTTCATACGAATTGAGCGCATTTTCCAGTCCGTCGGTATCTTCAAACAACAAAGAAAGTGCGTTGGCCAGCTTGCCGAGGTTCCAGTAGCCAATGGACGGCTGATTGCCAAAGGCATATCGGCGACCTGGAAGATCGGTAGTATTTGGAGTGAAGTTGTAGTCATAGTTGTCTAGGAAAGAAAAAGGACCGTAATCTATGGTGAGGCCGAGAACAGACATATTATCGGTGTTCATTACTCCGTGAACAAAACCTACCCGCTGCCACTCGCTCATCAAAAATGCTGTTTTTGCCACTACTTCTTCAAACCATTTCAGGATCCTGTCGTCCCCGGTGAGATGCGGATAATATCGGCTAATTGTCCAGTTCACCAGTTGCTCCAGTTGATTGAAATTACGCTGTGCCGCCAACAGCTCAAAATTTCCGAAGCGCAAAAACGAAGGAGCTACGCGGGTGACTATTGCGCCAGGTTCATATTGGGGATTTCCGTTGTAAAACATATCCCTTAAAACCCGGTCTCCGGTAGAAACAAGGGCCAGGCCCCGGGTAGTAGGAATTCCAAGATGGTGCATGGCCTCGCTCATCAAATATTCTCTAACAGAAGACCTAAGTACCGCCCGCCCGTCGGCATGCCGGGAATATGCGGTAGGCCCCGCCCCTTTTAATTGCAGCTCAAAAATGCCATTTTTCGAACTCCAATCTCCCAAAGTAATTGCCCGGCCATCGCCGAGCTGCCCCGCCCAGTTACCAAATTGGTGCCCCGCATAACAGGCTGCATAGGGAAACATGGAAGGAGTGAGGCTGTTACCGGCCAGGATTTCCACATCCTTATCTGTTGGGCTTTCAATTTCCAAAGTTTCTGCCAGATCTGTCGACCAGCCCAGGAGCTTTGGGTTTGCTACGGGAGTAGGTTCTGCTTTGCTGTAGAGTTTTCCTGGGGTTTGGCGAGGAGTGCGATCACCACTGTCATCTCCATCAAAAGCTTCAACAAATTCATTTTTAAGATCTTTTTCTGCAATGGCAGGCATAGCTTATTTTTCCCTGAAAATACAAAACTTTCCGGAGTATAAAGCGGAAGTCTTTTCGACCCTCTTTTACTTACAAATGTAGAGAAACAGAAGTGGCACAAGTGGGAATTTTCTTTAGAAAATTAACAGCAGCTTAGACAATGACAAGAATTTAAGTTAAACCTAAATTAAAATGTATTTGCGACAGCATGATCTGATATATTTTTAGAAAAAAATTGAAAGAAAATGGTCTCATATCAAAGCAAAAATGACATTCAGAATCAGGTACGGAACCTACTTCCGTACCAGATCAAAGAGTGCCGGGAATGCGACGAGCTCCCGCAGGCTCTTGAAGAACTTATTAAACACAACTACCAGGCTGCTTTCGTGTGCTACGACAAAAAGTCTAACTGCATAGAGGTAGGCGTGGAAAAAGAAGAAGAAGTTACCGCTTATCCTGAAATTACGGTGCATAAGATCCCACTTAAAAAAGCAGTTGCACAATTAACTAAATCTTTAAGAAGTGACGATCTTGACCTGAAGTTCTACGGAAAATTGCTTGCAGGCTATGGCAATGCAAATAAAATAGAAGATGTAGTACTGGTATAGCACAATTTACAAATTGCCTTGAGCCTTCTGAAGATCTATTCGGAAGGCTTTTTCATTGAGAAAAGTGAAAGGCTGTTATCTTTGTGGGTTCAACTTCAGCTAAATTATGACAGCTTCAGAATATATATTTGCCCAAACACACCTTCCGCAGAGAAGTATAGAAAATACCCTCTCATTACTCCACGAGGACGCCAGTATTCCTTTTATTTCCCGCTATCGCAAAGAAAGGACGGGAAATTTGGATGAAGTGCAGATTGCTAAGATTGCAAAACATAAAACTGAATTTGAGGAGCTGGAAAAGCGAAAAGCGAGTGTATTAAAAGCTATAGCTGAACAGGACGCTCTTACCGGCGATTTGGAGGAAAAGATACGTAGTGCAAAAGATCTTGTTCAGCTGGAAGATCTTTACCTGCCCTACAAAAAGAAACGGAAAACAAAGGCCGATGCCGCCCGGGAACTGGGACATGAGCCACTGGCAAAAATGCTGATGGCACAAAATTCCCCTGATATTGAAGCCGCTGCCAGGAGGTACGTAAGTAAAGACGTTAGCTCGATCGGAGAAGCACTTTCTGGCGCAAGAGACATTGCTGCAGAATGGATCAGCGAACACCAGGGGGTAAGGAAAAAGTTGCGCACCCTTTTTAAGCTGCATGGAAAAATTGTTTCAACTGTAGTCAAGAAAAAAGCAGAAGAGGAAGATGCTCAGAAATTCAAGTTCTTTTTTGAATGGGAGGAGCGACTTAGAAACATTCCCTCTCATCGTCTTCTGGCAATTTTACGGGCTCAGAATGAAGGTTATGTTCGTGTTAAGGTTGAGGTTGAAAAGGAGAAAGCCTTTGAACTTGCTGCAAGATATATTTTAAAAAATGAAGAGAGCTCAGGTACTTCCCACATAACAGAGGCCATGGAGGATGCACTTAAGAGACTGCTTTTTCCTGCGCTTTCCAATGAAGCACTTGTTGCTGCAAAAGAAAAGGCCGATGAGGAGGCTATAAAAGTTTTTGCAGAAAACCTGAAGCAGTTACTTATTGCGCCCCCGTTGGGCAATAAACGAATTCTTGCGTGTGACCCCGGATTTAAATCGGGTTGTAAACTGGTGTGTCTAGATGAGAAAGGGGATTTGCAGCACAATGAGACCATTTATCCTCACCCGCCGCAAAGGGAGGTGGCTATGGCCGCAAAAAAGGTAAAATCTCTTGTCAATGCCTATAATATTGAAGCCATAGCAATTGGCAACGGAACAGCTTCTCGTGAAACTGAATTCTTTATTAAAAACATTCGTTTTGACAGGGATGTGCAGGTGTTCGTGGTCAACGAGGCCGGAGCTTCGGTTTATTCGGCTTCAAAAATTGCCAGGGATGAATTTCCCAATTATGATGTCACAGTGCGCGGGGCAATTTCCATTGGCCGCCGATTGGCCGATCCGCTTGCTGAACTGGTGAAGATTGATCCCAAATCCATTGGAGTGGGGCAGTATCAGCACGATGTAGATCAATCTAAGCTCAAGGCCGAACTGGATAGGGTAGTGGAGAGTTGTGTGAATGGAATTGGAGTTAACCTGAATACCGCGAGTGCTGCCTTGCTGAGCTATGTCTCCGGAATTGGTCCTGCTTTAGCCGAAAATATAGTGAACTACAGAAGTGAGAACGGGGAGTTTTCTTCGCGGAAGGAGCTGCTGAAAGTCCCGCGACTGGGAGCCAAAGCCTTTGAACAATCTGCAGGATTCCTTAGAGTGCCTGCTTCTGAAAATCCGCTGGACAATTCGGCCGTTCATCCTGAAAGTTATTCTATAGTAGAAAAAATGGCTGCAGACCTACAAGTTCCTTTGAAGGACCTGGTTGGGAATAAGGAGCTGGTGTCAAAAATATCTCCTGAAAATTACATTTTTGACACTGTAGGTTTACCTACTATTAAAGACATCCTGGGCGAGCTGGAAAAACCCGGAGTGGATCCAAGAAAATCGGCTAAAGTCTTTGAATTCGATCCCAAAGTAAAAACCATTAAAGACCTTCAGCCCGGAATGAAGCTGCCGGGGATCGTGAATAATATTACCAACTTCGGTTGCTTTGTAGACATCGGTATTAAAGAAAGCGGACTCGTCCACATCTCCAAACTGAAAAATGAGTTCGTGAGCGATGTGAATTCTGTGGTGAAATTGCACCAGCACGTACAGGTAGCTGTAATGGAGGTGGATGAGGCGAGGAAGAGGATACAATTGTCGATGATCGACTAATTGAAGTTAGATTTTAGAAGGACGAGGTTAGAAGGAAGTAGCCAGTGCTCGGTGCTCAGTGATCAGTGGGTTCGAGGAAATGAACGCTGTAACCACTCCAACAGGCAACTTTAAACGTATATGTCCCGACCTGCAAATACAACAGGAAAAGGACGGCAGATATGCAGTGACGGATGTTTGATCTTTGAAGTGCAAAGTTAGAAGAAGTGGTCCTGGTTGCCCAGTGGTCAGTTGTTTTTGAAGAAAAAAACGCATAACCGGCTAACGTGCAACTTTTAAGGCTATTTGCTACCCGCAACCTGCAACATTTATGAATCCATTTTTGAAACAGGCAACCGGGCTACAGGCAACCGGTAACCGGACTGTGTCAAATGCTAACGGCCAAAAGTCAAAAGCTTCTCCAAACTACGAACTCCCAACTATATCACTAACTATCATTTTGGCATGCACCCGCGAGTTCTCAATGAACCACTTATGTGTTTCGGTACCGCCGCAGATGACTCCGGCGAGGTAGATGCCTTTTATGTTGGTTTCCATGGTTTCGGGATCGTATTGAGGGATCCTTCTGCCGTCGTCTGAAAGTTTGATGCCCATGCTCTTCAGAAATTCAAAATTCGGGCGGTAACCGGTGAGGAGAAGCACCCAGTCGTTTTCCAGGCTTTGATCCCCTTCTTTGGACGAGATGATCACTTCGTGCTCTTTAATTTCTTTTATTTTGGCATTAAAAACGGCTTTTATGCTGCCTTCGTCGATACGGTTGTCGATATCTGGTTTGACCCAGTATTTTACTCGCTCTCCTATGGCAGGACCGCGCACAACCATGGTGACGTCTCCGCCTTTGCGGTAGATCTCTAAAGCCGCATCTACAGCCGAATTACTTGCGCCTACTACAATGGTCTTCTGCGTTGCATAAAAATGTGGATCATTGTAATAATGTGCCACCTTTGGCAGTTCTTCTCCCGGAACATTGATGTAATTAGGGATATCATAAAAACCTGTGGCAATAATGACATTTTTGGAGGTATAGGAATTCCTGGAGGTAGTGATCTTATGCTGATTTTCTCCTTCAGTTTTTATTTTCTCTACCTTCTCAAAAAGCTGAATATTCAAATGGTTGGAGGTGACTATGCGCCGGTAATATTCGAGAGCTTCTTGCTTGTGTGGCTTAGGATTGGTGCTGATGAAGGGGATCTCATCCAACTCCAGTTTTTCGGAAGTTGAAAAGAAGGTCATGTTCGCCGGATAATTGTAAAGAGAATTCACCAGCGTTCCCTTCTCTAAAATGAGGTATGTAAGGTCATGCTTTTTTGCCTCCAGGGCGCAGGCGATGCCAATAGGTCCGCCGCCCACGATTATGAGATCGTATGGTTGTTGCCTGTTATTTGTTGACAAGAGCTTTTAGTTCTTTAATGGTTTGAGTAGGATCTTCAGCTTTAAAGACAAAACTTCCGGCTACCAGCACATCTGCCCCGGCTTCAACCAGTCGAGCAGCATTTTTGTCGGTCACTCCGCCGTCAACTTCAATAAGAGTGGATGCATTGTTGCGCTGAATTATATCCTTCAGTTTTTTCACTTTGTTGAAAGTGTTTTCTATGAAGGTTTGTCCGCCAAAGCCTGGATTTACACTCATTAGACATACCAGGTCGATATCGTTAATGACATCTTCAAGAAGATCTACAGAAGTATGGGGGTTAATAGCTACCCCGGCTTTCATGCCTTCAGCTTTAATAGCCTGAAGGCTGCGGTGAAGGTGCGTGCAGGCTTCGTAATGTACAGAAAGGTTGGTAGCTCCCAGGGCAGCAAATTCTTTGATATACCTATCAGGATCTACGATCATTAGGTGAACATCAATAGTTTTTTTTGCATGTTTGTTTATAGCTTCCAGAACGGGCATTCCGTAAGAGATATTCGGAACAAAAACTCCGTCCATAATATCTATATGAAACCAATCGGCTTCGCTATTGTTGATCATCTCCAGATCACGCTGCAAATTGCCAAAGTCGGCAGCTAATACAGAAGGGGCTATAAGTCTGTTTTTCATGAAATTCTTTCTAGTTCTGCAAAAGTAACAAGAAATAAACTA
This sequence comes from Salinimicrobium aquimaris, assembly GCF_035607535.1. NCBI lineage: Bacteria > Pseudomonadati > Bacteroidota > Flavobacteriia > Flavobacteriales > Flavobacteriaceae > Salinimicrobium > Salinimicrobium aquimaris. The sequence continues at coordinate 169,900 of NZ_JAYDZX010000017.1, forward strand.
AAAGAGTTGATTGGGCGTGGGTGAATTCCTGTAGGAAGATTTTTGTATATTTAGAATAGATCAACCAAAAAATGAAACTATGGAAGTAGAAGAAAAAAGCAATAAGAGTAACTACGGAAAAATGGGCTGTTTTGTTGCTGTCCTTATTCTCATCTTGATAATTATCCTAATAGCAACAGGAGTCATTAATTATCCCTGGGAGCATTAAGGGAGCCAGGAAATTTTTAATTGAGGAGTTGACCTTTACAGTCAAACCTATTTATACCCAAAAAAAGTGAACCCCGGTAATCAGCCGGGGTTCTTCATCAATCAATCAAAAAACGAACAGTAATCAACTGTTGCTTCGTTACCGGGTATTAACCCAGGTATGTTTTCAAGATCTTGCTTCTGGAGGTGTGTTTTAACCTTCTAATAGCTTTTTCTTTAATTTGTCTTACTCTTTCTCTTGTTAGATCAAAAGTCTCGCCAATTTCTTCAAGAGTCATAGGATGTTGGTCTCCCAGGCCGAAATAAAGGCGAATTACATCGGCTTCTCTGGGAGTAAGCGTCTCAAGAGCACGCTCGATCTCAGTGCGAAGGGATTCGTGTAAAAGTTCTTTATCCGGGTTTGGAGATTCTCCTGAACGCAATACATCATAAAGGTTTGAATCCTCACCTTCTACCAGCGGCGCATCCATGGATACGTGACGGCCGGAATTCTTCATGGATTCCTTTACGTCATTAATGGTCATATCCAATTCCTTTGCAATTTCCTCTGCACTTGGCGGACGCTCATGTGATTGTTCAAGAAAAGCAAAAGTTTTGTTGATCTTATTTATCGAACCGATCTTGTTCAACGGCAGTCGTACAATACGCGACTGCTCTGCCAAAGCCTGTAGTATAGACTGGCGAATCCACCAAACGGCATAGGATATGAATTTGAAACCACGGGTCTCATCAAATCGTTTGGCAGCTTTAATTAATCCTAAATTTCCCTCATTTATAAGGTCGGGAAGGGTTAGCCCCTGGTTTTGATATTGTTTTGCCACAGATACCACAAAACGAAGGTTCGCCTTTGTTAGTTTCTCCAGAGCACGGTCATCACCCGCTTTAATTCGTTGTGCCAACTCCACCTCTTCATCTGCGGTGATCAGGTCAACTTTACCTATTTCTTGCAAATACTTATCCAGCGAAGCAGTTTCACGATTCGTTACCTGCTTCGTAATCTTAAGTTGTCTCATCTATCGTCTCCTTGGATTTTAATTAGAATAACTCTTGTAATAGTTATACGTAAGAAGGGTTGGAAATGTTACAAGAATTAAAGATAATGAAAAATTTTTTTCCTGCGAGGTTTTTTAACCGGTTTTCCCCGCTTCCAGACCAAGAAGCCTGTAACCGATAAAAAGGGTCCCGTGAGGCCTGTAATGCAGTAGAGTAGTTTGGTCCAAATTCCGCCATACTGCCCAAAGTGCAGGGGGATTAAGGTGCTGGAAAGTTTCGTTTGAAGATCGGCTTCCTGAATTCTGGTAACACCTGTAATTTCCCCCGAATTGAAATTCGCGCTTATTTTGTTGTAGAACTCGGAATAGTAAAATGGATCATCATCAAAAAGGCCATAGACAATAAGATGTCCTTCCGGATTAAGAGGTAGTCTTACATAGGTCGGAGAAAATTCCGGATACTCATGCCGTATTTCCTCCAATAAATTCTTTACCGGGGCTTTAACAACCGGAGTTTTGGGAGCAGCCGGGGGATTTAATCCCGCAGCAGCTACAGTCCAGGAAAGAAAAACTCCTGTCACCACCAGTACCAGGTTGAAGAGCAAAGCCCAGGTGCCAACTATACGGTGCAGGGAAGAGTAAAAAGTCCGTTTTGATTTGTGCAAAACAGGGGTTCTAAAAGTGAAGGTTTTGATAATGCTTTTCCTGTAGAGGTAAATTCCTGTTAAGAGGGAAAAGAGAAAAAGTACTCCGATAATAAATACCAGGATCCTTCCCGCAGGACCGACCTGGAACGAGTAGTGAAACTTCAAAAGCCATCTGGTGAAGGTGGTAAGTTCATTTATTTCTTTAATGATCTCTCCTGTGGAAGGGTGTACAAAGACAAACAGTCTTTCTGTGGGTTTTCTAAGGTTGAAGATCAAGGCTTCATTTTCCTCAAAATGCATCAGCCTTGTATCCCAATGAGGATATTTCTCCTGAATGGTAGAGACTCCAAGGTCAATATTCAGTCCCTTGTAATCTTCAACTTCAGTATATTCCTGCCACTGGAAATCTTCAATATCATGTTGAAATACCAAAATGGCTCCAGACACTCCCATTAATATCAGGAAAAGACCTGCTATGAGGCCTGCATAAGAGTGATATTTAAGGATCTTTCTGTTTTTCATAGAAAAAGGCAGCTATGGTAGAGCCCATAGCTGCCGTTGTTTTGTTACAGGTTAACCTTTAGCGATAGGTTTAGCCGGGTTCCGTTGCCTTTGATATAATTATCCGGTCTTGCATCCCATTGTGAAATTGGAAGGTAATAATCTTCATTAAGAAGGTTTTGCACTCCCAGGCTCAAAAGGGTATTAGCAGACATGTTGTAGGTAGTGGTAAGATTGACAAGATTTATAGCATCTACAGGACCCTGACCATAGACATAAGTTCCATTTGGTCTCGGATCAAATCTGTCCCTGTCTCCACTATAAATATGTGCAAGGCGTACATTTACTTTACTCAAGACATTGTAATTAATGTAAGAGGCGATCTTCATAGGCGGAATTCTGTCGCCATTCATCCAAAGATCATAGTCACCATTATCTTCTGAATCCAGCTTTCCTTCTATATATGAAATTGAAGTGCCAAAAGTGAGATTTTGGGACAATCTTGTGTCTAAAGCTGCTTCAAAGCCGTAAACCTTTTCAGGCTGACGGGCTATCTGAAATATTCCGTCTACTTCGCGGTAGGTTGCTCCCAGTTCTGAAGTACTTATGAAATAAGCTCCGCTAAGAGATGTGTTTCCGAAATTGCTGTTGAACCCGACTTCATAGTTATTGGCGATAACAGCTTCCGAAGAGATCTGGCCCACGGTATTTTCTGTTGCGCTTCTCAACGTACGGCCAAGATCGGCGATGGAGAAACTTTGGGAGAAGCTTACAAATGGTTGAAGATATTTCCAACCGTTATACCTCAAACCGGCGTTGAAGGTGGTGGCGTCGTACTTGAGCTCTCCTCCTTCAACAGAGACATTTCCTTGCGGAGTTCCCCCGTTGGGCATTATGAAAATGGTAGTATAGTCTGGTATGTCAATGTTGATGTTCTCAAAACGAATTCCGGCCTTTAGGACAAAGTCGCGGTAAAGGGTCTTCAGCTGGGCGTAAGGAGCGAAATTCTTCATGTCAACTTCCGGAACCCAGAGTCTGCCATCCACAAGATGCTGAGAGGTAACGTCGTTGAGTATATCAATTCCGTAGAGAATATCTCCGGAAATGTCTCCTCCAAATGCATAGGGAGTTCTAAAATTAGCACGTATTCCTTTTTTATCAGATTCGATCATTGACTGCCCACCTTCATAACCTGTTTCACTGTTGAAGAAGAAAGGAGAGTAGCCATAAACCGTCTTGAAATCCTGAAAATAAAGGTTGGCATTAAAATCTGTATCTCCAAAAAGATCAAATGAATTATAAGTAAACTGCCCGTTATGGTTGTAACGGTTTCCCTGGTCCACACCTAATTCCTCACCAATGACGCCAATTGCAGGGCGTTCCCCATAAACTCCGGGCTGGTTGATATACTCTGTGTCCTGATTGCTGCTGAAATAGTTGTACATGAATTCAACAGAATTATTGTGGTCAATTTCATAGTTGAGCTTTCCGAAGAAATTGTACTGATTTGTTTCTCCAAGGCCATAAGAAGGTGAGACCACTTCGCCATTAGCATCTCTAAAGATCCCGGTTTGGCCGAAACTCGCATTTGCCACGTAGCCCAGCTTATTCACCTGTCCCGAGAAAGTTTGTGATAATTTGGAACTAAGGGTGTGCTCGGTATTTACAAGTGAAATTCCGCTGCTAAGTTCTGTGGTGCTTTCAAGTTCTTTGTAGGCCTTTGGGGTTTTAGTGATGTAGTTGATAATCCCTCCATCTGCCCCGTTACCGTATATAGCAGTTGCACCTTTAATGATCTCAATTCTTTCTATGACATTTGGATCGATGGTATTAACATCTCTGCTTCCGTTGCGCAGAGGGGTAGACTGTGGAATTCCGTCGATAAGGATAAGCATCTTCCTTCCTCTAAGGGTTTGTCCTGTGCTACTGGTTTGGCTCGTGCTTAAAGCCAGTCCCGGCACTTCATTCATGACATCGGCAATGGAATTACTGGTAAGGCTAAATCTCTCGATTTCACGGGAGTTGAGGACAGAAACAGAGGAAGGTACTTCATCTAAAGTTTCGGTCCTTCTGTTGGTAGTTATTATTATTTCTTCAAGATCCTTGAGCTCTTGTTCCATGACAATGTTCAGGATTTTGTTTTCTCCGGCCGCCAGGCTAAACTTTCGGGTAGTAGGAACATATCCTGGTGCTGTTACTAAAAGGGTATAGTTTCCGGCAGTCAATGACGAAAAACTGTAGGTGCCATCTGCACCTGCTGTAGTGGTTATGTCTGATTGTTGAAAGCTGAGAGCTGCGTACGGCACCTCTTCACTCTGGGGTCCTGTAATCTTGCCCGTGAGTGTAGCAGTTTGTGCAGTTGCCAGCAAACTGAAGAACATAAAACTGAGAAGGGGTAGAAATCTCATCGTATTTTTATTTGGATTGATTATAAATTGAAGACAAATGTAGAATCAATCTAAATAAAAACAAAGCAAGAAGAGGGAATAATTTGCCTTAAAACTTAAGGCATTGAAGATGAGCAAAAAAAATCCCCCTGCTGTGGTAGGCAGGGGGATTTTATAGTATAAATTCAGGTTTTAGTTCCTGTCGTTCCTGTCATTTCTGTCACGATTTCCTCTGGAACGGTCATCACGCCCTCGATTGTCGCGTCTGCCACCATCACGGCTGTTATCCCTGTCTCTTGGAGGTCTGGACTGGAAACCTTCAGGTTTTGGCAAAATAGCCTTTCTTGAAACTTTTGGTTTTCTGGTCTTAGGATCAATTCCGAGATATTTCACCTCAAATTCATCACCCATTTTTACAACATCAGAAACATTTTCTGTGCGTTCCCATGCCAGTTCAGATACGTGAAGTAGGACTTCATTTCCTTTGGCTTCCTTGTATTCCACTACAGCACCAAAATCCAACATCTTAACGACCTTCACTTCGTAAACCTTTCCAACTTCAGGTTTGAAAGTAATAGCTTTAATACGTTTTTTAACCTCATCGATCATCTCCTGGTTTACCCCTAAGATCTCGATCACTCCCATTTCTTCAACTTCTTCGATGACAATGGTAGTACCGGTTTCCTTCTGCATTTCCTGGATTACTTTTCCACCAGGTCCAATAACGGCACCAATAAATTCTCCCGGGATCTCCACTTTCTCCATTTTTGGAGCGTGAGCTTTCACATTTGCCTTTGGTTCTGCAATGGTCTCAGTTAATTTATCAAGGATGTGTAATCTTCCTGCTCTGGCTTGTTTTAAAGCCTTTACAAGGATTTCATAAGCAAGTCCCTTTACCTTTATATCCATCTGACAAGCCGTAATTCCGTCGGCCGTTCCCGTAACTTTAAAGTCCATATCTCCCAGGTGATCTTCATCTCCCAGAATATCTGAAAGTACTGCGTAACGATCTCCATCAGAAATAAGTCCCATCGCAATTCCTGAAACAGGTTTTTTCAGCTGAATACCCGCGTCCATCATTGCCATAGTTCCGGCACAAACTGTTGCCATAGATGATGATCCATTTGATTCCAGAACTTCTGAAACCACACGTACAGTGTAGGGGCAATCTTCAGGGATCATTCCTTTTAGAGCTCGTTGAGCCAGGTTACCATGCCCAATCTCTCTACGCGAAGTTCCACGAATAGGGTAAGCTTCTCCTGTACTAAAAGGAGGGAAGTTATAATGAAGGTAGAATGTCTCCTCACCCTGGTGAGTTGGCATGTCTATCATATTTGCTTCTCTGGAAGTACCAAGGGTCACCGTGGCGAGCGCCTGGGTTTCCCCTCTGGTGAAAATAGAAGAACCGTGAACAGACGGAAGGTAATCAATCTCACACCAGATTGGGCGAATCTCATCTGTCTTTCTACCGTCCAGGCGTAAACCTTCTGCAAGAGTCAACTCTCTTACAGCCTCTTTTTCTACTTTATTGAAATAGTTCTTGATAAGATCTTTCTTCTCTTCGAGTTCCTCTTCAGAGAACATTGCAAGAACTTCATCTTTTACTGCTGAAAATGCATCGCTGCGCTCGTGTTTGCTGTGAGCTCCTTTGGCGATGTCATAGATCTTTTGATATGCAGCTTCGCGGATCTTGTTGTAAAGATCCTCATCAGAATCTGCTACAGCATATTCTCTGGTTTCTTTTCTTCCAACAGCGTCGGCAAGCCGGTTTTGAGCTTCAATCTGTCCTTTAATGGCTTCGTGAGCGAATTTAATGGCTTCGGCCATTTCCTCTTCGCTTATCTCTTTCATCTCACCTTCTACCATCATCACAGAATCTGCAGATGCTCCAATGATCATATCGATATCAGATTCTGCCAATTGGCTGCGGCTAGGGTTGATCACGAATTCTCCATTGATCCTTCCCACGCGGGCTTCAGAGATTGGAGTTTCGAAAGGAATATCAGAAAGCTGGATCGCTGCGGAAGCTGCCAATCCTGCAAGTGCATCGGGCATTACTTCTTCGTCATGAGACATCAACTGGATCATCACCTGAGTTTCATAACGATAATCTGAAGGGAAAAGTGGACGCAATACGCGGTCAACAATTCTCATTACAAGAACTTCACCGTCACTTGGACGGGCTTCTCTTTTGAAGAATCCTCCCGGATATCTTCCTGCGGCTGCAAATTTCTCTCTGTAATCTACGGTCAATGGAAAGAAGTCGGCGGTGCTTTTGTTGTAGTTAGAAACTACGGTACAAAGCAACATTGCATCTCCCATTTGAACAACAACAGAACCATGGGCCTGTTTTGCCAGTTTTCCGGTCTCGATGGAGATGGTCCTGCCGTCTCCCAGGTCGATGACCTCTCTAAAAGTTTTTGGAATCATAAATTTTTAATTCTACTCCTGCTCATGCAGGTTTGTTAAACAATGGTCTCCCGTTTATGCTGAACGGGACAGTTGTGTTGTTGTTGTGAGTTGTGAAGACCAATGAAAAACTGCCTTTTGTTTCCTCACCTGCTAAGTCAGAAAAACTACAGGTGTCAAAAATGAGCTTTTATTACTTATTTTTTTCAGGTTAAAAATTACACAGAATTTTCAAGGGAAAAGAAAAAGGAGGTAATAATTTTTATAAAAGCTGTTTTTTCAGAAGAATTAGAATAAAAAAAGGGGCCGCAATAGCCCCTTTTTCTTATTTTCTTAATCCTAGTTCTTTAATAATTGCACGATATCTTAAGATATCCTTCTTCATTAAATAATCAAGCAGGCTTCTTCTCTTACCTACCAGCTTCACTAGTGACCGCTCTGTATTATAATCTTTGCGATTTTTTTTCAAGTGCTGGGTCAAATGTTCAATACGGTGAGTGAACAGGGCGATTTGCCCTTCGGCAGAACCGGTGTCGTTCTTCCCTTTTCCGTGTTTTGCAAAAAGTTCTTCTTTTGCTTCCTTAGTTAAATACATTCCAATATTAATTTTAATGATTTTTATGTATTGACAGCTTTTCTGCCAGGGCGCAAAGATAATATAATATTAAATACGAACAGCTAAATTTTTACTTTTCTGAAACTCAGTCAAAAATGACATTTTAGGCTCTTATTGGCTCATTAAGAATAAGATCAATGTATTTGTTGACTTTGTTCTTTAGTTCAGATCGCTTGGTGATGAAATCCAGAAACCCGTGTTCCAGTAGAAATTCAGAAGTTTGAAAATCTTCTGGAAGATCTTTTCCGGTTGTGTCCTTCACTACGCGGGGTCCTGCAAAACCGATCAAAGCTCCGGGTTCAGCAATGTTTATATCTCCCAACATCGCAAAAGAAGCGGTGGTTCCTCCTGTGGTGGGATCTGTACAAAGGGAGATGTATGGTATCCGGGCATCTGCAAGTTGCGCCAGTTTAGCTGAAGTTTTGGCCAGCTGCATTAAAGAGAAAGCGGCTTCCATCATTCTTGCTCCACCAGATTTTGAGATCACCATGAGTGGTATTTTGTGCTCCAGAGCATAATCGGCAGCGCGGGAGATCTTTTCACCTACTACCGAACCCATGGACCCTCCAATAAAGGCAAAATCCATACAGGCTATCACCAGCTCTTTACCTTTAGATTTTCCTACAGCCGTACGAACTGCATCTTTGAGACCGGTTTTCTTCTGCGCCTCCTCCAGTCTGTCTGTGTATTTTTTGGTGTCCTCAAATTCAAGTGGATCCCGGGATGAAAGGTTCTTATCCAGTTCAGTGTATTTATTGTCGTCAAAGAGAATTTTGAAATATTCATTGCTTCCAATTCTCACGTGGTAACCGTCCTCGGGACTTACGTAAAAATTCTTTTCCAGCTGTTCTGCATCAACGATCTTTCCGGTTGGAGACTTGTACCACAATCCTTTAGGGACATCTTTTTTGTCTTCGGTTGCAGTCTGGATACCTTTTTGTGTTCTTCTAAACCAGGCCATATTGTATAGGGATTAAAAAAGAAAGGCCGCAAAAATAGCATTTTTGAAGCCTTTCTAAAATAGGTTTTTAAAGTGTATTTACGTTATTAAGGTCTTCGAAAGCCTTTTTTAAACGGGCTTTGAAAGTCAACTCTCCCTCACGCACCCATTTTCTAGGGTCATAGTGCTTTTTGTTTGGAGAATCGGCACCTTCAGGATTGCCGATTTGCGATTTCAGGTATTCAGACTTTTCATTCATATAGTCACGAATTCCTTCCATATAAGCATATTGAAGATCTGTATCTATGTTCATCTTGATCACTCCGTAATCAATTGCCTCTCTTATTTCTTCAACAGTTGAGCCACTACCACCGTGGAAAACGAAATCTATGGTGTTTTTTTCAACTCCATATTTTTCAGAAATAAAATCCTGCGAATTCTTTAGGATCACAGGAGTTAACTTAACATTTCCAGGCTTATATACACCGTGAACATTTCCAAAGGCAGCTGCAATTGTAAACTGGTCGCTCACTTTGCTCAACTCTTCATAAGCATAAGCTACTTCATCTGGTTGGGTATATAATTTCGAAGAATCAATATCTGTATTGTCCACACCGTCTTCTTCGCCACCTGTTACCCCGAGCTCGATCTCGAGGGTCATACCCATTTTGCTCATACGCTCCAGGTATTTTTTGCAGGTTTGAACATTTTCTTCCAAAGGCTCTTCAGAAAGGTCCAGCATATGGGAGCTGAAAAGTGGCTTTCCAAACTGCTCAAAATGTTTTTCACTGGCATCGAGCATACCGTCTACCCAGCCGGTAAGTTTTTTTGCACAGTGGTCTGTATGAAGAATGACAGTCGCGCCGTAAGCCTCTGCCAGTTCATGTATGTGTTTTGCGCCGGCAACAGCTCCTGCTATGGCTGCTTTTTCATCTTTGTTTGAGAGACCTTTCCCGGCATTGAACTGGGCACCTCCATTAGAGAATTGTATGATTACAGGGGAATTTAGCTCTACGGCTGTCTCCAGCACCGCATTTATTGTGCTGGATCCAATCACATTGACTGCCGGTAAAGCAAATTTCTTGGATTTTGCATATCGAAATATTTCCTGGACCTCTTTTCCAGTGGCAACTCCGGGTTTTATATTATGACTCATTGATTTGGTTTTTAGGTTAACAAAAATAAGAAAAATAGTCGGGTTAGAAAGGATAATTGATTCCTACGTTGAATACTGCTTTAGAGAAATTGTACCCTCTAAACCACCGATTTCCGGCTTTCAGGGCAGGATTGTAAGTCTTGAATCCAACATCGAACCTCAACACGAAAAAATCAAAATCGTAACGCAGGCCAATTCCTGTTCCCAAAGCGAGCTCCTCGAGGTCGCTAAGGCTGGTAAAAGTCGATGCTTCTTCCTCTACGACATCAAAAACGTTCCAGATATTTCCTGCATCGGCAAAGAGGGCAGCATGTAGGTCCCCAAAAAGGTTAAATCTGTACTCTGTACTGAGTGCGATCTTCATGTTTGCCTCATTGAATTCATTTCGGCCGCCACTGCTTCCGGGGCCAAGAGAGTAAGGCTGCCACGCCCGATTATCATTTGGTCCTCCTGCAAAAAAGGACCTGATAAATGGAATGCTGTTGGAGTTCCCATACGGGACAGCGATCCCGCCAAAGGAACGGATAGCGATTACATTGTCCCTGCCCAGATCCCAGTGCTTTATGTAGTCAACTTCAGTTTTTAGGTATTGAGAAAAATTCACTCCGAAAATGCTGAATCTTCCCGATTCATCTTTTTCTACACCGGCAAGTTCTGAAACGGCGGCCAAAATATTTCCGGCAGCTTCGACCTTTACCCGTAGCCGTGAAAAATCTTCATCATAAATATTTTCCTTGTTGTTGAGGATGTATGAAAAATTGGTGGCGTAAATAAGGTTGTCTTCAGTGAGCCTGTTCTTTCTTTCTCTAAGGTCGTTGAGAATTTCAGTTTGAGGTGCCGTAAGTCCGGTTACTCCTCCGGTACGTGCAGCCTGTAAAAAACCATCGGCACCTTCAGGAATTTGAAGGAACCGGGTTCCCTGATCTCCAATAGTGTAGAATTGATCTGGAGCGTTTACATTATCGGCAGTAGCCACTTGATTCAACTCCAGGTAAGAATTTCTATATACATTAAAATAGTTATCAGTATTAAGATTCCTGATGTATTGAATATTTACAAGGTCAAGGAGGTGTGTGAGATTATCGTTAGGCAGCCACCGGTAGTTCATGACTGCGGTTAAGCTTTGCTTGTCGAGACCGATGTTCGTTTGAGTGCTGGCACCTACGCCAAGGGTGGTAAAAGGGTACATGTATTTAGGAATGAACCGCTCTGTCTCAATTGGAAATAAAATTCTGGGGAGAGTGAGATCCACATCGACTCCTACTTCTGTTATATCGAAAAAACGGTCGGAATCATTTGCAGCATCCTTGGAAGAACCAATGCTACCGCGGCCTCCAATTTCTAGGATCTCAGCACCTCTAAAGACATTCCGGATCAACAGCGAACCACCAAATCCAATTCCAAATTTCTGGATATTACTTTGGGAGAGATCGAATTCAAATCCGAGAGAATATTTTTGTCTCGGGGTAAGGAACACGTTGGCGATAAGATCTGTTCCGGTTGTGTCGGAAGGATCTTCCATGTATTGAATGTTAGGATACCTAAAGATCCTGAGTTGGTTGAGACGGTTGTAAGTAAGGGTCCTGTCGGCATCTGAATAGATGGTTCCGGGGGTAATGAAAACTGCATTTGTTAGAGCCTTAGGTCGAAATTCCAGTTGATCAAAACTGTAGAGGTCGTACCCCTCATTTGATGCGGTATCTGTAATTGGTTCATTCCTGTTTTCAAACCTGTAACCGGGAAAGATGTTTACTTTGCTCACCTTGTGAACCTTGTAAGGAACCCTCGTTTCTACACCATCCACGGTTGCTTCGCGATTCTGGATGATAACCGCTGTATTTACTTTATGATCTGTATTTACAGTGTCTGCTTCAAAGCTGATGTATTCCTGCTCAAAATGGTATAAACCATTATTGCGGTATAATTGAGTGAGTCGTTCCCTTTCGGCTCCGTAATCCTGAGTTTTATACTGCACGCCAGGTACAATAAGTGAATTTGCCTTATGAGCCTCGTATATAGAATCGGCCACTATTGAAGCTATTCTGGTGGTAATGGAATCGACTATGTATGGTTCCTTGGGAGTGACGAAATAATTGACTTTTGCCCGTTTCTTTCTGGTGGGGATAATCTCATACGCGGTTTCGGCATTAAACCATCCATTGTTCCAGTACCATGCCTTCAGTCTTTCTGCAGAACGTTGGGTTTGTCCTTCTGTAACTATAGCAGGTGGTTCTCCCGTCTTCATGATCCACTCATTGATGTTAACGTAGATGTTTCCGAGCCTTACTACTTGTTTTTCTGAAAGTAAACTGGCAAGTCTTTCGGGTCTATTTGGCTTTTTGTGTAGCCACTTCAAATAGGTTGTATCAGGGTTGGGATTGGCTAAATTGTAGAGGTATAATTGCAACGGAAGGCCTAAAAAGGTCTTATTCGGCTCCTGGTAGATCTGGTTGTAAATATTTCTTTGAGAAATTTCTTCACCATTAACAAAAATGGTATTTTCTGTGAGAAGTCTTTGATCATCTTCAACTCTTTTTACAGCGTTACAGGAAGAAAGAAATAAAGCAGTTAAAAGAATTAATGATATTTTTGCCCGCAAATGTCTCAAGTAGCCTTTTTAATGTGCTCAAAAATACAACTTTGGTATGTTTAGCAAAAGCCAAATTAAACTTATAAAAAGCCTGTCTCAAAAAAAGTACAGGATGAAAAATGGGCTATTTGTAATTGAAGGCAAAAAAGGCATTTTTGAACTCCTGAATTCGTCCTTCAAGCTTCATGCACTTTATACTACCGAAGATATTTTCAAAGCTGAAGAGGACAGGACTTTTCTTATTTCTGAAGCCGATCTTAAGAAGATAAGCAACCTGCACACCCCGCAAGCCGCCTTGGCTGTTTTCCAGATTCCAATACCGGAAGTCCCAGATATGAAAGGACTGCAGCTGGTGCTGGATGAGATAAAGGATCCCGGTAACTTAGGAACAATAATCCGCCTCTGTGACTGGTTTGGAATAAGGCACCTCATTTGTTCCTTGGAAACGGTGGATTGTTATAATCCAAAAGTAGTTCAGGCTACCATGGGTTCTATCTCCAGAGTAAATATTCATTATTGTGACATTTCTGAATATCTCACTCAGGCTAAAACGAAGAAGAAAATCTATGGTACTTTTTTAGAAGGTGAGAATGTTTATACGAAACATCTTTCTTCTGATGGAATTATTGTGCTTGGGAACGAAGCAAATGGAATTTCTAAAGAAATTGAGAACCTCATCTCTGAAAAAATACATATACCTCAATTTGGAGCTGCACAAAGCACCGAAAGCCTTAATGTGGCAACAGCCGCTGCAATTTTCTTAAGTGAATTCAGACGGATGAGTTTTACTGAAAAGTAAAATTGAGGAAAACTCCGCGGGAGGACATGCTCTCTACGTTTCCTGTATAAAAACTATTGGGGTCATCATCCCTCACCAGCTCATCATTAATGGCAAACACTCCTCGTATGGAAGGTGTAAATTTGAAGTAGTACAGGTAAAGATCTATCCCAAAACCTATTTCATAGTAGAAATTATTAGTGGTCATTCGAAACTGCCCATCCTTATTATCATCCGGGTTGTTCTCGTTGCTGGAAAGATTTATCGATGTAGAAGCTCCACCCACCACAAAGGGTTTGTAGTTGCCTATACGGGTTGTAGAAAATTTTAAAAGCAAAGGAATGTGCACAAAAGTTGAGTTGATCTCCCTGAATGTCTTGCTATCGGCTTTAGTTGCCTGGAAGTTGATCCTGTTAAAAGAAACTCCGGGTTCCAACCTTAGGTCGAGGTGATCACTGAGCCTCATATTTCCAATAAGTCCGACGTTGAAACCTATAGTCCGGTCAACAGAAAAATCTTTTCCGGTGGCGGGACTCGCGACATACCTCTTATAATCGAAATCAAAGTCATAGGTGTTGAAACCCAAAAAATATCCCCAGGAAAAACGTTGCATATCGAAATTAGGGTTATTGATCACCTTATCCCTGCCAAACAACTGAGCGTGTGCAGGCAATGCGAAAAGTATGGCAATTACCAGTATCAGGAACTTCTTCATAGATCTATTTTGATGCCGAATAAATTGTCGCCACTCCCATAGTTTGAGGTTTGTGGCTCACATCTATAAACCCAATTTCTTTCAAAATATTGTTGAGCTTATCTCCATATGGAAAAGCAGCTGCGCTTTCACTCAGGTAACTATACGCTACCTTATCTTTTGAAAAGAGTTTGCCAATAAGTGGAAGCAGATTTCTGGTGTAGAAGTAATATCCTTGCTTAAAAGGGAACTTAGTAGGAACAGAGGTCTCTAAAATGACAAAAATTCCTCCAGGTTTTAAAACTCTTAAGATTTCAGCCAGTCCTTTTTCCAGATTTTCAAAATTTCGTACTCCAAAAGCAACTGTTATGGCATCAAAAGTGTTGTCTTCAAACGGTAGGGCTTCAGAATCGCCCTGGATCATCTCAATTCTCTCTGAAAGATCCTCTTCCCTTATCTTTTTTCTGCCTACGGCCAGCATTCCTTCCGAAAGATCAAGTCCAACGATTCTTTTTGCTCCTGTCTTTGCAAGGCTTATGGCGAGATCACCGGTGCCGGTGGCGATATCAAGAACTGCATGAGGATTGGTTTCAGAAACCATTTTCACTACCTTCTTACGCCACTTCACATCAATACCAAAGGAGATCACCCTGTTAAGGCCATCATAGTTTGTTGAAATGGTATCAAACATTTGTTCAACCTGTTTTTTCTTTCCCAGATCTGAATCTTTATATGGAGTGATCTTTTTTCCCATTCAAAAAATTTTCGCCAAAGATACAAGAATATCCACCAAATGCTGAGGCTTCAAACTAAATACTTCGGCGGTATTTTGTTTTGGTTGAGCTAAATACCTTAACTTTGTTCCCCTTGAACTTACTCGTTCCTTATGAAAATAATTATTGCCGGTGCCGGTGAAGTAGGATTTCATTTAGCTAAATTATTATCATACGAATCTCAAGACATCACCCTGATTGACAATAACAGGGAAAATCTCATTTATGCTGATGCCCACCTTGATATCCGCACTTTAAGAGGAGATGCTACTTCTATTGCTGTGCTAAAAGATGCACAGGTCAAAAATGTGGACCTTGTGATTGGCGTAACCAGCAGTGAAACCACAAATATTACTGTGTGTGTACTTGCCAAACAATTGGGCGCAAAACGCACCATTGCCAGAATTGCAAATACAGAATTTCTCGATAATAAGAACGAAATCGGTTTTACACAGTTCGGGATAGATGAATTGATCTCTCCTGAAGCACTGGCTGCCCGGGAGATCGAATTGTTGCTGAACCAGTCGGCCTTCAACGATAGCTATGAATTCGAGGACGGTGCTCTCACCATGGTGGGGATGACATTATCTGAATCGGCAGCTTTTGTGGGAAAATCTGTAAAGGATACTGCCAAGATATTTCCCGGAATCCATTTCATGCCCATTGCCCTAAGAAGGAAAGATACTATAGAAACTATTATTCCCAGGGGGAATACCACGTTTAAGGATGGGGATCAGGTTTATTTTGTTACCACAAGGGGAGGGGTGAACGACCTTTATAAGCTTACCGGGAAAAAACGGCAGAACATGAAAAATGTCATGATCCTGGGAGGAAGTAAGATTGGTCGTAAAGCATCCACCGACTTATGTAAGAAGAAAATGAACGTCAAGCTGATCGAAAGTGACAAGGATACTGCTTTTGATCTGGCAGATGAATTGCCAAAGGCGCTTGTTATTCATGGCGACGGAAGAAATGTAGAGTTACTCGAAGAAGAAAGTCTTCAGGATATGGATGCTTTCATTGCAGTTACGGGTAATTCTGAGACTAACATCATGACCTGCCTTGTAGCCAAATCAAAAAATGTAAAGAGGACAATAGCACTGGTCGAAAACATGGATTATTTTCAGTTGAGCCATTCTATTGGAATAGATACGCTGATAAATAAAAAACTCCTGGCCGCCAGTAATATCTTCAGGTATATCAGAAAGGGAGAGGTGGTTGCAATGACCAGATTAAGCAATATGGATGCGGAACTGCTCGAATTCATAGTAAAACCCACATCCAAGGTAAGCAACAAAAAGATCGTCGACCTGGATTTTCCTCGCTCAGCAATTATTGGCGGGGCAATACGCGACGGAATCGGAGTAATCGCTTTGGGAAATTTCAAGATTCTCCCGGGTGATAGGATAGTTATTTGTTGCCTTCCACATGCCATTCAAAAAGTTGAAAAATTGTTCCTGTAATGCCCAGAGTTAATAAACCCATAATAAGCCATATCATGGGGGTGCTGCTGGTATGTAACGGAGGCTTTATGCTTTCGGCAGCTGCAGTTAGCTTTTACTATGATGACGGAGTGGTAATGGAAATTCTGGCGGCCGCTTTGATTACAATTGGTGTGGGTTCCTTTGCCATGCTCCTCACCCGGGGGCACAAGAAAGAAGTTAAAAAAAGAGATGGATATCTAATTGTGACCTTTGGTTGGATTTTCATGGCATTGAGTGGTACACTGCCTTATGTGATTAGTGGAAGCATTCCATCCTTTACAAATGCCTTCTTTGAGACCATGTCTGGCTACACGACCACAGGTGCCTCAATTCTAAATGATATAGAATCTGTACCCAAAGGTTTGCTTTTATGGAGGAGTCTTACTCACTGGATAGGCGGTATGGGAATAATTGTCCTCGCAATTGCCATACTACCGCTACTGGGGATTGGAGGAATGCAGTTATTTGCTGCGGAAGCGCCAGGACCAAGTGCAGATAAACTGAAACCCAGAATTACCGATACAGCTAAGAGACTTTGGTTCATATATGTGGGATTAACTTTTGCTGAAACCATTTTACTATACGTTGCCGGAATGGGATTATTTGATGCTGTGAACCACTCCCTTAGTACTTTGTCAACGGGAGGATTTTCTACTAAAAATGCCAGTCTTGCATTCTGGAATGATAACCCGCTGGTGCAGTACATTGTCTGTCTTTTTATGTTCCTGGCAGGAACCAACTTCGTTATTAGCTATTTTGGTTTTAAAGGTAACTTCGGAAAGGTGCTTAGAGACGAGGAGTTCAAATGGTACACTTATTTTGTTGTTGGTTTTACCGTAGTTGCCACTCTCATTATCTTTTTTAAGGCAGATCCTTCTCTCTCTTCCATAGAGCACCCAATGGTTCTGGGAGAATTTGAAAGCGCCTTAAGGCATGCTTTATTCCAAGTTCTGGCAATCGTTACGACCACCGGATTTGTGACGGCAGATTACACCATGTGGACCACTTTCCTAACGGTTTTCTTCTTTGGAATCTTCTTCCTGGGAGGTTCTGCGGGCTCTACTGCGGGTGGTGTGAAAGTAATGCGACATGTCATCATGATCAGGAATGGATTGATCGAGTTTAAAAGAACCCTTCACCCTAATGCCGTTCTTCCTGTTCATTACAACGGAAAGAGCATTAGTAAAAAGATCGTGTTCAATATACTCGGATTTTTTATTCTTTATATGCTGTCATTTATTATAGGAGCCGTGGTGCTTGCTGCAATGGGACTGGATTTTGAAACTGCCATTGGAGGGGCTGCTTCTTCTCTCGGAAATATTGGGCCGGCCTTTGGCGACCTCGGTCCGGTGAATAATTTCGACTCTCTTCCTCCGCAGGGAAAATGGTGGTGTTCTTTTTTAATGTTGATTGGAAGGCTTGAACTTTTTACCGTGCTGATTCTCCTCACCCCGTTCTTCTGGAGAAACAGATAGTTTTTAGGCGGTAGTCTTTAGTCAATAGTTGGTAGTTTTTGCAACATATAACGAGATGGCACGAATTTGCAATCCGTGCAGGTGATGTCAGCATTCAGTACTTAACGTTTTGAATTATAACAAAAATACCTTTCAAAAATGTCATTTTTGAAAGGTACTTTAAAAGGGTTTTACCCCCTTGATTCTAAAAAAGTACAAATAACTTCATTCAGAAATTACTGTTCAGAAATTGCATTTTTGATCCGCTTCATAACTTCTTCTATTTCAGATTCACTGGCAGCATAAGATAGTCGGATGCATTTTGGGCTTCCGAAGGCATCTCCCGTAACTGTTGCCACAAGAGCTTTTTCAAGGAGAAACATTGAAAAATCTGTAGCATCTTTTATTTCATAGCCATTGATGGTTTTTCCGAAGAAGTGTGAAACATCGGGAAATACGTAAAAGGCACCCTCGGGTTCTGTAATAGCAAATCCTTCGATATCTGAGAGTAGGTCGATGATAAGTTTCCTCCGGCTCTTGAACCGGTCGATCATATATTGGATCTTGCTAACCGGTGCTTCAAGAGCTGTAATGACGGCGCGCTGGGCAATACAATTAGCTCCACTGGTGATCTGGCCCTGCATTTTATTACATGCTCTTGCAATTTCTGCAGGTGCACCTATGTAGCCTATACGCCAGCCTGTCATTGCAAATGCTTTTGAAACTCCGTTAACAGTTACCACACGATCATACATGTCTTCGAACTGTGCCATTGAAGCATGTTCTCCAACAAAATTTATATGTTCGTAGATCTCATCGCTTACCACAATAACCTGTGGATGCTTTACCAGAACATCTGCCAGGGCTCGTAATTCTTCTTTGCTATAGACCATTCCGCTGGGATTGGAAGGGGAGCTGTACCAGAGCATTTTTGTTTTGGGAGTAATAGCAGCTTCTAATTGTTCGGGTGTCATTTTAAAATCTGATTCTACCGAAGTTGGTACTTCAACGGGTACACCTTCGGCCAACTTCACAATTTCAGCATAACTCACCCAGTAAGGGCAGGGGAGGATCACCTCGTCTCCGGGATTTAGCATTACCATTGCCACGTTAGCAAGGGATTGTTTTGCCCCTGTTGAAACTACTATTTGAGAGCGATCATACGTAAGATCATTGTCTCTTTTGAACTTCTGAATGATCGCATCTTTTAACTCCACATATCCATCTACGGGTGTGTAAGAGTTGTAATTATCATTAATGGCCTGGATTGCGGCTTCCTTAATGAAGTCCGGAGTGTTGAAGTCGGGTTCTCCCAGGCTTAATCCGATAATGTCTTTTCCTTCTGCCTTTAATTCCCTTGTCTTGGCAGCCATGGCCAAAGTTTGGGAGGTAGACATGTTATTAATACGGTCAGATAGTTGATACATGTAAAAAAGGTTGATGTTTATGCTGAAACGGCAGGCTTCATTCCCATCTCCCGGAGGTGACGAAAATGTGCAGCGATGGCTGCCCTTGTGGTTTTATATTCATTATAAGGTAGCTGGCATTCTTTGGCTGTTTCTTTTACGATTTTTGACAGCTTACTATAGTGAATGTGGCTAATGTTAGGAAATATATGATGTTCCACCTGATGATTGAGTCCGCCGGTGAACCAGTTAACGATTTTGTTCCTGGTTGAGAAATTTACTGTTGTAAAGAGCTGGTGGATGGCCCAGGTGTTCCTAATTGAACCCGTATTGTCGGGCAACGGCATATCTGTTTTCTCCACAACGTGAGCCAGCTGAAATACCACACTTAGGATTAAACCGGCAGTATAATGCATGATAAAAAATCCTATAAGTATTTTCCACCATGCTATGGAAAGGATCAGCATAGGGATCACGATCCAGATCGAAACGTAAATTAATTTTGTTATTGCTAAGATGCTCCACTGCTTTACAGGATTAGGCATTTTACCGTATGATAATTGCCTGGAGAGATATCTCTTAGTTTGCTTGAAATCTGTAGTCAATGCCCAGTTGAAGGTAAGAAGTCCGTAAAGGAAAATTGAGTAGTAATGCTGAAATCTGTGAAAGCGATGCCATTTTGCATGTCTGCTGAATCTTATTATCCTTCCGGCATCAAGATCCTCATCGTGGCCGTGAATGTTCGTGTAGGTGTGGTGCAAAACATTGTGCTGCACCTGCCAGTTATAGACATTGCCTGCCAAAATGTATATGGTACTTCCCATCAATTTATTGACCCACTTTTTTGAGGAATAAGAGCCGTGATTTCCATCGTGCATAATGTTCATTCCTACTCCTGCCATTCCTGTTCCCATTACAATAGTGAGAAGCAACATCCACCATTGAGAAATATCCAGGGTGAGAATCAAGAAATATGGGGTGAGGAAGAGGGAAAACATGACTATTGCTTTGAGATGCAACTTCCAGTTCCCTGTCCTTTGAAGGTTGTTTTCTTTAAAATAAGTATTTACCCTACTGTTCAGGGTTCTAAAAAATTTTGCGGAATCTGTCCGCGAAAAACGTACTGTGGGTGTATTCATTAAATCATATATAATTTACAAAGGTATAAGATAATAATTCTTTGAGAGTATACCGGCTCACAATTAACTGCTTTAAATTATTTACTTTTGCGGAAAAATAAGAAGTTTGGAACTCATCGAAAAATATTTTCCCGATCTCACTGAGGATCAAAAAAATAAATTCTCTAACCTGCAGGATCTTTACGAAGATTGGAATTTAAAGATCAATGTGGTGTCCAGAAAGGATATTGATGAGCTTTATCTTCGACACGTGCTGCATTCTTTGGGAATTGCTAAAGTTCAGCGCTTTTTGCCTGGAGCATCAATCCTGGACGTGGGTACCGGTGGAGGTTTCCCCGGAATTCCCTTAGCCATTCTTCATCCCGAAACAAATTTCCACCTGGTAGACAGCATTGGAAAAAAAATTAAGGTGGTAAATGAAGTTGTAGAAGGATTAGGTTTAAAGAATGTTCACACAACGAATGCCAGGGTTGAGGAAGTGCCGGGGCATTACGACTTTATAGTGAGTCGGGCTGTAGCTGTGATGCCCACATTTGTTCACTGGATCAAAGGCAAAATTGCCAAAGAAAGCCGACATGAATTAAAAAACGGAATTTTGTACTTAAAAGGCGGAGATCTTTCTAAGGAACTCTCCGAATATCGAAATGCTGTTATTTATGACCTTCCTGATTATTTTGCAGAGGACTTTTTCGAAACAAAAAAGGTAGTTTACCTTCCGCTGAAGTACAAAAAATAATAAGGCCCAAAAACGTCGTTTTTGAGCCCTATTTCTTAATCGTTAAGAAATCAGTCTACCAGGAATTTTAGTGCCTGGGTAGAATCTTCAGTATAAACTCTAAGGATATACATTCCTGCGGCCGGAAGATCTACTGGAAGTTCAATAACAGTCTTTACCTGAATATTCCTATACGTGTAGATCTCCTGACCTAATGAGCTATACAGAACCGCTTTTTTGACAGGTGACAATTCAGGATTTTTTATAACGACCTCTTTATCCTTTGAAGAATATAGTAATTCTAAACCTGGAGGAGTTGGAAGAGGTTGTTCAGGTTTATCTATTACAATCACACCATCGCCATCACCATCACCATTATCCAGATCACCCTCGCCATCTCCCGGATCTTCAGGGTCTTCCTTGTTGCTAAAAACTATGGCGTATCGCTCGTGAAGATTGCCCTTCTCTACTTTTGCAGTAAAATCTGACTCCTGTAGGTTGTGGTAAGTGTCTTTCTCTATATCCTTAACATAAATAGGAAAATTAGTATCTACATTTTCCAGGCCGTCAATAGTGATTATAAATTTTCCACCTTCGGCTGTTTTTATTCCTAAGGGCAGGATGCGCTCCAGATTAAAATCAGGTACTCCCTGGATAACGAGCTCAGACTTACCCATTAACCAGTACATATCTTCTTTGTTATTGTCAATTAATGGCGCGTCAAAACCGAGATCAAATCCATTCGTTGATCGATTGTCGGCTGTTACCAGTATTTGTCTGTGATAACCTGCAGGAGATTTAAATTTTAGCCAAATCTTTCTTTGTTGTTCAACCTTATTTTCTGAAGAAGTAGATGTGTTTAAAGTTTTTTTATTGGCAGAGAAAAATATGACCTGATCCTGCCCATTGGATTTATCTATTCCTTCACGTTTATAGATCCTTTGAGAATTTTTAAATTTAATGGTGTTTCCACCCGTGGTTTCTACTCCTGATCCAGTATAAGCCGTCACAGTATTAACAAAAAAGGCCTGGCCAACAGGAATGTAATCCCCTGGTCTTCTACTTCCGGTTCTAGAAGGATCACTGTTATCAATCCTACTGTCGACTGAGGAGGCGGGTTCTACAGAACCAGATATGTTGAGAACCGCATACCCTCCGATATAATGTTCAAGATAGTGATCGGTTTTGGCAAAGTGGTCCCAAAAATAAAGGCTTCCGTTGAATGAGCTGCTTGAAGGATCGTTGGTGATATTATCCCATATAAAACTGTCTGCATCTATGGCGGAAGGGTAAGGGTTACCTACCAAATAATTTTCACCTTCAGAGGTCTGATTAATAGGTAATTCAATGGTCCCATTGTTAGGTAGTCCAACAAAGGTGTAGTTCTGTAGGTCATCATTGCTGGCATACCCGGATGTCCCTTTCATGCTATATCCCTCACCTACTTTTAAGGTTCCGGTACTTCCAATATGATTCCAGGAGAAATAATTGTTTGCAGTACCATGAAATTTATGAAGCCAGTAATTACTCACTCGCCGGGGATTGGTATAGGGACCATCGGCAAAGTGATACTGATTACCAAAGCTTAGATCTCTGAAAGTGGTTATTGTGCCATCTTTCATAACTCCTTTTATGCTATACGCAGCATTAAAACCAGGGCTTACTGGAGAGGTCCAGTAGTTGTAGTTGTAACTGCTAGCCGTTCCCTGTTGATCCCTCTCAAGGTAACCGGTACTTGTAGATGCTAGAAGACTGCCTTCGCTTTGTAGGAGTTGAGATTCCCCAACCAGGTCAATTACTCCCATTAGCTTTAAATAGTGAGTGACGGTAAGACTCTGGCCTGAATTCAATTCATTCTGGGGACCCGATGGATTACTAATCGTCAATCTTCCCGCTTCAGACCTCAAACCTAGAACAGTGATATCTTTGGCCTGAGAAGTAATATTATGATTAGTAACTACGATATTCCAGTCGATAAAGGTATTTCCATCCACTCCTATACTGTTCGGATGGTCCCAAACGGCTGGACGCAGCCATGTGTCATCTGCAGTCCATGCTCCATTTTTTGCTGAGATATAGGGAAGAGGAGCAGTATTTTGCTGAAGGGTGGTAATATTTACCATTTTCCCGTGGTAGGCATTTGGTCCTTTATCTATAGTTGTTCCATTTGTAATTTCACTTACAATAAGAGGATAATAAGCCAATATGTCCTGTGAATAATCAAGAGGGCCTGGAGCTGCCAATGGCAAAGCGGTCCCTTCCAAAGGATTACTTCCAATTTTCAATCTCTGGTTCATTAAAAACCTTACCTGGTTCTTTGTCAATGCCTTATTCCACAGTCTAACCTCCTCGATCCAGCCGTGGAAATAATTCTCAGGTACAGAAGTGCTGGAATTATAAGAGGCACCGATGATAAAAGGTAAAGTGGAGGTGGAAGGTGCGCCTGGCGTATCTGTTGAAACTTTTATACCATCCACATAAAGACCTGCATCAGGACCGCCTATTATTACTGAAATATGATACCACCTGTCTGTGCCAATCTGGTAATTAGAAGAGACCTCACCTCCGTTCCATCGGAACTTAGGTATATTATTATCTACTACAAGTGCAAAACCTTTGGTAGGATCGGAAAGGTCTGTTTCTGACATTACCGTTTTTACACCGGCAGTTTTTTGAGCACTCTGTTTCACCCATGCCTCTAGCGTAAAGGCACTCGGCAGGTCGAATTTATCTCCCACTACCACATGATCATTAATTCCATCAAAATCTAGTGTGCTACAACTACTGAAGGATACCTTCACATCATCAGTGGTCCCGCAAGGTACCGTCCACCTTAGAGTGTAGGTTCCCACATTTCCGGTGAACCTGCTATTAGGATCATTTACATTTTCAATTGTCCCTCCCGCTGGTCCATTTACGATACTCCAGGTTCCCTGGGGAGCTGGCTCTCCATCTTCTACAACAGGTTCGAAAACAGCAGCTAGAGAGGTGCTTAAATTTCCGCATTCCAGAACTTGATCTGGACCTGCGTTTGCCAAAAGCTCGGCTGGTTCTCCTATAAGTACATCTAAGGAAATTTCACAGCCGTTGGCATCCAAAACCTTGACAGTATAGGTTCCTGCAGTTAAATTGGTGGCTGTAGCAGTAGTTTGACCAATGTTCTCCCAGCTATAGATATATTGTCCTGAGCTTCCTGGGGTTCCCCCTGATGCAATTACTGTAGCTTCACCGTTATCACCTCCAAAACAGGTTACATCTGTTGAATTTACAAGTTCGAGGCTTAGTGGGTTCTCAGGTTGTGTTATTTCTACCTGACGACTTGGAAAAACTGTACCTTCTGTATCTATTACCTCCACAGTATAGAGTCCTGCAGGAAGTCCATTAAAAATGTTTTCTGATTGATAGGGTCGCACCACATTTCCTTCAGAGTTCTTTACCCTAAATTGATAAGCTGGTTGACCCCCAGATGCTCGTGAGGTTATAGTTCCGTTAGAAGCTCCAAAGCATAGTAACTCGTTAGCAAATGCAACTGCATAGAGAGGTGAAACGACCGTAGCTTCATTGTTCGTCGAAAAACATTTAGGAGTACTTCCGTTGCCATTTCCATTGCCATTACCATTAGTGCTGTCGGTCGTACCACATTCCCTTTGGATGTTATTCTGGAATGTAAGATAGATACCTTCAATTTTCACTATGTCTCCGCAGGTGTAATCTATTTGGAAAGTCTGCGCCACCTGGGGAATTGCAGCTTTATTAAAGAAACAATCCTTTACCTTGTACGTCTGAGTGGTATTGTCTTCAAGATTCTGAACTGAGTAAATTAGCTCAATTTGTAAAGAGTATCTTGTGGCGTTAGTGGGGAAATTAATATAAATATATTTCTCATCTGTCGTATCACAATTTTCTGAAGTAATCTTATTCTTGTTCTTATCTCCAATAAAATAATTGTCCAATCCAAGATCATTTGAACCACAATCATTTGCAAAGCAACCTCCCACGTACTGTATAACTGTATGTTCAAATTCTCTACCTTTTGAATCCCGAATAGTAAGTGTAATTATCTTATCTCCAATTGTCTCATATTCTACCTTGTGACGACCTTTGCCCACGGCTGTGGAGGGTGAAGCGCCTTCGCCGAAATTCCATTCATAGGTATATCCCGGGGTGCCACCTATGGCACCTCCATTTTCAACTTCAAAGTATGACGTCCTGATTATATCATCTCCTTCGCAAACTGAAATAGGGAGAATGTACCCTACTAAGGAATCAATAACCTCAACTACTCCCGTCGCAGTACAACCGTTCCCATCGGTAACAGTTACGGTGTAAGTACCTGCAGTCAGGTTTTGTGCTGTCTGTCCCGTTTGCCCGTTCGACCACGAAAAACTGTAGTTGGGGGTTCCTCCAGTAACCTGTGCAGTAGCCGTTCCTGTGGCAGAACCATACAACGTGGTTTCAGTAGTTAAAAATCCTGAAACGATCAACTCCTCTGGTTGAGATATTGAAAAGGATCTTTCTTTAGAACATCCATTGCTGTCGGTAACGACGACAGAATGTGTGCCTGGAGCCAGTCCTGTTGCTTGCTGAGTAGTTTGTCCGTTACTCCAGGAATATGTATAACTTCCGGTACCTCCCGTAGCCTGTACCGTTGCAGTTCCGTTATTTTGCTGATAGCATCCTGCAGTTGTGGTAACAGATTGGATATCCACAAAAGTGTCCGGCTCCTCAATGACCACATTTATTGTTTCAGTCTCGCAGCCATTAGCGTCGAAAGCTTTAACAGAGTAAGTTCCAGCCGGAAGATCTGTTTTAGTGTCACCTGCTCCAAGACTACCCCAGTCATAGGTATAAGGAGCAACTCCACCTGATGCGGCAACTGTAATTGATCCTGTTGCAAACCCATTACACAGAACATCCTGTACATCTACGGTTGCAATACCTACAGGATCAATTGTGATATTTTGTGTCACCTCACTTGAATTACCTGCAGCATCTGTAAATGTCCAGGTAATAGAACCGGATGTGGTAAAGGTATTAGAACCGGAGTAAGTTGCAGTGATTACATTGTCACAGTTATCCAAGGCCGTCGGTATTTCAAAAGTGTACTCACAGCCCCAAAATATATCTTCAAGTTGAGGAGGTACAGGAGGTTCATTATCTTCAACAACTACAGTCTGAATTACAGGTGTTGCAGCGTTTCCGTTGTTATCAGTAACAGTCCATTCAATTGTGGTTGTTCCTACAGGATAGGAAGAATTCAATGCCTCGCCGTCACTTCTTATGCCCTGAGGATTCCCTACTCCGCAATTGTCTGTAGCAGTAGCTTGAACTCCTGAAACTCCGGCATAACATTGTCCACTAATATTGGAAATAGTTATGTCTGCACCTGCAGTGATGACTGGTTTCTCGTCGTCTTCTACGTTAACGGTAAGAGATTCTGGAGTTGTATTTCCGGCAGCATCCGTCACAATGTAGTTTATTGTAGTTGTCCCGAGGTTAAAGGTGTGAGTTCCTACCTGATTTGTTCCTGATGCTGTAGTAGCTCCACTCATACTCCAGCTAAGACTGCTTCCGCTACAATTGTCGCTGATAGAAGCATTTGGAATGGCGATGGAAGCTGTACAGGCTCCAGCATCTGTGGTCTTTAAAATAGCATTTCCGAGGGTAATCTCCGGAGCTTCATCGTCTTCTATAGTAACTGTAAGAGATCCTGGAGTTGTATTTCCGGCAGCATCCGTCACAATGTAGTTTATTGTAGTTGTCCCGAGGTTAAAGGTGTGAGTTCCTACCTGATTTGTTCCTGATGCTGTAGTAGCTCCACTCATACTCCAGCTAAGACTGCTTCCGCTACAATTGTCGCTGATAGAAGCATTTGGAATGGCGATGGAAGCTGTACAGGCTCCAGCATCTGTGGTCTTTAAAATAGCATTTCCGAGGGTAATCTCCGGAGCTTCATCGTCTTCTATAGTAACTGTAAGAGATCCTGGAGTTGTATTTCCGGCAGCATCCGTCACAATGTAGTTTATTGTAGTTGTTCCGAGGTTAAAGGTGTGAGTTCCTACCTGATTTGTTCCTGAAGCTGTAGTAGCTCCACTCATACTCCAGCTAAGACTGCTTCCGCTACAATTATCGCTAAAGGCAGCATTTGGAATGGCAATAGATGCTGTACAAACTCCTGCATCTGTGGTTTCTAAAATAGCATTTCCGAGGGTAATCTCCGGAGCTTCATTGTCTTCTACAGTAACTGTAAGAGATCCTGGAGTTGTATTTCCGGCAGCATCCGTCACAATGTAGTTTATTGTAGTTGTTCCGAGGTTAAAGGTGTGAGTTCCTACCTGATTTGTTCCTGAAGCTGTAGTAGCTCCACTCATACTCCAGCTAAGACTGCTTCCGCTACAATTATCGCTAAAGGCAGCATTTGGAATGGCAATAGATGCTGTACAAACTCCTGCATCTGTGGTTTCTAAAATAGCATTTCCGAGGGTAATCTCCGGAGCTTCATTGTCTTCTACAGTAACTGTAAGAGATCCTGGAGTTGTATTCCCGGCGGCATCGGTCACAATGTAGTTTATTGTAGTTGTTCCGAGGTTAAAGGTGTGAGTTCCTACCTGGTTTGTTCCTGATGCTGTAGTAGCTCCACTCATACTCCAGCTAAGACTGCTTCCGCTACAATTGTCGCTAAAGACAGCATCTGGAATGGCGATGGAAGCTGTACACGCTCCAGCATCTGTGGTCTTTAAAATAGCATTTCCGAGAGTGATCTCCGGAGCTTCATCGTCTTCTATAGTAACTGTAAGAGATCCTGGAGTTGTATTTCCGGCAGCATCCGTCACAATGTAGTTTATTGTAGTTGTTCCGAGGTTAAAGGTGTGAGTTCCTACCTGGTTTGTTCCTGAAGCTGTAGTAGCTCCACTCATACTCCAGCTAAGACTGCTTCCGCTACAATTGTCGCTGATAGAAGCATTTGGAATGGCAATGGAAGCTGTACAAACTCCTGCATCTGTGGTCTCTAAAATAGCATTTCCGACTATAATTTCAGGATCTTCATTGTCAGTTACCACAATAGTCTGTGTTGCAGGGGTCGCGTCATTATTATTGGCGTCAGTTACATTCCAGGTAATAATTGTTGTACCTACAGGATAGGCAGCCGTCAATGCTAAACCGTCACTTCTGCTACCTACAGGATCCCCGACACTGCAATTATCGGTTGCTGTAGCACTTGCTTCGAACAAAACGTCACATGTTCCGGTAGCGTTGGACAAATTCTGATCCCCGTTGTGAGAAATAACAGGTTTTTCATTGTCAGTGGTGCAGTTCTCCACAGCAATGGCAAATATCCCGAATGGAGAATCATACCAATTTTCCGTCACTTGGGAAGCAGGTTGTGGATAGGAGTAAGTTTCAAGAGCCGGATAATTCCAATAGGAAAACCCTGAAGATGTCAGGGTGAAAAATAGTACGGCAAGTTTTAGAGAGGTAAAAATTTTCTCCATAGGCCTAATTATTAGAAACTTATCAGGGAGTAAAAGTAGGAAAAAAAATGACCCTGGGAGAATTTTAAGAAAAATTTATACGTTTAATGGCATGTTTAAAGGATGAAATACCCAGTTTGTTAATTGTGAAGACAAAAAAAAGCTCCCAAACTTGGAAGATTTTTGAGGGAAAACAAACATATTATTCCAGAATGACTTTTTTAGTAATTATGCCGTTTTCCGAATGTAGTTTCACAATATATACACCAGAACTGAATCTTTTCACTGGAAGCGGTACTCTTTTATCCTGTGGTACATTGTAATAAACATGAACCTGTTGTCCCGCCATATTATTTAGATAAACCCGGTCAATCTTGACCAGCTCAGGATTTTTTATGATAATCTCCCTGGTGTCATTAATATAGATCACTTCAATTGGTCCTTCCTCTGAAACGATGGGTTCTTCGGGTTCTGGATCGATACCGACTGCTGTTTCATTCTTAAATACAATTTCAAAGCGGTCAGTAAAGACACCGGGTTTCGAATGAGTCACATATTTACTTTCTCTTAAGTTATGTACGACTTCTTCCTTATTATCTTTCAGGAAGATAGGGAGATTAGCAGGCACATTTGAAAGCTGATCTATACTTATGATAAATTCTCCCTTCTTTGCTACTTTGACTCCCAGTTTAAGCTTCCTGTCTACATTAAAGTCATTGACACCCTGGATGACAAATTGGTGATTATTGAAGAACCAGTACATATCTTCAACATTATCATCAATTAAAGGAGCATCAAATCCAAGATCAAAATTATCTGTTGCCCGCTCGTCGGCAGTAACCAGGATCTGTCGGTGGTATCCTTTAGGCGATTTAAATTTAAGCCAGATCTTTCTCTGCTCTACAGATTCTGTTGTGGATGAATTGTTAGGGCCAGAATTCAAAGTTTTCTTATTTGCGGAGTGGAACACTGATCCACCTTCTCCTGTACCTTCTGACATAAAAATTCTCTGACTGTTTTTAAAGATAACCTGGCCTCCATTAACATTGATATCCAGGCCGGCGTCCTCTATAGCCGCTGCCAAGTTTGGATCTATCATAGTATTTATAAAAAAGGCTTGTCCTACCGGGATAAATTGTTGAGGTTGTTCACCTCCTGTTTGAGTAGTAGGATTGATACGCTCATCTATGGCTACTGCACGTACTCCGCCAGAAAGATTATAAGCTGCATATCCTCCAATGTACTGCTGTAAAAAGTGGGTCTTATTGGCAAAATGAGACCAGAAGTAAATAGTTCCGTTGAAAACATTGTCACCATTAATGTGGCCTGCAGCTAAATTATCGGCAATAAATGCCTTGGCATCAATAGCTGAAGGATAAGGGTTTCCAACTAAATAGTTCTCCTCTGGCCCTGTAGAACCTGGTATTACATCACCATTGTTCGGAAGGCCTCTAAAGGTGTAATTTTGAGAATCTTCAATGGCAGCTGACCCCGCAGTTCCTTTCATGCTATAGCCTTCTCCGGCGTTTAATGCTCCCGTACTTCCAATATGCTCCCATTGGAAGTAGTCATTGGCAGTACCATGGAACTTGTGTAACCAATATTCACTTACTCTTCTTGGGGTTGTAGGTCCCCCATCAGCATGAGGATATGACGAACCGAATGTTATACCCTGCGGATTTCCAGGATTTGTGCCATCCATCATTACAGCCGCTACGGAATAACCGGCATTACTCGACCCCGGGCTTACGGGGGAGGACCAGTAGTTGTAATTATAACTGCTCATGGTGCCTTGTTGATCCCGGTCAAGATGCCCTCCGCTGTTTCCATCGACTATACTGCCCATTGGTTGTATCAGTTGGGATTCCCCGTTCAGGTCAATAATTCCATTGAGAAGGAGATAATTTGAAATAAATAATTCATTTCCTGTTCCCGTTCCACCAGACCAGCTTGTAGAATTTGTTCCCTCCATATTTAGTGTGTTGGCCTCCGAGAGTAAACCTAAAATTCTGATGTCTTCCCCGCCTGACACGACATTATTTGCAGAACGTACAATATTCCATTCAATCCGGCTACCGTCGATTCCAGTGCTATGTGGAGCGTCCCAAACATCAGGATGGGTCCAGGGAGAAGCTGGTGCTATTTCATCAGCATCATACCAACTCCCGTCTGCAGAAGTTGTATATGGGAGCGGAGCCGTATTCTCCTGTAACGTTTCCATATTGTATAAACGACCATCGGCCCCAGTTCCTAAATTCGGAGTTTCCCCATTGTCTATTGTAGTAGTCAATAGTTGGAAGTAGCCAGAGAGAGCATCATATGTAAGACCGGGAGCGGGTAGAGGGATTTCTACTCCGATATTAGCACCGGTCTGGAGCCGCTGATTCATTAAAAATCTAATTTGTTCCTGGGTGATATTTCCTTTCCAAATTCGAACTTCCTCGATCCAGCCTGAAAAATGATTTTCGGCTTTTTTGGTAGAGGAGTTCCAGCGAGCACCTATTAAAGTTTCATTTCCTCCAACATCAGAAATATTATTAGAGGTCAATGGAATTCCATCAATATAAAGTAACCCTTCACTGGTATAGGCAATATGATACCATCTTTTGTTTTTTTGCACAAAAGAAGGAAGATCCTGCATTTTAATTTCAAAACCTGGCCCCGAAATAATGGTGCCATAACTGGCGTTAGTTAATCCATTTTCAGTATCACGATCATGAGGATAAATCCATGCTTCTATACTATAACTGCTGCCAGCATAGGAGGTGCCAAGATCCACATAGTCATTTACCCCGTCAAAATCCAAGGCTGTACATCCTTCTATAACTACTTCCAAAGGTTCTACCACCGGTGGGCAGGCATCGGGATTTACAAAAAGATTACCATCTTCATCTTTTTCTGTTGGCTCCAGGATCCAGGAAACTGTATATGAGCCATTTTCTGGAGTAGATAAAATTGCATTAGGATCATTTATTGCTTCTATGTCATCATCTGGATTAGAATCTATTAGAGTACCTCCTTCGATGTTCCATCGCCCAATATAGCCATCAGGAGTAGGATAGCTTGTAATAGGTTCATCCCTTCCATTAAGAACATTTGCTGTTAATTCAACTTCAGAATTACCACAAGTGCCATAATCGGCAGTGACGCTAGTTGTATATTTATCAAAAACAAACACCTTTAGTTCTTCGTTGTGTACTGCAGTAGCACAGGAACCTCCAGTATACTCTAAAGTAGTTGTAATTACGGATACATTCCATCCAATTTTGGTGGGAGTCCATTTTTCGCTTGGATTATAACCAATTAAAATCGGATTTTCTGGGTCTATGGTGGTATCTTCCCAAATTACTCCAACATTACTAGGGCCATCAGGAACTACAATATTGTCAACTGCCCATACATCACCCGATCTGGCACCAACAAAACTAAATTGAATCCTTAGATTGGATTGCCCAAGATATTCCCCAAGATCTATCTCTATTTTATTTTCAGGCCTGTCCTGAGGGGTTCCCGAAGCAAAATCAGTATAATTACCGCTGCTGGGATCTCCCTCATTACTATATAATTGAATCCAGTTGCCATTGGAAAATATAGAGACAGTAATTGAAGCACCCGGAGTTAAATTGTATGCCTGGTCGAAAGTTAAAATGGCCTCATCCATTCCATCCAGTGTGAAGAGATTGGTTTCCAGTTTTGAAGTGTTCTGGCCGGATACTAGAGCGAATCCCTTATTGGCATCATTTAAACCATGATCGAATAATTGCGGACCGGTAGAATAGGGACTTGAAAGATTAGCAGTTGTAAATTCTCTGGGTGTTACTCTTCGCCAAACGTTTGGCGCCGTATTGTTGGCACTTGTTTCAAAATTTTCTTCAATTCCTGCCGCATTTATAATTCTCCATCCATGTTGGTTGATTGATGCATTGTCAAAATTACCACTATCTCCAATACCATCACCCGATTCATAACCAGTTTCTGCACTTAAAGTAACTTCGGTATTTAAACAAATAACATCATCGCTCACCGTAACAGGTGCCGGTTCTATATTAGAAGAAATCACGCTCAATATTGCAGTTTTGCTTGAAACTGGTTGAGTACAGCTACCATTCACAACGTCTACCTGAAATACCAGAGTTTCATTCCCTAATAATCCTGCAATTTTCGAGGCTGATAATGATTCCCCGGTCTCCCCTGAAATTGTTGTAAAATTTGTTTCGCTAGCCCTTCTGTACTTCCAGGCAAATACCTGCCCTCCATAATCAATTAAATTAAGATCTACAAGTAATTCCGGATCTTCACATGTGGTATATAACCGCCCGAAATCAGCAAAAGAAAGTTCTCCACCTAATGGCATATTGTCAACAACTATTTGTGTCGGTTCTGTAGTAGCCTCACTACATTCCCCATTTTTAACAGTTACCCTAAAGGAAGTTGTTTCTGTTAAACCGGAGAAACTTATTTTTTCAGCAAGGTTGCCTTCATCCCAAACGGTCCATATATCACCTGTAGAAGCCGCTTTATACTCCCATTTTTGAATATTCCCGACTTTTCCACTCAGAGAAATATCTCCGTTAGCATTCGAAATACAGACTCGCTCGGGATTTGCAGTAAGTGTTCCTGCTACGGAAACTTCATCTACAGTTACTGTTATTTCATTTGTATTGCTACAACCGTTTTGGCTACCCTCAACCGTATATACAAATTCTCCAGCAGAAGATGGTGTTTCAGATAGGCTTTCACCTGTGCCTACTTCATCCCCATTAAGAAACCAGGTATAGGTTTCTGCACCGCTTGCGGTAAGCGTGGTGGAATCTCCAAGGCAAATTTTGTCACTAAAGCCTTCGGCTATGGCAACCTGAACATTAGGCAATGGTTTAACAAGATATTCTACTCTTGTGCGATCACTTTCGCAACCATCAGAAGTAGTCTGGCTTATCCAGTAGACTGAAGTGCCTGAACTTGATGTGTCTGGCGATGGTGGTGTAATTGGATCACCACCGGTTTCCACATAATACCATATTACGTTTTCACCAATTCCGGTAGGAGCGATTGTTGGAGCAGAGATATCTCCTTCTTCAAAGCAATATTCATATACCAACGTAGTTTCCGAGACAGGTTCAGGTTTATCGTAAACAGTTACAACTAATGCTGACTTGGGGCTTTCACATCCGATGGGTTCTCCTCCAGGGACATCATATAGTTTTGTTTGTGTAACGTAATAGGTAAGGACGGTATCTTCATCGGTAGGTGGAATTATACTATCTCCCAATTCATTACCATTTGCATCATACCACGTAAGCACATTGTCACCATCAGCAGTTGCTGTTAATGGAGCAGCTTCATCTCCTTTACAATAAGTTATCGGTTCGGTTATAGGCCCCTGTGTCGGAGCAGGATTTACGGTGAATTCAAAACTTGGCGAGGTAGCCTCTGAACAGGTAAAATAATCGGGTCCATCTACCTTCACATAATAAGTTCCTGAATCTGCTTCTTTGGGATCATTTATAGTTAGAGTACCTTCATACTCTTTCAATGGATCATTGTCATCTGGAGGAATAACTAATAAATCAATATTACTACTCTGGGTAACAATTTCCTCATTTTTATACCAATCGAATGTCAGCGGTTGTCCGTTTGCATGACCTTTAAATGTAAAAGTAATCGGCCCACCTTCATTTTCACAAATGGTTATATCTTCAGTTGGTTCTGTTATTATAATGTTTTCGTCAACGTTAAGAGTAGCGGGTGAATTAGAGGTATCAACAGAGCCACAGGAATTATGTCCAGACACTACTACATAATAAGAGCCGGCATCTTCTAAAGTTGCATTGTTAATATTTAAAATCGGATCTATTTCGCCTAGAATTGCTTCAGGAGTTCCGTTTACATTTCTATACCATTGATATGTCAAATTACTTCCGGAAGCCACCACTTCGAAGGTTGCAGTTTCTGATGAACATATTCCTATATTTAAAGGTTCTGTATTAATTATTACCTTGTCAAAAATTTCAATAGTATCAGTAACAATAACTTCTGCGCAATTACCTTCTGAAGCGATTGTATAAGTAATGGTATGAACTCCCGCGCTGCTGTTTGAAGGATCTATAGTACCTGAAGCATCTATGCTTAAGCCGTAAGAACCGCTGAAGGTTCCATCTTGATATTCTACTGAAGTTGTGCCAAAATCTACAGTAACAGAAGTTTCAGATGTGCAAACTTCTTCAGGATATGCTATTGATGGTTCAGGCAATTCAGTAATTGTGACAAGGGCAGTAATTTCTTCCTTCACACAGCCAACTGTAGCAGGTATGGTATAGACTACGGAATAATCACCAGGACTGCTTGCATTTGGATTAATTCTCCCTGTCGCATCTATATTCAATCCGCCTGGAGTAGCACTAAAGGTTCCATCCTCCCATGCTCCAACTCCATTTTCAAAAATCGGACTTTTAAGCGTGTTGTCGGAGTTACAAAAAGGTCCGTCATAACTGAAGTCAACTGTAGGTGCAGGATTAATGACCACCGTAGTATTAGTCTCCGCTCTTACACAATTGTTAGGTCCTAAATAGGTTACTGTATACGTTCCAGCAGTGCTGGTGGAAGCTGTGATTGTACCATTGCCGTTATCTATGCTTAAACCATCAGGAGCCGCTGAAAAAGTTCCACCTTGATAATCACCGGTACCATCTAAGGTCACTAAGATATTGTTTGTCTGGGAAGTACAAAAATTACCTGTATAAGAAATAGTTGCTGTAGGGTTAGGAGTTACCGTAATTGTACCAGATTCAGTTGGCGTTTCGCAATTACCTTCTGTATTAACAATATATGTAAAGGTTCCAGCTTCTGTTGGACTTCCGGAAATAGTAAATATGCCATTATTAAAACTACTACTTAACCCGTTCGGAAAATCGCCTGTAATGTTAGCACCTGTTCCTGGTTCGGTAATGTTGAACTCAATAGCTGAGATAGGACTATTTATACAAACTGTCTGATCTCTATTGGCTGGCGAGCTTATGGTTATATTTGGTTGAACCGTAATAGTACCCGCTATTTCTGCAGTTTCACATGCCCCGGCAGTAGTAAGTGTATAATTAAATATTCCCGATTCGGAAGGGGTTCCAGTGAGAACAAAATTTCCACCATTTATAATACCTGTTATACCCGCAGGCAAACCAGCTGTGTTAACTGCATCCACCGACTCATTTACGGTAAAGGAAATGTCTTCTATTGCGGTATTAATACATACCATTTGATCCTTATTGGAAGCATCAGAGATTGTATTATCTGGTGTTACTGTAATAGTTCCGGAGGTAGAGGTTTGCTGAGCACAATCCCCTAAGGTTTCAACAATATAATTATATGTGCCTGATTCGGTTGGCGTTCCTGAAATTGTGAAGTTGCCTGAATCGAAAGTCCCGTTAAGTCCTGCTGGTAAACCAGTCACTGTTGCATCGGTCCCGGCATCGGTTATGGTAAAAATGATATCGTTAAGAGCTTGATTTATACAAAGTGACTGGTCGATGTTCAATGGAGTTGAAATAGTGGCATCCTGAATAAAGTATATCGTAACACTATCTTCTGACGCGCCACAGTCATTACCATTAAGCCCCTTTTTTGGTTCTGGAACTGTCATAGTCAAGGTAACAGAACCTGCATCTTTATCTGCCTGGGAAGGATTATATGTTACAGTAAAAGGCCCATATTTATTAGTTCCTCCAACATTTGATCCTGTAAATGTGCCTGAGCCACTTGTTGCGAATTCAACATCCAGGGTGGCATCACCAAAACTTCGGGTTCCGTTAAGTTGAACGTTGTCTACGGTGGAACAAACGGTTTGATCATCACCAAAATCCGCAATAATATGATTATCTATAACGATATTATCATAAATAGAACTTGAACTAGGTCCACATATATTTGTTGCTACTACTGAGACGGAATAGGTTCCGCTACCTGTAGCAGCAGTGATGTTTACCTGAATGCTGTTCGTTCCTGCACCGTTAATAATTTCCCAAGCCTCAGGGATTGTCCATTCAAACTCACCCGTAGCTGCAACACTGAAACTAGCAGTAGCCGGAGGACATGCAGCATCCGCATTTTCAGAAAGGTCCGAAGTAATAGGGCCTGGATTCGCAGGTTTGGCATCTATCGCGGTAACCGTAATTGCAGAGCTGTCAGAACTATCTCCACAGGTGTTATTGGCAGTTACACTTATTGTTCCATCTTCCATTCCCGCATTAACAGTAATGGAATTGGTGCCATCTCCACCCGTAATACTCCACCCGGGAGGCAGCGTCCAAATATAAGTGTCTGCATTAGGTACTGGCGGCACCGAATATTCAAGCCCGGTAGCATCATAGCATACCTCAAGATCTCCGGTAATTGGTCCAGGAATATCAGGTGCGGGAGGGAATACTTCAATGGCTACTCCTTCGCTTACAGCTGTGTCTGTAGCCAGACAGGTTTCATTTGAAGTAAGGATTACGGTAACCACCTGTCCGTCGGTTAATGCATCAGTTGTAAAAGTAGGACTATCAGTACCTACATTATTGCCATCCACTTGCCATTGATAACTAGGTGTAGATCCACCATAGGTAGGGGTTGCAGTAAAAATTACTGTATCGTTCGGACAAATATCCGTATCTGTGACATCAGAAATAGTTACAGAAGGAGTCAAATTAGGATTTACGACAGTGGTGATCGGATTACTTGTAACCGTTTCATTCCCTGTGGTGATACAGTTTTCAGAACTTGTTAGATCCAATGTTACAATATCTCCATCCTGTAAGGTAGTGGTTGTAAAGGAGGTGGAATTCTGCCCACTTACGCTAGTTCCGTTTATTTTCCATTGATAGGCTGGTGAAGAACCTTCATTAGCAATTGTATTTATAGAAAATGTTACAGATTCATTTTCACAAATAGTATCATCGGCATCCGAGGAGGAAATAGTTACTTCCGGAGTAAGATTCTGATTGATGGTGATAGTGCCATTTAAAGTTTGTGAGTTCCCACAGGTTCCTGTACCTGCAATTGTATAGTTATAGGTGCCAACAGTAGTACTTGAACCACTAATGGTAAACTTTCCATTCGCAAAAGAACCTGAAAAACCATCAGGTAGTCCTGATATTGTAGCACCATTTCCGGTTTGTCCAATACTATAATCGATGTTTGTTATGGCCTCTCCCTGGCAAACAGTTTGAACATTGTTCCCAGAATCTAGACTTATAGTAGCATTCGGATTAACGGTAATTGTCCCCGTAATGGTTTTGTTCTTGCATGGTCCAGTTGCGTTAACAGTATATGGAAAAGTTCCAGCAACAGTAGGGGAGCCACTTATTGTAAATTTCTTAGTTGAAGAGTTATAAGAACCGGTGATCCCGCTTGGTAATCCCGAGACCGTGGCATTGTTTCCACTTGAACTAATGGTAAAAACAATGGGTGTTAGGCTGGTGTTAATACATAAGGATGGACTAGCCACTCCACCAGTTAATGCAATATTAGCATCTCCGGTTATAGTTAAATTAACCGTATTTTCAGCAGTTTGAGATGTAACACAGTCCAGTCCGCTGGTCATTATAACCTTGACGGAATTACTGCCAATAGGAAGTGAAGAAGTTGAAAACTGTTTTGATGTGCCGGTTTGGGCAGCCGTAGTGTTTCCGTTTACATACCAGGCGAACGTAGGCGGAGTGGAACTGTTCCCGCCATTTTGGTCGGTTGCTGTGAATTGAATGCTTGTGCCAACACACTTAATTCCTGAAGTAGTAGAAATGCTGACGGCCGGTGTTTTTTTTGTTACAACAGTCATTGTAAAATCTGTACTAGTAATATTACATGCCGTGCCAGATGCATCTGTAACCTGAACAGAAATTTTTTGACCGTTGGTCAAGGTAGACGTGGTAAATGTGCTAGTGGTTGAAGATTGAACGGTGGTTCCCACTTTCCATTGATAGGTAAAGGTACCTGCTCCACCATTAGGCGTCGCTGTAAAGGTTACAGAAGTCCCCTCACAAATATTATTACCTTGGTTAGATTGTATACTAACAGAAGTAGGACAAGTCTGCCCCCACCCCACAACCGGGGTCAGAATTAAAGCCCAAAAAGTGAATACTTTTAAGAGTAGTTTTTTTGCCATAAGTAGCTGCATTAAGAGTAGGGGGACTCATTAAACTCCGAAGGGAGTTATGTAACATGCTAATTTACAGCTAAAAAACGTTAATTAACTGATTTTTAGATATCTGTAACAGTATTTCCGATGAACTACACGAATTAAGAAATTTTTAGGTAAAAAATTAGGATTTGTAAGAGTTAATTCTCTTAAAAAAAGAAGCTGGATGTTAATATTTTTACAAATAATTAACATCCAGCTTTTGAATAACAGAAACAGAATTTGGAATTGTAGGAAAATTCTAATCTATTTCCTTCTGTAATTATTCTTCCAGGAACGGATAACGATAGTCTGTCGGAGTAACAAAAGTCTCTTTGATAGTTCGCGGGGAAATCCAACGGTAAAGATTCAGGATCGAACCTGCCTTGTCATTGGTTCCACTTCCGCGGGCACCTCCAAATGGCTGCTGACCTACAACCGCACCTGTTGGCTTATCGTTGATGTAGAAGTTTCCGGCTGCATTTTGAAGGGCTTTTGTAGCTTCGGCAGCTGCGTATCGATCTTGCGAAAGGATCGCTCCGGTCAAGGCGTATTCGGAATCATCCACCAGTTTCAGCGTTTCATTCCACTGGTCATCCTCGTAAAGGAAAACAGTGACAACCGGACCAAATAATTCAGTACACATAGTACTGTACTTCGGATTATCGGTAAGAATTACAGTTGGCTCAATGAACCAGCCTTTCGATTTGTCATAATTACCACCTACCACTATTTCAGCATCGCTGTCATTCTTCGCAGCATCAATGAATTTCGCCAGCTTATCAAAAGAAGCTTCGTGAATTACAGCGGTAATGAAGTTGCTCATATCCTCTGGCGATCCCATTTTAAAAGATTTTACATCCTCCACTACAAAACCTTTGACTTCTTCCCACATGCTCTTAGGGATGTAAACTCTTGAAGCGGCACTACACTTCTGCCCCTGGAATTCAAAAGCTCCCCGGGAAATTGCAGTGGCCACTTGCTTTGGATTTGCACTGGGGTGGGCAAGGATGAAATCTTTACCGCCTGTCTCTCCGACTATGCGCGGGTAAGATCTGTAGTTGTGAATATTTTCTCCGATTTGTTTCCAAAGGTTTTTGAACACAGTGGTGCTTCCGGTAAAATGCAGTCCGGCAAAATCCCTGTGCTCAAGAATGACATCAGAGATCATTTTTGGATCTCCCATGACCATATTGATCACTCCGTCTGGTAGTCCGGCTTCTTTAAATACTTCCATGATCACCTGTGCAGAATACACTTGTGAATCACTTGGCTTCCAAATCGCCACATTACCAAGCATAGCAGGAGCCGATGGCAGGTTACCGGCAATAGCGGTAAAATTAAAAGGAGTCACTGCGTAAACGAATCCTTCAAGCGGGCGATATTCAAGTCTGTTCCACGCTTCCGAAGAAGATTCGGGCTGCTCTTCATATATTCGGGTCATGTACTCCACATTGAACCTAAGGAAATCAATAAGTTCACAAGCCGAATCAATCTCTGCCTGGAAAATATTCTTTGACTGTCCAATCATGGTCGCTGCATTGATCTTGTAGCGGTAAGGCCCTGCAATAAGTTCGGCTGCCTTTAGGAATACTGCGGCACGCTGCTCCCATTCGAGGTTTGCCCATTTTTCACGGGCATCGAGTGCAGTTTGAATCGCCTTTTCTACATGCTCCTTTGAAGCTTTGTGATAATCTCCTAAATGATGCTGGTGGTCGTGCGGCGGATTCATTGGGGCAGTGTCGCCGGTCCTGATCTCCTCGCCACCAATATAAAGCGGCACGTCAACTTTGCTATTATACAATTCTTTATAAGCCTTTAAAACGGCCTCTCTTTCGGGTGTTCCGGGAGCATATGATTTTACTGGTTCATTAACTGCCTGCGGAACCTGGAATACACCTTTTCCCATAGTTGTCTTTAATTTTTTGTGATTTCTAAATGAGTGGTCGTAAAGGTAAAAAAATTAAAATAGTTTTAGTTGCACTATTTTTTACTGAACTTTACTCAAAATGAGGAGCTAAAAGCTATAGAATCTTAATTAATTCATAATGTGTACCGTCACAATTACCCCTCTATCAGGGAAGAATTCGTTCGTGCTTACTTCCAATAGGGATGAAGCGCCCGGAAGGGAAACTCTGCCGCCCAGGATTTATGATGTTGAGGGCTTAAAAATGGCATTCCCGAAGGATGTTCTTGCCGGCGGTACCTGGCTGGGATTAAGTGAACGGCAGCGGGTCATCTCTCTTCTTAATGGTGGTTTTAAAAAACATGAGAGAAGGCTGCCCTATGGAAAGAGCAGGGGAGTGGTAGTAAAGGATCTACTTGCTGCGGAAAATTTTCCTGAAGCTGCGGAAGCATATGATCTGACTGAAGTAGAACCTTTCACCATAGTGGCAGCCGACTGGCAAAACGAGCTTTGTTTCTTTGAGTTCGTTTGGGACGGAAGAGAAAAACATCTTAAGGAGCTGCCCCTGAAGCCTCACATCTGGTCATCAAGTCCCTTATATTCAGAAGAAATGAAGCAGTTGCGGGAAAAGTGGTTTGCACAACTTCAGCAGGAAAGAGAATTGACATCTGAAACTTTGCTGGATTTCCACTTTTCAGCAGGAAAGGGAGATAAGGATAAAGGGGTGATCATGGATCGT
Organism: Salinimicrobium aquimaris; assembly: GCF_035607535.1. Classification (NCBI taxonomy): domain Bacteria; kingdom Pseudomonadati; phylum Bacteroidota; class Flavobacteriia; order Flavobacteriales; family Flavobacteriaceae; genus Salinimicrobium; species Salinimicrobium aquimaris. Next base: position 211,052 of record NZ_JAYDZX010000017.1, read on the forward strand.
GGCCTTGTAAGAACTGTGAGTATTTCCCAGATTGTCCATTCTAAAGGTTCAAGCAAATTTTTCTACAATGATCTGAATACTGAAGAAGAATCAATTCTTGTTTTGACTATTTGAAGGCTCTTTTCCTCCAGCAATTCAATTCCGAAACTTCTAAAATAAAACCTCTCAAAAATGACATTTTAGGGGAGGGATTTCCAGGTGTTCCATTAGGAGCAATTCAAAATTTTACCTGCCCCTAAATCGCAGTAACTTTAGAACTCCCTAATATAAGAGAGGCATAAAAAGGGATTTTTGGAAAGATTTTTTAAATGAACTTTCCGCGGAACCTGAATTGATTTAGCTTTAAACCTTAAACCTTAAACCTTAAACCTTAAACTAGTTGAGCGCAAAAGGAGCGCTGAGTTTAAAAGAAGGAATTGCTACTCTGAATTTCCTGGTGGAGGTAAAATTGATCATGTTGTAGAACCCGCTCATAGCACCAAAAGGAGAAGTGAGAAGGCATCCGCTTTTGTAAGTGTGAGATTCGCCGGGCTTGATCACGGGTTTCTTGCCGATAACGCCTTCACCCTCCACAATTTCAGTCCTGTTTAAAGCATCCTTTATTTTCCAGAACCTGGAAGTAAGCTGCACAGAGTCCTTACTTTGATTTTCAATGGTTATCTGGTACCCAAAGGCGAAGTGGACCCGGTAATTCTTGTAGAAGGTCCCCTCAAAATTGGTTTCTATTGAGATCTTAATGCCTCTGGTTACTTGTTGTATCATCTTAGTAGATCGCGAATGATGCCAGTACGGAAAATACTGCAGCTACAAAGGCTAAAATAAAGAATATAATGTTGATTATTATAAACTTTAGAATCGTTTTAACTCTTCCCTGCCCGTAGAATCTGCGGAAGGCTTTGTAGAGGTAAAAACCGAAGATCAAGGTCGCTATCCAAGTGGCTGCCCCGGTGTTAAGGATCGAATTGAATCCCACCGCAATTCCATAAAGGACGAACCAGGTAGTTTGATTATGGAAAGTAAAGATGAGGTGTTCCATATAAGTAAAAGGTCGCCGCAGGTATAACAACCATATAAACAAGGCAAAGACCGGAAGATAGAAGAAGATAATAAAAGGCAATTTGCTGTAAAAATAATTCCAGAACAGATCGGAATCTGAACTAAATCTTTCTGCGTCAACTGTTTTCCTGTAAAACCATTGATTAAAGCCGGTCTGGGAGTAATTGAGACTGTCCAGAGCAGCTTGAGGATTGCGCATTTCTGTTCGCTTATAATGATCTGAAAATACCTGCCATTGTTTTATACGGGCATTGAAATAGGTCATCGTGTCAAGCTCTTTTTCGGGAACATAGGTTGTAGTACCTGAACTATCCACTGCAGTTGTAGTGTCTATGGGAGGAAGAATAACATTTAATTCCGGGTTTGCTTCCCGTTGAACGGCAAGTAGGGAATCTGCTTCCCGCCTCTGTTCCTGTGTGGCTTCTGTATCTATATTAACAGGAGGTTCGATTTGATGTGTTGTGCTCCAAAGCAGGAAGAATATAATTGAAGCACTTAAGTAAAACCTATAAGGATTTGCATACCGCACTCGCTTCCCTTCAATATAATCTTTTGAAATTTTTCCCGGCTTAAAAAGCAGTACTCCTAAAGTTCTGTAGAACCTGGAATCGTAAGCAAAGATCCCTGCGAAGAACTCGTTGAAAAAGTCATTAAAAGCGAGTTTTTTGGTACTGTTGAGCTGTCCGCAATTTGGGCAATATTCGTCACTTATATCGAGTGGGTGATAGCAATTGAGACATTCTGTGTGGCGGTACTTGAGTTTGTGCCGTTCCTTATAAATGGTAGGCAAATTACTTTCTCTGCTCATGTGAAATTTTGCTTGAAAACTTAATTGCTTATGTTTAGTGAGGTGGCATTCCCAACTCCTATGATCCTGGTATATCTTCCGCCGGGCGGCAGGTAATAGATGAGAACGGTATAATTATTTTCGGTGCTAACAAAGTTTCCACTTATAAAGCCTTCATCCAAGATCCCGTCATTCCGCAGAAACACATATTTATAGTCATAGTAGCCTTGTTTGAAGAGGCGGGCGGTTTCATAGGCACCTTTTTCGAAGTTATAGGTGAGCCTGGTACTATCATCCAGGATAAAGTTATTGAATTCACCATAGAGATGAACCTCTCCTCCTTCGAAAGGTTCCGGAGTTTGAAGGGCAAAATGAGTCCACACATATCCGGCTTCGATATCGTCTTCCTCTGCCTGGAACTTCCTGACCACAAACTTACCATTGATGTCGGGATTATAGGTGTAAGGTTGAAACGCCCTTATAGCATCCGGGAAAAGATAATGGTGGTAAAGTTCCTGAACATCGATGTACTGGATCTTTACAGTAGCTGCCATAAGATCCTTCCCATCAAAGTTGAGGTATTCATTTCCAGCCCAGAAGGAAGTGAGTTGATCATATTTATAGACCAGGGTAGAACCTATGTGGTACTGCGGCCGAATGTTGTATATTCCGGTCTTTAGGTTATTGTTCTGAAGTATAACGGCCCAGACTGACTCTTCGGGAGTGCGAATAATAAATTCGGGCGAAACCACCTCAAAATTCACCACCTGCTTGGTCTGAATAAACTTAACTTCCCTTGATTTTCGTACAGTGACGGGGACGCGGGTGAGAGGTTCGTAGACCATGAACTTTCGGGAGAACACCAGTTCCCTTTCTTCATTAAAGATCTTCAGTAAATAATTTCCGCTGACTTTCAGGGCGCGTGTATTATCATTCGGAATTCGGAGTTCATAGTGGGAATAGAGTTGCAGTGTGTTGAAGGAATTCTCGTAATCTGTGATCCTTACATTGTCGAAACCTTCGAGAAATTCATTTTTAAGTAACTGAGAGGGGGACCAGTCGTAATTGAAATGTTCAATGGTATAATAATAATTTGCCTCATCACCAATAAGATCATCAAAGCTTAAAAATATGGGTTGCCCAAGTTGTATGATTGGGGTGCCGCTAAAACCCTCTGGTCCTGTAAAGACCACTGTGCGAATGTAATTGGGTGGGTGAGTTTCAATGATTGCCTGTGCGGTAGCAAAGTAGATCCCAAAAAAAAAGAAAAAGGAGAGGGTAAAGATTGACTTCATGCAACGAAAATAAATTTAAAGATACTCAAAAACTGATTACCATCATTATTTGACTATTTTAACAAGTTGGAGGGGGAATTAATTTAGTTTTAATTGGGATTTGTGGGTCGGAAATCAGTAAATTTGCCCGAATTTTAAATGAAATTTTAACACTTCGTCCTATGTCAAACGACATTAGAATTAAAAGAGGTCTAACGCTTCGCCTTAAGGGAGAAGCCGAAAAGATCCTTGTTGACGCACCCCGCTCCAAAACTTACGCTGTAAAACCGCCCGATTTTCATTCGGTGATACCTAAGATGGTCGTGAAGGAGGGTGCAAAAGTACAGGCAGGTGATGAACTTTTCTTCTCGAAATATACCGATAAGATAAGGTTTACTTCTCCTGTTAGTGGTACTTTAAAAGAAATAGTAAGGGGTGAAAAACGCCGTATACTTGAGGTGGTAATAGAGGCCGATGCTTCAGATGAGTTTCGTGACTTCGGAACTCTTGATCCCTTAAAAGCTGAAGCGGATGCTGTGAAAAACAGGATCCTCGAAAGTGGAAGCTGGGCTTTTATCAACCAACGACCTTACGACATTCCGGCTGATCCTGAAGATACGCCTAAGGCCATTTTTGTTTCAGCATTAAATACAGCACCTCTTTCTGCAGATGTTGAATTTATCCTGAAAGATCGTCTTGAAGCATTTCAGGCCGGTTTAAATGCTCTTACCAGGTTAACCCCCGGGAAGGTGCATGTCTCTGTTGCAGGTAAAGGTGAAGGGGTTTTAAATAACCTTCAGAATGTTGAGGTGCATAAAGTATATGGTCCTCATCCGGCTGCCAATGTTGGTGTTCAGATCCACAAGATCGATCCTATTAATATGGGAGAACGTGTGTGGACTGTACAGCCAGAAGATGTTGCCAACATTGGAGACCTGTTCCTCACAGGAAAATTCACTGCTGTTCGTACGGTTGCGGTTTGTGGTAGTGAGGCTAAGGTTAGAAAATACTTCAGAAGTATAATTGGAGCTCCGGTTGTGGATCTTGTGGGTACTGTAGACACTAAGAATGTAAGGATCATATCCGGTGATGTGCTCACGGGGCAACAAGTGAATAATGAGCAGTTCATTGGTTTCTTTCCAAACGAACTTACCCTGATTCCGGAAGGAAATAAGTATCGTATGTTTGGTTGGTTGCCTTTTACATATAATAATATTCCTTCAAATTCTAGGACTTCTTTAAGTTGGATGTTCCCTAATAAGAAATTTGAAGTGAATACCAACCTTCACGGTGAAGAAAGAGCTTTGGTGGTAACCGGTGAAATGGAAGAGGTGATGCCAATGGATATTTATCCTATGCAGCTTTTAAAAGCATGTATGGCAGCCGATATCGAGAAGATGGAGAATCTAGGGATCTACGAAGTCGCTCCCGAAGATTTTGCACTTGTAGATTATGTGAATACTTCAAAAATTGAGGCGCAAGAAATAATACGCTTAGGGCTGGATTTAATGATCACCGAAGTTGGATAAACTGTTTACTATGGAATGGATTAGACAAAAACTAGATAAGTTTAAAGAGCCCTTTGCTAAGGGTAAAAAACTAGAGAAGTATTCTCCCGCTATTAATGCGCTTGATACTTTCCTTTTTACTCCAAATCACACCACCCAAAAAGGTGCGCACGTTAGAGATGCGGTTGATTTGAAGAGAGTGATGATCACTGTGGTGATTGCCCTTCTACCTGTGCTGTTGTTCAGTATGTGGAACCAGGGATACCAGTATTTGAAGCAAATTCAGCCGGAAGTTGATTTCTGGGATGCTTTTGGACATGGTGCAATGGATATTCTTCCAATGATCGTGGTGTCCTATGCGGTAGGTCTGGGAATTGAGTTTGCATTTGCTATTTTTAGAGGGCATGAGGTGAACGAGGGATACCTGGTAACCGGTCTTTTGATCCCGATGATCATGCCTGTGGGGCTGCCTTTGTGGATGCTGGCAATCTCTGTTGTATTTGCTGTAGTAATTGGAAAGGAAGCATTTGGGGGAACCGGAATGAATATTCTTAATCCCGCGCTTACTGCCCGTGCTTTTGCCTTCTTCGCTTATCCAACGTATATGTCGGGTAACCAGGTGTGGGTGATGAACGCTGCAGAAGTTGACGCTGTTTCAGGAGAAACTATTCTTGGAACCCTTGCGGCAAACCAGCCTGTAGAATACTCTACTATGGATATGTTCTGGGGGATCATTCCCGGTTCGGTTTCAGAAACCTCAGCAGCTTTATGTTTATTGGGAGCATTGTTCCTCATCTTTACAAAGGTGGGTAGCTGGAGAATAATGGTGAGTGCTGTGGTTGGAGCTGCAGCGATGGGCTTGATCTTTAATGCGCTTCCGGCAATGGGAGTTGAAGGAAACGCTCTTACTAACTTCCCTTGGTACAACCATCTTGTAGCAGGTGGACTTGCTTTTGGAATCGTTTACATGGCGACAGACCCTGTGTCGGCCGCACAGACCTATAGAGGTAAATGGATCTATGGATTCCTTATAGGATTCTTATCAGTTATGATCAGGGTATTTAACCCGGCCTATCCCGAAGGTGTGATGCTTGCCATTCTGTTGATGAACGTGTTTGCTCCAACAATTGATCACTACGTGATCCAGGGGAACATTAAGCGCAGAGTGAAAAGAAAAGCAGCAGGAATTAACAATCAAGTTGAAACTGTAGTATAGTTATGGAAGAGAAAACAGTAAACAAAACGAACTCCAACTCGTATACTTTCATATTCGCCATTATAATGGTGGTAGTAGTAGGAGTTGTGCTTGCTTTCGCTGCGACTTCTTTGCAGCCAATGCAATATGAGAATATGCGCCAGGAGAAAATGCAGAACATTCTTGCGACAGTTGGGGTACAAACCGACAGAGCAGGAGCCGAAGCTTTGTTCCAGGAATACATTAAAGAACAGCTTGTTCTTAACAACCAGGGACAGGAAAAAGAAGGAGTAAATGCTTTCGACGTGGACCTGGCCAAGGAACTTAAGAAATCTGATACAGAACAAAACTTTCCGCTCTATATAGCAGAGGTTGATGGTGAGACATATTACATTATTCCCCTTAGAGGAGCCGGACTTTGGAATGCCATTTTTGGATACATAGCTCTTCAGGATGATGTGAATACTATCAAAGGAGCAGTTTTCGATCACCTTGGAGAAACTCCGGGACTTGGTGCAGAGATCACTCAGGAGTGGTTTAGAGAGCGCTTTACAGATGAAAAGATCTTTAATGAGAATGGAGAGCTAATAGGAGTGTCTGTTGTGAAAGGAAACGCCAGTACTTCTAAGGATGATAATAAGGTAGACGCAATATCGGGTGCAACGATCACCGGAGATGGTGTTTCAGATATGATCTCTGAAAGACTTAAGCACTATCTGCCTTATTTCAAGAGCAAAACAGATATAAACGTTGCAAGTAATTTATAATTATGGCACAGGAAGCAAAAAATAAGCCTGAGCAATTGGCTGAGGTGGATAAGGAAAACAAGAAAGATGCAATGATCCTTTTCCTTTCAGATTCTGAGGAAAAAGAACATTTTCTTTCGAGAGCCAACAGGAAGTTGCTTACAGATCCTCTTGACGATGATAACCCTATCACTGTTCAGGTATTGGGAATTTGTTCTGCACTTGCTATCACAGTTCAATTAGAACCGGCAATTGTAATGGCGATTGCTGTAATGGCAGTAATGGCATTTAGTAACATGATCATTTCTACTTTGAGAAATATGATCCCAAACAGGATCAGGATCATTGTGCAACTAGTTGTGGTAGCTTCACTTGTTGCTTTGGTAGATCAGGTATTGAGAGCATTTGCTTATGACGTAAGTAAACAGCTTTCCGTGTTCATTGGTCTTATCATTACCAACTGTATAGTAATGGGACGTTTGGAAGCTTTTGCCTTGGGTAACGGGGTTTACAAATCCTTCCTTGATGGAATCGGGAACGCTGCAGGATATGGTCTTATCCTTATAATTGTAGCCTTCTTCCGTGAACTGTTAGGAGCTGGAAAACTTTTTGGATACGAAGTTCTTGGACATAAAGGTGCAACTCTTGCAGAATCCACGGGACTTTACGCTTTGGGCTATGAGAACAATGGATTAATGCTGTTATCCCCAATGGCACTTATTGTTGTAGGTATCATTATATGGGTACAGCGTTCAAGGAATAGAAAACTTATCGAGGCCTAATCACTAACCACAAAAAATTCGAATATGGAATATATTAATTTATTCGTACGAAGCATCTTCATAGAAAATATGATCTTTGCTTATTTCCTCGGGATGTGCTCGTACCTGGCAGTTTCCAAGACCGTAAAAACAGGGGTAGGATTAGGAGCAGCGGTTATTTTCGTACTGTCTATAACTGTACCTATTAACTTCCTGCTTGACAAATACCTTCTAAGACCCGGTGCTCTTACCTGGTTGAACGAAGAGTATGCAACTATAGATCTTAGTTTCTTAAGTTTTATCATGTTTATTGCGGTGATCGCAGCTATGGTACAACTTGTTGAAATGATCGTGGAGAAATTCGCACCAGCCCTTTATGGAGCTTTGGGTATCTTCCTTCCTTTGATCGCTGTGAACTGTGCCATCCTGGGTGGTGCACTGTTTATGCAACAAAAGGATTTCTCCGGGATAGGAGAAGCTGCTACTTATGGCTTTGGAAGTGGAATTGGATGGTTCCTGGCTATTCTTGGAATCGCTGCTATTCGCGAGAAGATTGCCTATTCAAATGTTCCGGCTCCCCTTAAGGGATTAGGAATAACTTTTATCATCACCGGACTTATGGCTCTTGGGTTCATGAGTTTCATGGGAATTAAATTATAGAGAGAAAGCAATGGAAGTAATTATAGCAAGTGTTGTTGTATTCTTAGCCCTGATCTTGATCCTGGTGGCTGTTCTTTTGGGAGCAAAAGCCAAGTTGATCCCATCTGGGCCTGTAAAGATCAATATTAACAATGAGAAAGACATTGAAGTAGGATCTGGAGGAACTCTTCTTTCTACTTTGGGTGAGAACAAGCTCTTCCTGCCTTCTGCCTGTGGTGGAGGTGGTACCTGTATTCAATGTAAGTGTATTGTTGCTGAAGGTGGTGGAACAATTCTACCAACCGAAGAGCCTCACTTTACACGAAAGGAGATCGCCGATGGATGGCGTCTGGGGTGCCAGGTAAAAGTGAAGCAAGATATGAAGATCACCATTCCTGAAGAAGTATTTGGTATCAAGAAATGGGAAGCTACTGTAGTGAGTAACTATAACGTAGCCTCCTTTATCAAGGAATTCGTTGTGGAGATTCCTGAAGATATGGATTACAAAGCTGGAGGATATATCCAGATCGAGATCCCTAAGTGTGAGGTGAAATACCAGGATATGGATATCACTGCTCACCCTGAGGAACATCCGGGAGAACCTGATAAGTTTAAGCTGGAGTGGGATAAATTCAACCTTTGGCCACTGGTAATGAAGAATCCTGAAGTAGTCGAAAGAGCCTACTCTATGGCTTCTTATCCTGCTGAAGGAAGAAGGATCATGTTGAACGTTCGTGTGGCAACTCCGCCATGGGATCGTGCAAAGAATGACTGGATGGCCGTAAACCCTGGGATAGCATCTTCTTATATCTTTAATCAGAAAAAAGGAGACAAGGTTACCATTTCAGGACCTTATGGAGAATTCTTTATAAACCACAGTGATGCTGAAATGCTTTACGTAGGTGGTGGAGCCGGAATGGCGCCAATGCGTTCTCACCTGTATCACCTCTTCAGAACTCTTAAGACCGGAAGAAAAGTGACTTACTGGTATGGAGGTCGTTCAAAGAGAGAGTTATTCTATACAGAACACTTTAGAGCTTTGGAAAGAGATTTCCCTAACTTTAAGTTCTACATTGCCCTTTCTGAACCTCTTGAAGAAGACAACTGGAAAGTAAAAGATGGAATTGACGGGGAAGGAGATGGATTCGTTGGATTTATTCACCAGGTGGTAATAGATAACTATTTAAGTCATCATGATGAACCGGAAGAAATAGAATTCTATTTCTGTGGACCACCGCTAATGAACAAAGCCGTTGAAAAAATGGCTGAAGACTTTGGTGTGCCGCCGGAAAATGTGAGATTTGATGACTTTGGAGGATAATCTAAAGTAGAATTATAAACAAAAACAGCTGCCTAAGGGCGGCTGTTTTTGTTTAGGTTTCAATACATTTACCTTAAATAATTAAATTTGCTGTATGTCGCAACTTACAGATCAGGAACTTCATAACCTCGCAATGAACATAGTTGGAAAGGACCTTGAGGAGCAGGGCTACGAATTTTTAGGAGTAAACAGTGAATTTAAAAAGGATCCACAGTTCGTCGCATTGAAGGATAAGAAGCTGCATTTTGTTATAGTGCGGGCTATAGAATATCCACATGATCCCAGAGAGATCGACATGATCTTTCTTGAAACCATTAAACAACATGCAAAGAAATTCGATGCACGTACATTTTATGCAGGAGTGGGACTGGCAAATTCACGAAATTACGAGTTGCCTGTATCAAGTTCCGAAGATTACGTCATCAATTACCCCGGATTAAAAGAGATCTAAAAATGACATTTTTGAGACCTATTATTTTATTGTTTTCCTGTTTACTTATTCTTTCCTGCTCTCAGATAGATGAGAAGAGAAGCGCCAATGGAGAGGCTTTAGGGACTACTTATTCAATTGCTTATTATTCCGAAGATCTAATTCCAATGGATAAGGCTTTGGACTCTATTTTTGAGAGGGTAAACCAATCTATGAGCACCTACAGGGATTCTTCCGATATTTCAAAAATAAACAGGGGAGACAGCCTGGTGGAAGTTGACAGTCTTTTTCAGGAAGTCTTTTTGCTGTCCAAGGAGGTATGGGAGAAAAGTAACGGGTATTTTGATCCAACTGTTGGCGACCTGGTAAATCAGTACGGGTTTGGGCCCGAAAATGGTCCTAAAGAAGTGGATTCCATCACCATTGATTCCCTTATGCGCTATGTTGGCTTCGGAAAAATGAAGCTGCAGGATGATATTGTAATAAAGGAATCTCCAGAAATGTATCTCGATTTTAATGCAATAGCAAAAGGTTACGCTATAGACCTGATCGGTCATTATTTGGGTTCTCAAGGAGTAGAGGATTACTTAATAGAACTGGGAGGTGAACTGCTGGCTCGCGGCGTCAATAAAGATAAGGGATCCTACTGGCTGGTTGGAATAGATGATCCTATTCAGCAAATGGGTCAAAGGGAGCTTACAGCAGCTATAGAATTGAGAAATAAGGCTATGGCTACTTCCGGAAATTATCGAAAGCATAGAACGGATCCCGAAACCGGAGCCCTTTATGTGCATACAATAAACCCACTGACGGGATTTGCTCAAAAAAGCGATCTTCTAAGTGTGACTGTTCTTGCCGAAAATTGTGCCTTAGCCGATGCTTACGCGACGGCATTCATGGCAATGGGATACGACCTTTCCAAAATGCTGCTTTCCCAGGAGAAAGATCTTGAAGCTTTTCTAATTTATTCCACTCTTGAGGGGGAAATGAAAGAATTTGCTACTCCGGGATTTAAGGAAGTGATGAAGGAGCTGTAGCAGGGAAATCAAGAGTCAGGCATCGGGAGCCAAGAAATTTATGCGGGCAGTGCTAATTTTCTGTACCCGTTGAAGAGAATTTTTCCGGAGCATTGAGGGTGGAGAATGATCGGGAGTGAGCTTCATACTCCGAAGAATAAAAATTCAGTAAGCCTGCACTTGTGGTCCGATGGCCGGATTCGTAATCGGGGAGGCAGCGCTGCTAGTCCTGGACTAATTAGAAACTAATTACAATTTCACTCCTGCTATTTCCTGGCAACAGGAATTATTTCCCCTTTTGAAAGGCGGTACCTGTCGACCAGTTGTGCATCCATTTTAGACGTAAGGTCAACTTCCTCAACTGAAAATCCTATACTGCGAAGTTTCTCAAAGTAATCCCTTCCGTAAACCCTTACATGGTCATATTGCCCAAAGATCTTTGCTCTTTCTTTTGGATCTGTAATGGAGTCATCCTGGAAAGTCTTTTCCCGTTGTAAATCCTGTGGGATCTGAAGAATAGCTGTGCCTCCCGGCCGCAGGATCCTGAAGAGCTCCTTCATTGCCTTGGTGTCATCCGGAATATGTTCAAGAACGTGGTTACACAGAATAAAATCAAAGCTACTGTCTTCAAAAGGCAAATTGCATATATCAGCTTTTACGTCTGCAAGTGGTGATTCCAGATCTGTTGTCGTGTAGTTGAGGTTCTTTAATTTTCTAAACCGTTTATAGAAAGCCTGCTCAGGTGCGAAATGCAATACTTTATGAGGAGCAGTAAAGAAATCGGTATGATGCTTCAGGTATAGCCAGAGCAGCCTGTGTCGTTCGAGAGAAAGGGTAGAGGGAGAGAGTACATTTTCCCGCTGTTGTTCATAACCATAGGGAAGGAATTTTGAAAAGCTTCTGCCGTCTATGGGATCTGTGTATTTGTTTCCGCGGAGGCTAAGCAGGAAAAAAGGTTTCACCACGTAACTTAGCCTAATGAGGATGGGACGCGGAATCTTGTTCAGAAAAAACTTAAAAGCTTTCCCGATCATACCTTTATATCTCCCCAGTTTTCTCCCGACTTAATCCTGTACAACTGCATTTCTGAAACCCCAAATTGCTTGGCAAGTACTCTGATTCTGGTCTTCCGGTTGGGATCTAGTAGTTTTTTCTTCAGGATAGTCGCCTGGGCATAAGAAAGTTTTGAATAGCATTTGATAGTGCCCAGCTTGCGCTTTAGTTTATTCTCCTTTACCTGCGGATTGTTCTGCTGGTGTGCTACCCACTGTTTTTTGCTCACCCATGCAAGGTTGCTCACCTTGTTCTCGGTCTTATTGTAGTTCTTGTGGATAACGTATTCATCCCCTTCCTTTTTCTGTAGAAAGAGCTCGGCTACAACGCGGTGAATATAACAGGCTTGTTTTTTACCATTTTTGAGAGTTGCAACAAAAGTGAGAAAGCCTTGTGATTTTCCACCTTTTAGGAGATCTCCGTCAGGATTTTTGACATAGCTCACCACCCTTCCGTAGTTAGAAACAGCATAACGAAAACGTTCCTGCCAGTTTTCTCTGGAATAAGGGAGCCACTTTTCCTGCCGAAAATTTTTAATCATTGAAGTTGATGGTTTGTGCCCGGAATTCTTCCTCCTCATTGCTTTCTATTCCCAAAGCTTCATAAATGTAATGAAAAGTTGATAATAGTTCGGGTTTTCCATCAATTAATGCAACGTCATGTTCGAAATGTGCACTGGGTTTATTATCTGCTGTGAGAATTGTCCAGCCGTCCTTGAGCTGTTTTATCCTGTGAGTTCCGGCATTGATCATAGGCTCGATAGCCACAACCATACCTTCAATGAATTTTTTACCGCGGCCTCTTCGGCCATAGTTAGGCATTTCCGGATCCTCGTGCATTTTTGCACCCAATCCATGTCCAACCAGCTCTCTCACTACTCCAAAGCCATTTTTCTCTGCATGTCGCTGGATCGCAAATCCTACATCCCCAACACGATTTCCTATTTTGAATTCCCTAATCCCAATGTAAAGGGATTCTTTAGTGACATCCAGTAACTTCTGAGTTTCAGGATCTATTTCTCCCACACCGAAGGTGTAGGCGTGATCACCATAAAATCCATTTTTGTAAGCGCCACAGTCGATGGAAATAACATCCCCTTCTTTAAGCGGTTCTTTATTCGGTATACCGTGTACCACCTGTGCGTTGGGACTCATACAGAGGGAATTCGGAAAGTCATACATTCCTAAAAATCCTGGTTCTGCGCCATGATCGCGTATGAATTCTTCAGCCATTTTGTCCAGCTGCAAGGTGGTTACCCCCGGCTTCACTTCCCCGGCCAGCATTCCTAAAGTTTTTGACACAATTAAGGCACTGTGTCTTATAAGTTCAATTTCTTCTCGGGTCTTTGGTATGATCATTATAACCTTTTAAAAATTTTGAGCAGCCCATTACTTTTCCTGGGAAGCTCATTCTCCAGCGCACTGGATTTTACAAGTTGATGATAGATCTCTCCCCATGGGGGAAGGCCGTTAATATTTCGATCGTCAATAAAAACATCGGCAAGGATCTTTCGGCTCATAAACTGTTCTTCGTACTCCTCTTCGGGATAGCTCTTATTGACGGCATAGAATTTTATGCCTTTGGCTTCACAATATTCCACAGCCTCTTCCAGTTTTACTCCGCTTCTATAGGTCCATAAGATGATTTGGTGACCTTCCTGCTGTAACTTCTTCAAGGTTTCAAAAGCAAACAGGATGGGCTTTCCGATTTTCGGATAGCGGTTTTCTACAAGAGTTCCATCAAAATCAACTGCTATGGTCAACATTTTAGACATGCGCAAAAATAAGAATTTAAATCAAGGAGGAATTATGCTTACTCGTACGAATGCTTGTATTCCTCGCCAGAGACTATTTTCGCAATATCATCTTCAAAATCTTCCTGTGGATACTCCACAAACCTTCCTGCTTCCTCTCCATCCTTATAAAAAATAATGGTAGGCACATAGGTTATGTCATATTCCTTTTGTCTGTCATCGGGTAAGGTCTTGTCTTCTCTTACCGCCCTTACTTCCATCTTGTTAAGATCATAATTACTTAGCTCCAGGACCTTGTAAAGTTTTGGAACTTCCCGCTGACTATCGGCGCACCAGGTCCCCATGAACATCACGATCTCATAGTCATTGATATTTTCCTTAATGGTCTGCAGTGCCTCATCATTCGGTTTATAGGATTTGTACATGGGATCAAACCAGGCTGAAAAAGGAGCCTTTTGCAGATCTTCCAGGCCTAGTTTTCCTACCAGGATATCAACTTGTTCTTCCTGGATCACCGGTTCCGGCTTAGTTGCCACAGGTTCACTTGGTTGAGAACCTCCACAATTAGTTGCAGCGATCAACAGTATCGAATACAATAAAAACTTCATGATTAAAAGAGGGGTTTTTGAGTCATTAATTCAGGCTGTTCTACACCCATAAGTTTTAAGATAGTAGGCGCTATATCTCCAAGGATCCCGTCCTTGATTTCCTTGACATCCTTGTCTACCAGGACAAAAGGTACGGGATTGGTGGTGTGGGCTGTGTTTGCACTTCCGTCTTCATTGATCATGAATTCACTGTTTCCATGATCTGCAATGACCAATACAGAATAGTCATTCTCCTCAGCAGCTTCCACGACTTTTTTAGCACATTCATCTACTGTTTCGCAGGCTTTTACGGCTGCTTCAAAGACTCCTGTGTGACCCACCATGTCGGGATTTGCAAAATTCAGACAAATAAAATCGGCCGATCTCTTTTTGATCTCCGGTACAATGGCATCAGTTACTTCATAGGCGCTCATTTCCGGTTGCAGGTCATAGGTAGCAACTTTCGGGGAATTGATCATGATCCTGCGTTCCCTCTCAAAAGGCTGCTCCCTTCCGCCGGAAAAGAAAAATGTAACGTGTGGATATTTTTCAGTCTCTGCAATCCGTATCTGCGACTTACCTGCACGCTCCAGTACCTCACCCAGAGTAGCCTTAATATCTTCTTTGCTGAAAACCACATGAATATTCCTGAAGGTTTCGTCATACCGGGTTATAGTAACGTAATACAGTGGCATGGCTTTCATCTCCTGTTCCGGGAAATCCTGCTGGGTTAAAGCCTGCGTGAGTTGGCGACCTCTGTCTGTCCTAAAATTAAAGAAGATCACTACTTCCTCTTCCTCAAGAGTAGCTACAGGATTTCCTGAGCTATCTGTCATTACGATGGGTTTGATGAATTCATCTGTGACTCCGTCTTCATAGCTTTTCTGAATGGCTTCGGAAGCATTCTGATATTTTTCACCTTTGCCATTGACGATAAGATCATAAGCCATTTTGGTTCTTTCCCAACGCTTGTCGCGGTCCATGGCATAATATCTTCCAATAACTGAAGCCAGTTTCCCATTTGTCTTTTCCAGGTGCGCCTGAAGGTCCTCGATAAAACCTTTTCCGGAATTGGGATCCACATCACGACCATCGGTGAAGGCATGAACATATTTTTCAGAAATGCCATATTCTTCGGCTGCCGTAAGCAGTCCTTTAAGATGGTTTATATGGGAATGAACTCCGCCATCACTTACGAGACCCATAAAATGAATGGGTTTGTTATGAGCTTTGGCGTAGTTAAAAGCCTGTTCGAGTACAGGTTCTTTTCCAAGACTGTCATTCTCAACTGCCAAATTGATCTTCGCCAGATCCTGATATACTATTCTTCCTGCTCCCAGGTTCATATGGCCCACTTCACTGTTTCCCATTTGACCTTCGGGAAGACCAACATTCATTCCGTCGGTGCGAAGCTTACTGTGAGGATACTTGTTATATAGGGAATCAATAAATGGAGTATTTGCCTGGTCAACGGCCGAAGTTTTGGGGTCATTGCTGATCCCCCAGCCGTCCAGGATCATCAATATTACTTTCTTATCCATTAAAATAGGGTTTGCACAAAGATACGAAATATGCATGGGGAGAAAAGTGTAAAGTGAAGTCAAAAAAGTCTTTAAGGCTGAAGGAAACTAATAAGGAAAAGTTTAACAAATTTGGATTCCTGTTGCGCAATATTTTTATAAATTTTGAGTTTTGCTATGTGGAGGAGGAGAATGTTAAACTGCTCATTAATACTGAATTAATTGATGATTTCTGCTTTTTGGTATGACCTTTGAATAATTAATAGCAACTAACAACTTTAACAAAAAGATATGATAAAGAAGATCACTGCCCTAACTCTATTTTTAACTCTTACCGTCTCTTTCGCTTTTACTGCATACACACCTGCAGAAACTGCTCTTCCAGTTAAAGAAGTGACTGCTTCCAATGAAGTAGCCGAACCAACTGCCGAAGAAAAGATCGACCTTCTATACGAGACTTTTGCAGCCTTAAATAGCAATATGCCTTCCCGCGTCTCTTTTACCTATGCCCTAACAGGTTATAACAAGCTGGAAGCAGAGGAAAAGATCAAGAATCGTTTGTTGAGTATTGTAGATTTTAGTCTTCCTTCAACAGAAAAAAGATTATGGATTCTCGACATGGAAACGAATGAGGTTCTTTACCACACCTATGTTTCCCACGGAAAAAATACCGGTGGTAATATGGCTACCAAATTTTCAAATACCCCTAATTCTCTGCAAAGCTCCCTTGGATTCTATGTAACTGCGGAAACTTATTACGGGAAGAACGGACTTTCTCTTTTCATCGACGGGATGGAAGAAGGATATAACTCTAACGCACGTGAGCGCTACGTAGTTATCCACGGGGCAGATTATGCTAAAGAAGATTCAATCAAGAGACTAGGAAGACTTGGTCGTAGCTATGGATGTCCTGCCGTGCCAACTGAAGTGTCAAAAGAGATCATCAACAAAATAAAAGGAGGTTCTGCATTATTCATCTACCACACAAGTGAGGATTACCTTGCAAACTCTACATATATAAATTCTCAGGCAGTTTAAGCCAGTTATTCTGTCAATTTGGTGTAGATCTGTTCATCGAGACCATAGACATCATTAATAACAACAGTTTTATCTCCGGCCCGCCAGGCTGTCCAATAGAAATGATGGACCTGGATGGGCCGGTCTACATTAACAGTAGTTGTCTTTCCAGATCTAATGACCTCCTGAATCCTGTCTTTACTCCATTCATTCTGATTCTCCACAAGGTAAGCGGAAAGGTCTATGGCATTTTCCACCCTCACACAACCCGAACTCTCTGCACGTTCCGATTGACTGAACAGGCTTTTTGCAGGAGTGTCATGTAAATAGATCAAATATTTATTAGGGTACATGATCTTTACCTGGCCTAAAGGATTTGAAGGTCCTGCCCTTTGAGTAAAGCTATAATTCATGGCTTCACTGCTGTCCCAGTTAACATTTGAAGGATCGACCTTTTCTCCATTGGGCCCTGTAACCGTCATATTGTTTCTACTCAGATACGAGCGGTCGGCTGCCATTTTTGGGATGATATCCTTAGACTTAATTGTAGGAGGAACCGTCCAGGTGGGGTTGATCACCAGGTGATTTACAGTATCTGAAAATATTGGTGTCGGTCTCGCTTTTGCTCCGGCAATGACATTATGTTCTCTAATTGTGTCACCATCCTTTACTACAGCCAGCCTGAAGTGAGGGATGTTGATGAGGATATAATGATCTCCCAGGTCGCGGGGATACCAGCGCCATCTTTCCAGATTAGCGAGGATCTGGTTGTAGATATCCTGCGGCCCCTTATTTAGTTCATCTATAGTGGAATTCCCGATAATTCCGTCGGTCTGAATGCTTTTGCTTTCCTGAAATTCTTTAATAGCCTCAACCAGAGCTTCCGAATAAACATTTTGGTTGGTCAGGGAATCAGGATTGAATCCTGAAAGCTGCTCCAGCCTTTGAGCAATAGCCGAAATCCGGGGATCGGAATCATTCGGTTTTATTACTTGGCCCCTTGCTATTTTGTTGATGGTATCCTGTTTGTTTTTTAATTCTCTGTATTCAGCTAAACTCTTTTTTAGCCCATGATACACCTGGCTCTTTGGTTTGAGATCTTCCAATATCTCGGGAATCTCATTGTTTTCTACACCTTTTTGAAGTAATTCTTTAAGATCCTTCGGTTGTCTTGAGATACCCCAAAATTCATGAAGTTCTTCAGGATCTAATTTTCCGTAGTAGAGATGCCGCGCATAAGTGAGAAAAGCGTCAGAAAGCAAGAGGTCCAGCCGGGCAGCCTGCCCTGCATCAAGATTTGACAGGGAAAGCAGGGAGTCAATTTCCAGTCCGTGATAATCCCTGAAATTAAGACCTTCCTCTTCCGCAGCTTTTAGGCTGTTGTAAAAGGAGTGAAGGACTTCGCCATCACGCCATAAGGACCTGTAGTCCCTTTGGCTGTAAATCTCCTCCAGGTTTCCCCCTTCAAAAATGTCATTTTTAGCAGATATTTCTGTACGTATGCCATCTGGAGTCGCTTCTGCAATTCTTTTCGAAGCCTCATCTGAAGAGGCACGGGTCATTGGATCTCTTTTATCCTCCTCACAGGCACTAAGGCTAATAAGGAGAAGGATCAATGGTAGTAAAAGGTTCTTTTTCATAGTTCAGTAGGGTTTTTGTACATCACAATATGCATGCACACATTTGGGATCATAAAAGGAGTGCCAGAAGTTTTATATCCATGTTTTTCATAGAAGCCGATCGCCGTTTCTCTGGCATTAAACCACAAAAGTATCTGCTGATTTTTCTTTTTAAGGAGCTTTTCGCCTTCGAGGAGCAGTTTTGTTCCTAGATCTTTTCCACGGAAGGAAGGTAGAACCGCCATTCCGCGCAATTGGTATTGAAAAGGAGCTTTAAAAAGTTCATTTTTTCGGGCTACATAAGTAGCAACTGCTACCAGCTTCTGCCGGTGGAAATAGCCTAAATGAAAAGTTTCCTCCTCCAAATCTCCTTCAAAAAAGCATTCTTTTAAAGGTCTCCTGGGACGCAGTACTTCCTGCCGTACGGGATAAGTTTCTTCGGCTGATATTTTCCGGATCAAAGTTTTAAGATTATTCCTCGGTAGCCTTCACATCATGGTATTCCTCATGTCGCTCAAACTGGGCGGCAGCATATTTACACAAAGGATCGATCTTGAGGTCGTTCTCCCTTGCATATTCTACACTGTGCTTCACCAGGCCACTGGCTAGTCCTTCCCCTGTGTATTCAGGTTCGGTTTCAGTGTGATCGAGGGTCATGACGTTATTGTCCTGAAGTGTATAGGTAAGTTCAGCAATGATATCTCCATCTTTTTCTATGTAGAACATTCCTTTGCCGTCTGCTTCTTTTTGCTGAATTTTTTTATTCATTTTATTTCTTTTGAAGGATTTCGTCTACAATACCATATTCCACAGATTCTGAAGCATCCATCCAGTAATCCCTGTTAAAGTCTTTGATTATCCGGTCATAGGACTGTCCGCAATTTTCGGCCAGAATACGGGCACTTTGCTCTTTTATCTTAAGGATCTCGGCTGCCTGTATCTCAATGTTCGAGGCCTGTCCCTGTGCACCACCGCTCGGCTGGTGGATCATAACCTTGGCATGAGGCTGCACAAATCTTCTGCCTTTAGCCCCGGCAGATAGGAGGATGGAAGCCATAGAGGCCGCCAGGCCTGTACAAACCGTAGAAACTGGGCTGTTGAGGCTCAACATGGTGTCATAGATTGCAAATCCGGAGGTAACATACCCGCCCGGACTGCTTATATAAAATTGTATTTCGTCGTTTCCGGTGGCATCCAGATACATCATCCTTTCTATGATGTGCTTTGCCGTTTTTTCATTTACAGTTCCCCAGAGAAAAATTTTTCGCTCATTGAGTAAGGAACGTTCTATATGATCCTGAAGTTTTCCGCTTTTATCTGTGTCTTTCATTTGAAATTTTAAAGATTGGTAGCTAAAAATATGACTATTTTTGCAGAAAAATAGGGGATGAACCTTGCATTTAACAAGATTTTAAAGGAAGAAATTCCGCAGATCCTGCCAATGATACAGCAGTTGATGGGCAACCAGTTTTCAGATGAAATTCTTACAGAAAGGTTCACTGAAATGTTTAGCCAGAATTATGAATGTTTCGGGATCTTCGATGAGGAGGAAATGATAGGTGTCTTTGGTCTGTGGTTCATGACCCGCCACTATGCCGGCCGCTCCTGTGAACCAGATCACATCTTTATAAGGGAGGACTACAGAAGTAAAGGAGTGGGCAAACAGCTCTTCAGGTTTATTTACGGCTATGCAGCCGAAAAAGGTTGTGAAACATCAGAATTGAACAGCTATGTGAGCAACTACAGGAGTCATAAATTTTACCTCAACGAGGGCTATGAGATCAAGGGATATCATTTTTTGAAAAAGCTCTAAATTTATTTGGAGCAATAAAAACTTTCAATATATATTTGCAGAGCAATACCAACGCGGGAGTAGCTTCCCGAGTCCTCGGGAGTAGAGTGTAAGTCATCCCGATTATGCAACAAGAATTTAAAAGGCGGGAGTAGCTCAGTTGGTAGAGCGTCAGCCTTCCAAGCTGAATGTCGCCGGTTCGAACCCGGTCTCCCGCTCAAAGCCTCGTCGAAAGACGGGGCTTTTTTTATGCGGGAGAACGTGTGAGAAGCCTGTTCTGAGTCCCCAGATTTCGGGATCGAAGGGAACCCGGTCTCCGGCTCAAAGCCTCGTCGTAAGATGGGGCTTCTTTGTTCCGCATATTTCCTTTTAACCAGCTTCACAATTTTTTCAAGATCTACTCGGGAATGTTAATGTTTTATTTAAAAGGGAAGCATCTGCTCTTATTCTTTGTAATTTGATTTAAAATTGATTCAAAAACCCTACGGAATGAGACAGATAAATCCACTTTTCCTTACCGGTACACTGGGAATGCTCTTCACTTCCATGTTCCACATCTTAATGGCTGCCATGACTTCTGAAGAAACTGCTGCGGCAGCTTTTTGGATGCTTTATCCGGTTTTTGCCGTGGTACTTATTGCCGGGACTTTGGTGATGATGAAAAGAAAACAAGCCGTTAAAGAATAAATTCAGCTAAATTTGAGCCGCTAATTTTCGGCTCATGAAGATCAAAAATCTTGCTTCTACTCCTTTTGATGAGGTATTAGCCTCTTTCCTCGCCGCTTTTAAAAACTACTTTGTGGAACTTCCCACGGATAAGTCCTACTGGGAAAAGCGATTTATCAATGCACGGGTTGACTGGGAGCTTTCCTATGGGATGTTTGACGGGGAGAAATTGGTTGGCTACATCATAAGTGCAGTTGACAATCACCTAGGATACCTTACCGCTTATAATACAGGAACCGGTGTTCTAACAGAATATCGGGGAAGAGGAATAGTAGACAACCTTTATGAACATGCACTGCCACTTTTGAAGGAGCGGGGAATAGAAAAATGTCTGCTGGAAGTGATCTGTGAAAATGAAAGAGCCATAAAAGTATATGAACGTATTGGTTTTAGATCGACACGAAGCCTTCGCAGCTTTACCGGAACTATACCCGAAGTTCCTTCTGAGAATACCCTTCAAAAATGTCATTTTTCGCAGGCAATTGAAAGCGGACTTTACAAATCAAAACACTATTCCTGGGATAATACAGCAGAAGCAGTAGTTATGATGTCTGAAGAAGTTCAGACCTGGTGCATTGGAAATAAAATCTCTCCCGATGCTTATTTGGTAATTGATAAAACCGGAAATATTCTTCAGCTGGAGAGTAAAGATGATAACTATGAACGGCTTCTTGGTTCGGCAGCTGTAATTGCAAAAGATGTAAAATTGAAGAATGTAGATTCAGAAAGAACTGAACTGATAAAGACTCTTCAAAAATGGCATTTTTTGAACCCTGTGAACCAGTACGAGATGGAAATGTTCATCGTCTAAAACTTGGGCAAGAATCCAGGAATAAAAAAAGAATTAAATCTTCAGGAACATGAAATCCCAACAATATCCTCCCAATTTGTTACCCGTAGATGGGAAAAGTTTCTACTTCGGAAGGATCCTGAGCAAGGAAGAGGAGGAAAATTTTTTCATGGAATTGATGAAAAAAGTTGATTGGAAGCATGACGAGGTTTTGATCTTCGGAAAAAAGATCACTACCGCCCGAAAGACTGCCTGGTATGGAGACAGAGAGTTCGAATATACCTACTCAAAAATGACAAAAAAGGCAAGGCTTTGGATTCCGGAGCTATCGCCACTGAAGCAGAGGGTAGAGCAGGAGACAGGCCTGGAATTCAATTCCTGTTTGCTCAACCTGTACCACAGCGGGGAAGAAGGTATGTCCTGGCATTCTGATGCCGAAGCAGAGTTAGGGCCTGAACCTGCAATAGCTTCCCTGAGCCTGGGAATAGAAAGAAGGTTCGTGTTCAAACACAAAAAATCAGGAGAAAAAATAGAGCTTCAGCTGGAACCGGGAAGTCTTCTGCTCATGGCTGGAAAAACTCAGAAATACTGGTTACACAGCCTTCCGAAGTCAAAGAAGATAAAGGAGCCGAGGATCAACCTCACCTTCAGAAATATTAAAAAATAGAAAATCCGGTTAGGGTGGTAAGGCGTTCCAGGGAAGCCATGCCTAAAGCCGAATTACCTTTAGGATTGAGCGGCGGACTCCAAACGGCTACCGCAAACCTATCGGGGTGAACAGCAACAATCCCGCCACCAACGCCACTTTTCCCCGGGAGACCAACTTCAAAACTGAATTCGCCCGCTTCATCATAAAATCCGCAGGTTTGCATGAGAGCGTTAATCCTTTTCACCTGCCGGCCGGTAAGGAATTCTCTGTCAGATTCTATTGTGGTACCGTTGTTGGCAAAAATGATAAAAGCGTTAGCCAATTCCTTACAGGACATGGCAATGGAGCATTGGTGAAAGTAGAAATCCAGCACCTCTTCAACGTCATTCTCAATATTCCCAAAAGACTTGAGATAATTTACAATTGCGTAGTTCCTGTAGCCTTCAGATCTTTCGGATGCAGCCACTACGGGATCATAATCAATACTGGAATTGCCGGTGATCTCGTGCAAAAACGCCAGTAGAGACGCTTTGGCATTACTAAAAGAAGAGACCAGAACATCGGCCACTACAAGGGCGCCGGCGTTGATATAAGGATTTCTGGGAATACCCGAATCGTTTTCCAGTTGCGACAAGGAATTGAACGGATCTCCCGAAGGCTCTACGCCCACGCGATTCCACAATTTATCACCCATTACCTTCATCGCCAGGGAAAGGGTGAAAACTTTTGAAATGGATTGAATGGAGAAACGTTCTTCGCTATCCCCAAAGCAATAGTTGTTTCCCTGCAGGTCATAAAGATGCATTCCGTATTTTGAAGAAGGCACTTTGGCCAGTTCCGGAATATAGGAGGCCACCTTACCAGACCTTGGTTTGTTGATGAACTCCTGCTTTATCTGGTCGAGGATCTTTTGATATTCTACATTATGTGAGGTCATTAAGCAGGGTTTCCGGTTCAACTTCATATGGATCCTGGCCGGCTTCAAAAATGCGTGCATTGAGCATCCCCTTTAGCCTGATGTCCTTCCCTTTGACTTCGAGCCAGCTTCCCTCCCGCAGGCCAACCACCGGTGGCGTATTAAAATTATGGAATTCTTTAATGCGGGTTTCTCTTGTTTCTCCTTTATGAGTGGACTTAGGATCTGGATCGAGGTAGTGCGGATTAATATTGAAAGGTACTGCGCCCAATGTGGTAAAGGATGGGGGATAGACAATAGGCATATCGTTGGTGGTCTTCATGCTGAGACCGGCGATATTAGTTCCCGCACTGGTGCCCATGTATGGAGCACCATTATTAATTCTCTCCTTTAGCACCGGGATGAGGTCATAATTATAAAGCTGTTGTACAAGCAGGAAAGTATTTCCGCCGCCTGTGAAAAAACCTTCAGCCTTTCTAATGGCTTCAGCTGGAGTATCAAAATCATGAATTCCCTTAATTCCCAGACCCGCCTTTTCAAAAGCTTTTTGAGCTGTCGAGGTGTATTCATCATGAGTGATCCCGCCGGGGCGAGCATAAGGAATAAACAGGATCTCGGTGCAGCCCGAAAAATGGCTTTTTAGAGTAGGAATCAAATATTCGAGGTATTCCTGGCCGTGCAGGGTCGAGGTACTGGCGAGGAGGAGGTTTTTCATCTTTCAAAAATTAGTAAGGATTGTAAAATTAAGAAAACTCGCAGAGGGATGTTTTAAAATTTGGCCAATTCTCGGCTGGATTTATGATTCAAGATTCAAAGTTCAGGATTTAGAATTCAATTTCTAATCAGTGGAGTTTTCAGGAAGGATTGAATTTTTTGAAGTGCGTCATTATCCCCTGGCCACTGAATTTAACTAAAGTTTAGTCGGGGATTAGATTTTTATAAAGATTTGATTTTGTTTCTTTAAGAAAACAGCCAATATGAAATCCCTTCTAAAGTTATTTTTTTTGTTTATTTCTTTTACTGCTCTGGGCCAGGACAGGGTGCAGATCACGGGGAATATTACCCCGCCAATTGGTGAAAGTGCAGAAGGTATTTCGATCATTAACCGCACTGCAAAAACAGCGACCATCGCCGATGAGTCGGGGAGTTTCAATATTAGGGTGGCTGCAGGAGATACTCTCTTCTTTTCTGCCTTACAGTTTCAGAACTTTTCGGTTTTAATAGATGAAGGGGTGGTGGAAAAC
Source organism: Salinimicrobium aquimaris (assembly GCF_035607535.1). Taxonomy (NCBI): domain Bacteria; kingdom Pseudomonadati; phylum Bacteroidota; class Flavobacteriia; order Flavobacteriales; family Flavobacteriaceae; genus Salinimicrobium; species Salinimicrobium aquimaris. The sequence continues at coordinate 235,451 of NZ_JAYDZX010000017.1, forward strand.
GGACGGTTGAAGGTTTTCATGTCTGAAGCGGTTACAGAGCTTCCGGAAGTCGTGGTCACTCCTTATGATCTTTCGGGGAATGTAAGGGTAGATGTGGCTATTATTCCAGTGGTAACGGTAGATCTTCCTACCAAACCGGCTGCCGAAATTAATCCTTATGAACACACCTTTAGGCCCGATTCGCTTGTATCACCTGCCAATGCCGCTATGCGCAGCGGAATGATCTACAGCGGAATGGATTTCGCCAATATCTTCAGGAACATCTTCACTTCCCGCGATGTAATGACCACAGTGGGAGAAGAGGAAGAACTGGATGAACAGGTGCTGCTTTTATATGAGGATGATTTCTTTATGGAACACCTGAATATTTCTGAGGACAACATCAGGGAGTTCATCTATTTTGCTGAAGATAACGGTCTGACTCCTGAAATGCTGGAGCCGGATAATGAGATGCTCCTGGTTGAATTTTTAGTAGCTCAAAGCCAGAAATACAAACAACGGAAGGCAGGGAATAAATAGCGGGTTTATGTCTCCATTCTGAAAGCAGTAGTTGGAATATTGCAATTTCTTACCAGATTTTTCCTTTCTTTAGAAGATGAAGAAGCTTCTCCTTTTAATTTCTTTCATTTTTTTAAATATTTCTGCAGCTCAATCCCAGGAGCGGGTAGAGGTAACCGGAACAATTATAGTTCCTGCAGGACATTCTCCCGGCTCCATCCACGTCTACAACAAATCTACTGGTAAGGGAAGTGTTTCTGATTCTGGAGGTAACTTCGAAATACGGGTTATAGAGGGCGATTCGATATATTTTTCGGCATTGCAATTCAAAGAACAACTTGTCGTAGTAGATGCTGAAGTCGAAAAAAGAGGTAGGCTGGTAGTGGAGATCCTGGTCGGTGTCAACGAACTTCCGGAGGTGGTAATTCGGCCGCATGATCTTTCAGGAGATCTTGAAATAGATGCAGAAAATATTGAAACGCAGGACCTCTTTCTGCCTACCATGACTGCATTTTCTATTAATGATTACGATTGGGAGTGGAGGGCAGATGCTCAAACCGGGGTTGTAAATGCTGCCATGCCATCAAGTACAGGTATGAAAAATGGTGCAAATCTTAAGGCGCTTTTTGGAGAAGCGATCAGTCTGCTATTGCCTCCGAAAAAGGTCAAGAGTCCGGCACCTTCTCAACGCAATAACATTGGACTTATTAAACTGGAGCGGGAAATAAGGAGCCGATATGATGAGATCTTTTTTAAGGATGTATTGAATATTTCTACAGAAAGCATCAGTGACTTCATAGAATTTCTGGATTCAAAAGGATTCTCTGCCGACCTCCTTGAAAAAGAAAGAGAGCTGGAGCTGATTGAGCTATTGATATTGAGGAGTAGGGAATTTGCAGAAGTTTAATCGCAAACTATTAAGATGAACCATTCACTTTTGACCCGAAAAAGGTTTTCCAACACTAAGAGTAACTATCGAAATCTCGACACAATTTTCGTCACAATGTAAAAACAAAAAATCCTAACTACTTTAAAAGTATGTAGTTAGGATCTTTTTTTGTGACCTCGCCAGGATTCAAACCTGGAACCTTCTGAGCCGTAATCAGATGCGCTATTCAGTTGCGCCACGAGGCCTTGTACTTTCGCCTGCTCCCTACTAAAAGAAGAAGGCCTGCACGCCGATGCAAAAGGTTATAACCATTTTCCGTAGGCGGGTGCAAATATAGACCATTTTGGAAAAAAGGAAAACTATTTCAGCTGAAATAAAAATTTTTTTTGCCATCTGCAGGATTGTAGCATTTTCTCTCTACATTAATTTTCCACTTGCTCGATTAAGAAACTTTTAAGATTTTGGCTACTTCATTTGCTTAAGGAGAAATGTAGCACTTGTTGATGTGGAGAAACTAACCTGAAGCTTTATAATTTACAGTCTGAGCTGCCAATGATCCTAAGATTATTCGCTTTCATTTTCTTTATTTCCATTCCTGCTTTCTCTCAAGAAACTGCAGTGGAAAAAAAATTTCTCCTTGGAAAATTTGATTACAAACAATCGGGCGATTTCGTAAAGGTGGATCCAGAGTATGCGGATAAAACCATTTACTTAAATTCCGTGGTTTATACAGCTTTTAAGGAAATGCATCGTGCAGCTTCAAAAGATGGTATTGATCTGAAAATACTCTCGGGCACTCGCAGTTTTGAAGAGCAAAAGAAGATTTGGGAATATAAGTGGCGAAAACTGGTAAGTCTCTCTCCTTTAGAAAGAGCCAAATCCATTCTTGTCTATAGTGCTATGCCTTCCACCTCCCGTCATCACTGGGGAACAGACATAGACCTGAACTACCTTGAAAATTGTCATTTTGAAGAGGGTAAGGGTAAAGCTGTTTACGAATGGCTGGTGAAAAATGCTGCAGAATTCGGATTTCATCAGGTATATACTTCTCAGGAGTTCGGCCGAAAAGGATATCACGAGGAAAAATGGCACTGGTCTTACCTGCCAATAGCTTCTAAGTTTCTGTCGTTGTATAACGCTGTGATCAGCAGCCGAGAGATCACGGGATTTGCAGGTAGTGAGCTGGCAGAGGAGATAAAGATCATCCAGGAGTATGTGAACGGAATTCCAACTCATCTTCTGGAGCCTCTTCCTACTGCGATTTTTACTAAAGCGATTGTTCAGCTACAGGAAGCCGAATAAAGAGAGATAACTAAGGAACCTTTACCTCAACAGGCTAAAATGTCCTTTTAAAATATCATTTTTGGAAGTGATTGCTGTGAACCAGTAGTCATCCACAGGCATTTCATTGCCATTGTAAACTCCATTCCAGGTTTCCCCAGGCGCAAGCTTTTTAAGCAATTTTCCGTAGCGATCATAGATCTCCACAACCTTTATGTTCCCTGCCTTATCTGTTAATGGTCCCCAGTCATCATTGTGACCGTCACTGTTGGGTGTAAAGAATTCAGGAAAGTAAAGTCTGAAGTCAGGTGCTTTTCCACTGCCACCCGGTTTTTTACAGGAGTTGTCAAGTGCTAAAGTAAATTCAATAGTCACCGAAGAACAGGAATTATTCACAGTTGAGATGCGGGCTGTGATGACCTGGTTTCCTTTTATAGTGTTGGTGAATTTATCCGGTAAGGGTGAGGGCAGAAGATTTCCTTCAGCGTCGAAGTACGTGATCTCCAGATCGGTTTGATCTCCTGCTATGTCCCGGTGTAGATCGCTTAGATCAAACTCTGCGAACCCATCTCCATTCTCGTCACAAGCGATATATGGATCTGGAGTATTCACCGAGGGAGGAACTATCTCGAGGGGCTTAATTTTTACCACCCAGCCATCTCTGCCTCCCCTGGAATTTTCTGTCTTATCTCCTGAAGCGCCTGAATCGGTCCAGCCTGCCATTACATAGTTGCCTTCCAGGTCCACGAAGCCATACATAGGTTGATCTGTACTATTACCACCAATTGTTTTGTCCCAGCATTTTTCTCCTTCTTCCGAAATATGAAAAACCCAGAAATCCCGGTCTCCGCGATTGGGTTCCGTTTTATCAAATCCGGGATCGGAACCCGACATGGCTGCGATCATATAGCCGCCATCTGGTGCCGGGTGAAAGCTGGAAAGCCATTCCGTAGAATTCCCGCCATAGGTTTGCTGCCATAGGATGTCCCCGCTGCTATTGATCTTCACTACCCAAAGGTCAATAAAGCCCTTAGAGCTCATGGTTTTATCACCACTGATTTCTGAACTTGAGTCTCCACCCAAAAAGTAACCTCCATCCCGGGTTTCCTGCAAGTCGGTCAAATATTCTCCATTATTTCCTCCAATGGTTCTTTGCCAAATGATCTCCCCCTGTGGATCTATTTCAAAAACCCAGTAATCACCTAATCCTTTAGAATCTTCAGTTTTTGTAGCTGAAACTCCAGAAGAGGAAGTTGCCGCAATGAGAAAGTTGCCGTTGTTCTTTTTTTCGATCTGCGCATCGTGGTCATGACCACTACCTCCGTAACTTTTTTGCCATTCAAGCCGGCCCAAGCTGTCCAGTTTAAGGATCCAGATATCGGAATTTCCCATTGCCGCAGTTGTTTTGTCTCCTGAAGCAATTGAATTGGAGGTAGAGGTAAGAAGGAAACCGCCGTCGCTGGTGACCACAATGTCATTAAGATCTTCAGCATCGTTCCCTCCATAGGTGCGCTGCCATTGTATTTCCCGATTCTGGTCCAGTTTTACCAGCCATAGATCCCTAAATCCTCTTAAAGCTTCAGTCTTATCCCCTGAAGCTCCTGAATAGGAATAACCGGCCAGGAGAAAGGTGCCGTCTGCCATTTCAATTACCTTCATGATCATATCCTGGCTGTATCCACCGAATGTTTGCTGCCAAAGGATATTTCCGTCGGTATCCGTTTCTACGATCCAGGAATCGGAATCACCACTCAAATGATTGGGAACAGTTTTGTCTCCTGAAGCTGAAGAATAGGAATAGCCTGAAAAAAAGTAATTTCCGCGGCTATCCTGGAAGGCATGATGAAACCAATCTGCACCATCTCCTCCAATGGTTTTTTCCCATAAAAGCTCCTGGCTCCGGCTCTGGCCGAAAATTAAAAGACATGTAAGGAAAAGGAAAAGATGTCGCATTAAAAAATTTTTCTTCTATGATACCCCCTTTCGGGAGTAGTTTATGCGCTCCAAATGTAAGAGAATTAGAGGGGCTTTTAACAAAATATTAATAGAAATCATGGAAGAAGGACATTTCACCATTCTCCATAAATTCTTGTGCTTAGAGATAGCTTTACTTGCACAATCTTCTGCAATAGCTATATTTGTTCTATGGCTGAACTAGATGAGTTTATAGCTGAATTTGCCTCATTTGTCTGGGGACTTCCGCTTTTAATTTTGCTTACCGGTGGCGGATTATATCTGCTAATTCTTTCAAAATTCTTACCCTTCAGATATCTTCGACATTCGCTGGAGGTGCTGCGTGGAAAATATGATGATCCCAATGACCCGGGGGAGATCAATCATTTTAAAGCCCTTTCTACGGCACTTTCTTCAACCATCGGGATGGGTAATATTGCCGGGGTTGCGGTGGCAATTGCAATTGGAGGGCCGGGAGCAATGTTTTGGCTGTGGATTAGTGCCGTAATAGGGATGGCGACAAAATTTTTCACCAATACCCTGGCGGTGATGTACCGCGGCAAAGATTCCGAAGGGAAACTGCAGGGAGGTCCCATGTACTTCATAACAGAAGGCCTTGGAAAAAAATGGTGGATCATGGCCGCTTTTTTCAGTGTCGCAGGTCTGGTGGGTGCATTACCAGTTTTCAATGTCAACCAGCTCACACAGGCCATAAATTACATCCTGCTTACCCCAAATGGAGTGGAAGTGGATTTCGTTTCCAATCTCAGCATTGGAATCGTGCTGGCAATAATTACGGCCGTTGTGATCTATGGCGGACTCGAAAGGATTAGTAATACCGTCTCCAGAATGGTGCCCATTATGGTCGCTCTTTACTTCGTGTCTGTATTGATCATTCTCCTGGTCAATTATGAACAGGTGCCTTATTATTTCCAGCTTATTTTCACCGATGCCTTTGCAGCAGAAAACTACGCCGGAGAGCCATTTTTGGGAGGTATGCTTGGTGGGCTTATCATTCTGGGAATCCGGAGGGGAGCATTTTCAAACGAGGCCGGTATTGGTACCGCTCCAATGGCTCACGGAGCTGCAAAGACCGCAGAGCCGGTTCGTGAAGGTCTGGTTGCAATGTTGGGTCCTGCCATTGATACTCTTATTGTATGTTCCTTGACCGGAATGGCCATTCTCGTCACCGGCGTGTGGAATACTCATGATGTGAACGGCGTAAGTTTAACGGCAGCAGCATTTGATGCCTCCATACCTTTCTACGGAAATTACCTGTTACTTATCTGTATTGCGATCTTTAGTATTTCTTCCCTTTTCTCTTATTCATACTACGGAAGTAAATGTCTGTCATTTTTAATAGGAGCTCACCGGAAGCATTACTACAATTACTTCTATATCCTGAGTATCCTCCTGGGTGCAACTACTTCCCTGAGTATGATGATCAATCTCATCGACGGATTTTTTGCTTTGATGGCCATCCCAACCATGACTGCAACTTTGATCATGGCACCACGGGTGCTGAAGGAAGCGAAAAGATATTTTTCAGGACTTAAAGATAATAAGAGGCAGCTCAACCAAAGGTAACCACGCAGCGCTCATCCTGGCTCTTATGAGCAGCTTCAATGATCCTTATTACATCCCGGGCTTGTTGAGGAGTTACAGCCAGTGCTGCTCCTTCGGTAATCGCTTTGAGGAGGTTTTGAAAAATAAAAGGATAATTGCCGGGTTCACTGTCTACCAGTCTTTCTTCCTCCAGCGTATTTAACTTACCCCATATTTCCTTTGGTTCTGTTCCCCAGGCTACAGTGTCTGATGGTTTTTTTCCTGCCTTTAAGGCTTCTTCCTGTACATCTGCACCATATTTCACAAAGCTTCCCCGGGTGCCAAAAACCTGAAAGGTCGGCCCCTTTTCCTTGATCAACTGTCCGGCTTTTAGAGTGACCTTCAGGTTGGGGTAAAAAAGCAGAAGTTCAAAGGCATCGGGAACCATGGCTCCATCCCGTTGCATTCTTATATCGGCAAAAACTTCCTTGGGTAGTCCAAATAAAGTGAGCGCCTGGTCGATGAGATGGCTGCCAAGGTCATAGAGGATACCACTGCCCGGATTTTCCTTTTTCTCTTTCCAACCGGGTTTTACTTCATTCCTGAAGCGGTCAAAATGCGCCTCATATTCCACTACCTTTCCTAAAAGGCCGGTTTCGACCACTTTTTTTACTGTTTGAAAGTCGCTGTCCCATCTCCGGTTATGATGTACGCTGAGTATAAGTTTCTTTTGATGAGCTAAATTTATTAGCTCATTTGCCTCCTTAACATTTGAGGTGAAAGGTTTTTCTACCAGTACATGCTTTCCCGCCTCTAAAGCCTGTTTTGCAAAAGAATAGTGAAGATGATTCGGCAGGACCAGAATCACAAGATTAATTTCCGGGTCTTTTAAAATTTCTGAAAAATTATCGACTATTTCAGCTCTTGGGTGATCTCTTCGGGCTAAGGCTATATTTGAAGTGCTGGAGGTGAGGATCTTTGTAACAACAAATCCCGGTACGCTGGAAAGGATAGGAGAGTTGTAAATACTTCCGCCGGGCCCATAGCCGGCAAAGGCAGTTTTTACCTGCTTCATTTTTGTTTTTAAGTTAGAAATTTTCACTGATTAATTCCTTCCAAAAATGACATTTTTAGCACTCCTTTCAGAGATACTTTTACTGCTCTTTTTGATCCAGAAAAAAAAGCCGTACCTGCTCCAGATCTTTGATTTTTAAGATGCATCCCGCACTTAAAGGTTTTCTGCAAAAATGGATGACCTGCCCGTAAGTCTGTGCTTTGAGGTGGTCCTTTTGATTTATTGATGAGGTAACGATGATGATGAAAACCTTTGCCTGGGGAGGATTTTTATTTAGTTTCTTAAGAAATTTCCAACCATCCAGTACGGGCATGTTCAGGTCGAGCAGTATCAAAAATTTCTTGCCGGTACCGTCATGAGCGGCAATGTACTCCAGTGCTTTGCGGCCGTTGTCACATATTACCGGGGCCGGTTCGATTTGTGAAGACCTAAGACTGTTCTTATGCAGGAGAGCGACTACCTTGTCATCGTCTACGATCAAAACTTCACAGAGTTCTGAACTAGCGGACCCTGACATTTATCTTCTCAGTTTTACCTACAATATTGCGAATGATGCTGTCAAGTTCATTTGTAGAATCCTTCATGTGAAAAAGTATCTCCTCTTTGGACATTTCTTCAAATTCCTCCTCTTCAAGAAGGTGTAGCAATCCTTTTATTCTTGCCAGGGGAGCCCGTACCACATGAGATTGTTCCCAGGCGATCTCTTTGAGGATCTTATTCTGTTTCTGGATCTTGCGAAGGATCTTCCTGGAGTGGGTCACGTCCAGTACGGCTCCTACCATTCGGGTGGCTTGGCCATTCTTATCCCTTAAAATATATCCGCGGTCAACGACATGTGCTATTTTTCCGTCTGCTTTTACAATGCGATATTCCAGCTTCCACTTCTTGGCTTCGGTATCTTTCAATGCACACTTAAGGGAGTGTTCAACCTTTTCCCTGTCTTCCTTCGCAACCTTGTCCAGCCAAAAAGAATTTACCGAAGTGGCATTATTGGTATCATATCCAAAGATTTTTTTATAGCCTTTGCTCCTGGTTACAAAATCCTTCTTGATATCCCAATCCCAGATCATTTCACTCGTGGCTTTCATGGCCATTTTAAAGCGTTTGTTGGCCACTTTAACCGCTTCCCGCTTTGCTGTAATTTCAGATATGTCACTGGTGGCACCAATAAGTCTTACGGCTTTGCCTGTGTGGTCTCTTATGATGTATCCCTTATCTACTACCCGGGCATAGGTGCCGTCGGCTTTTCTGAAGCGGTATTCGGTCTTGATGAAATCCTGGTTTGGATCACCTATTGCCTGGTAAAGTTTCTTTTTCTCAATGGGTTTGTCTTCGGGATGTATGTTTTCTTTCCAGAATGACCTTTTGTTCACTACATCCGAAGGATAGCCAAAAAGTTCCTGGAGCCCTCTATGGAAGCGGGTCACTTCATTGCTCGTGAGATCCCAGTCATAGATGAGATCTTCGGTGGCCGTGGCCGCTAGTTGATATCTTTCATTAATATGTTCGATTTCCCGGGCCTGTTTTATAACAGTGGTAATGTCCCGGGAATTCGCCACGATACCCTGCACTGCCGAGTCGTCCAGCAAATTGGTAAGGGTGGTCTGTACCCATCTGTATTGCCCCTCCTTGTTTCTGAAGCGGTATGGGGAAATGGTCACCTGTTTCTCTTCCGTAAGCCGGAAGAATTGAGTACGCACCTTTTCGGTATCTTCCGGATGTATGTAGTGGTATGCATTCTTTCCTGTAAGCTCTTCGGGATTAAATCCTAAAAGTTTTTTATAGTTTTCACTAACGAAAGAATAATAGCCATTGATATTGAGAATTGAAATAAGGTCCGATCCTTCCTGTACCAGGGCACGAAACTTCTGTTCACTCAGCTTTAGTTCTTCTTCCCTCTTCTTTACCTTTTCCAGCGCCGCCGATTTCTCAAAGGCATTAGTTAGATTTTGGGTAAGGCTCTTTAAGAAACTTATCTCTTCTTCATTCCACACCCTTTGCCGGGTGCAATCATCAAAGCCAACAAATCCCGAGAGATTTTCCCCCACAAAGATCGGTAGCAACAGCATGGATTTAATTTGCTGTTCTTCAAATATATCTTTTAAAGCACCTGGTTCAAGATCTTGATAAATAGCTGTGAAGGGAAGGTTCTTTATTAGTGGGGCCGTGATCTCCTCCACTTTTTTAATGGGCATGTTCTGAAGCTCCTCATTATCAATTTGGGGAATTGCATTGGCACTGCACCACTCTACTTTTTGACTAATAAGGATCTCCCCTGTATCGGGATCTTTATCGGCTCCAAAGTAGTACATCCTATCTGCATTTACAGTTTTCCCAATGATTCCAAAGGTCTCATTAAGAGCATCATGCTGGATGTCGTTTTCGAGAAGGGAGCTAACAAAAGCAGCATGGACTTCCAGAAACCGGCTTTTTTCAACGATCACTTTCTCGTTTTGCTTAAGCTGAGTCACGTCTTTTGCGATTCCGTGGACTTCTACAACCTTGCCCTCGACTTGCATGGGCATTAAAAGGATCTTTAGGTTTAACTTGTTTCCTTTGGCCGAAAAGAAATCGGCTTCAAAGGAGGTTATTCTTCCCGCTGTGGCCCTGGAGAAGTGGTCAAGTATAAGTTCCTTATGGTAAGGGGCGCAAAAAGGTAAAAAGTTCGTCTTCTTTAATTTATCAAGAGGAATCTCTGCCATTTTTGTAAGGCCTTCATTGGCATGAATAAAATTCCCTTCAAGATCAAGCCTGTAAAGACCATCGGGATTTTCATGGATAAAATTCTTGAACTGTTGCCTGCTTAAATTGAGTTCTTCCAGTATCTCCTTTTCCCGTTTATCGTACTGGTTCTCTATAGTGACTTTCCGTATTGTGTGAAGGATTACTTCGACCTCCCCTGCGGAATTTTTGATCGGAATATTTTGAGAAGTGAAAGCTTGTTGTTCAAATCTCCCGGTATTATTATTCCGAAGATCTAATCGCAGATCTTTTATCTCCACTTTCTTTCCTGTCTTCAAAACCTTTAACAGAGCTGCGGAAATTTGATCCCGACCACACTCTTCAACTGCAGGAACTGGAGGAAATGCTTCCCTGCTGTCTCTGTTAAGAACATCTTCTTTTGAAAATCCGGTGAGGCGGAGATAGGCAGGATTAGCATCTACAACTACAAATTCATCGGGTAATTTTGGCATTAACACCAGGCAAGCAAACGGTATGGCTTCGAAAATTTCTTTCCAGCAGTCTTTTTTCATAGTAAGGGATCTGAAAATAAAACCTGCCCTTGGTCTTAATATTATGTTAAAGGCATCACAAATATAATCAAAAAAAATTGCTAACAGCAGCTATTTAATTTGATTTTTGTGATTTAATCGGAGAATTATAGACTTTAAACGATAAGAATAATAAAATTATTAAGAAACTTCTTACAAGAAAAGGGGGGATGTTATGCTCTGGTCCGCAGGGTTTCGAATAGGGTTAATCCTCAGTATTTTACCGGTACCAATAGCACCGGGACCCTGAGATCATCTATTATATCCTGTTCAACACTTCCCACGAACATCTGATAAAAATAATTTCGTTTGTGGTGCCCTGCAATAACCAGGTCGGCCTGAATTTCCTGAACTTCAGCCTTGATCATTTTTGCAGTAGATCCTTCCAGTTGCACTCCATAGGCATCGATATTTTTCTCCCTTAGTTCTTCGGCAAGCCGGTTGACCAATGCTCTTTCTTTTTTTCTGTTTTCTACCCTCTTATCCTGGGCGAATTGAGGGCCTGCTTCCAGGCCGAGGTAGTCATCTGGATCGGGTTCGCTTACGTGGAGGATCCAAATTTTGGATCCAAAGGCTTTGGCTATTTCTTCAGCTTTTGCAAGCAGTTGCTCAGCATTTTTTTCGATGTTTATGGCAACCAGGATCTTTTTCATGGTGGTGTGGATTAGTTATTTAAAGGTAGAAAAATTACTCCGCCTGGAAAAGCAGTCCAGGCTGAAAATAAAAAAAACCGGCTCCAGGAAAGGGCCGGTTTTTTTGCATTTTTCGCAGGTCTAGTCGAGCAGTGTTTCATTGAACAACTTCAGGATCCTCTTATATTCATCGGTCCAGCTGCTAGGCTCTGTAAAGCCGTGGTCTTCTACGGGATATACCGCCATTTCCCAGTTGTCCTTTTCCAGTTCTATTAGCCTCTGTGCCAGCCTTACCACATCCTGGAATTGCACGTTAACATCTATCATCCCATGGGCAATCAGCAGGTTGCCTTCCAGGCCTTCAGCAAAATAGATAGGGGAGGAACGCCTGTAAGCTATGGGATCGTTAACAGGTTCATTGAGGATATTCGAGGTGTAACCGTGATTGTAATGAGCCCAGTCTGTTACCGACCTCAAGGCAGCACCCGACTCAAAAACATCAGGTTCTGTAAACATGGCCATTAAGGTAATAAAGCCGCCATAGCTACCTCCATAGATCCCTATTTTTTCAGGATCTATTCCATGTTCATCAATAAGGTATTTTACCCCATCGACCTGGTCGCTCAGGTCTTTACCTCCCATGTGCCGATAGATGCCTGTTCTCCAGTCGCGTCCATAGCCTGCACTGCCGCGGTAATCAATGTCTAAAACGGTGTACCCGAGGTCTGTGAGTAAATTATGGAACATGTATTCCCTGAAGTAACTCGACCACCAGCTATGGGCATTCTGTAAATATCCTGCCCCATGTACAAATACCACAGCGGCTCCATTCTTAGCCTCGGCAGTGGGTTTATACAACCGGGCCGGTACCTTGGCGCCATCTTGGGCAGCAAAATGGATTTGCTGAGGTTCCCTCCAGTTGTAATTTTTAAATTCGGGAGATTGTCCAGAAGTGATCTGCTTTTCTTCTGCATTTGCAGCTGTTTTCTTCAGGTAAAGCTCCCAGGGTTTGTTGGAATAAGAATATCTTATCGCCATATACTTTTCGTCCGGAGAAAGATTTACCTCATTGTTTCCTGTGAGACTAGTCAGCTGCTTCATTTTTCCACCACGTACGGGCATCTGGTAGAAATGTCTTTCCCCGGCGTCGATTTCAGAAGTAGTTAAAAAGAAAGTTTTTCCGTCCCTGGAAAGTTGCGGGTCAAAAACCTCATAATTTCCGCTTGTTAGCTGTGTCTTCTTTCCGGAAGTGACGTCAAGAAGATAGAGGTGGGAATAACCGCTCTCTTCGCTTTGGAAATAGACGGTCTTGTTGTCGTGCAGCCATCCCATATCTCCCGTACTCCAGTTGTACCCAATTCCCGGGCCGGCGATCCAGGCTTCATCCCGTTGCCTGTCAAGAGACTTTAAGCTTCCGGTGTTGAGGTCAAGGGAGGCGATCCACCGGTCTTTATTGTCTGCCGAACGCACTACGACTACCGCCTTTTTCCCGTCATGGGAAAATATCGGGCCATTTACATATACTTCCCTGGCTTCTTCTTTCCATTCTTTGTCGGGATAATCTTTTACGTAATCGGGAAGATCTTTAATGCCGGGGAGATCTTCGGTTTTCACCTGATAAACCGTATCCTGCTTCAGATTGTACACCATGGCTTCCATTTTCGTTTGCTCACTTCCAACCTTACTGCGGGCAGGAAGATCTACCGTGTAACCCGATTTATCTGTAAAGTCGGGTACATCTGTGTCTTTTGCATTCGCCGGAGTGATCAACTGAAAGGTAGCATAGTCGCCTGTTGGAGCTACCTGCAGGTTTCGAAGGCGTTTTTTTCCCAGGTAGAAAGTAAAAGGCTCGGGCTGCTCAGTCATCTCGCGGTAAGCTTTGCTCGCCTCTCTGTTCTCGTCCCTTTTTCTTACTTCTTCCAGAAGCTGCAAGTTCTCTTCCTGCAACCATTTGTCTTGTGCAGTGAGTTCTTTTTCTCCTTCCTCTTTTTTAGAGCCGGTCTGGATGTTTGTCAACCTGGTGATCACTCCTGTTTCCAGATCGTATAGAAAGGCATTATTTTCCAGGACAAAGCTCAGCTTATTCTCATTGGCCAAGAATTGGGGATCTGCAATACTTCCTGTCAATTGAAGCAGCTTTCGTTCCTGTTTCTTTTTTAGGTCGTACAAATAAAGATCCCCATTTCGGGTATAGATTTTTTTGTTCCGCGCATTATTATAATCTCCGTAGCGAGGGATCATTTTATGTTCATCCTGCCAGGAGACCTTCTCGATCTTCTGCAGGTTCTTTACGCTCACCCGGTATAATGAGTCTGAAGGATTTTTTTCAGGATTATAGCTGAAGTAAATAAATTCACTGTGGGGCCCCCAGGAAATATTTGAGGGGAATGTTCCCATCCAGGAGGGATCCTGCATGATTTTTTCTACAGTAAGATCTGAAGTTTGGGCATAGGTAAATTGCAGGCTCAAAAAGGCCAGAACGCAGAGGAAAATTTTTTTGTTCATAAACTGTGTGTGTAATTGAAAGGCCAAGATAGAAATTCCTTGTGAAAAAGGCAGAAAAAGCAAAAGCACCCCGGGCTTGGCTAAAGGTGCTTTTGATATGGCAGATTTGTAAAATAGGTCAGTTGTCAGGAATGACTGCGAATCTCGTCAAATTGTCCATCTCTTGAAGAACTGTACTTTAGCAGACTCTTAAGGGCTTTAAGTTCAAAGATACAGTTTTCAACATAGGCCTTGTGCCTAAGTAAGACTTCGCGGCACGAGCCGTCATGGATTCGGCAAAGCGATTCCTGGTATTTTTGTAAGCTTGTTTTATTAATTTTCAATGCCTTTTTAATACATTTTCTTTTATCTTCTTCACTATTTCCGTCCCGGTTTCGCTCATAATAAGAGGAAGGGAAATATGGTCTTTTCCCGCCGTAGAAGGAAATTTCATCACTTATTTCCATGGCGAACTGAGATCTTCGTGAAGCGAGATTTTGAAAGTAATACTTTAGGGAAACATCCTGGAGGGTTTCCATTAGTTTGCGGAATCGTCTGGAGCTTATAAAATTGTCTTCCAGAAGCTGTCGCAAAGTCATTTCTCTTATCTCGTTATTGACCATTTTTGAAGTGCTTAAATCAATGCTTTCCTGTTATTTCAATTTAATAAATATCCCGCAAACGTTTTCGTAAAATTTAGGACTTAACTCATTTTTGGGAGTTCAAGAAGAAGATGACAAAAAGCTTCTTAAAATGAATTTTTTTGTGTCATTTTTCCTGCTGAAAAAACAAAACCACCTGTGAAATGCAGGTGGTTCCATTGTAAAATATTGATCTTTATCAGGATTTAGCTTCGCGATTGAGTCGGTCTTCGGCCATATCTGTCAGTAAATTGTCGGCTTTGTATTCTTCGTCAAGTGTTTGTTGTAACTTGGCTGCGATGTCATCATGTCCAAGTTCTTTGGCGTAGCGAACTGCAGTACCATAACCTGATATCTCATAATGCTCCACTCTTTGAGCTTCGGCGATCAATCCGGCATCCCGCACATCCTCTTCAGCGTCTTCTTCGAGAAAAGATTCGGCTTCTTTTACCAAGCCTTCCATTGCCTTGCACTTTTCACCTCCCGGTTTAATTCCCAGTTTTTCACAGATCTCCTCAAGACGCTTTACATGACCTTCAGTTTCTTTAAGGTGCTTCTCAAATGCCTCTTTTAATTTATCGTCATTAGCATTTTTCTGCATTTTAGGAAGGGCTTTTACCAACTGGTTTTCGGCACTGTACAAATCCTTTAATTGATGTTCAAACAGATCTTTTAAATTTTTCATTTTTCTAGCTTTTAAAATTCTCTCTAAAATAGAACTTGACGTCCCAGGTGCCAGTTAAATGAGTAATAAATCTTTGTTGATTTTTTGCTAAATGAGTAGAGGAAATGGCCTTTTTGGCTCCTGATTTCTTAGTACCTTCGCTGGTAAATTCTTCTTCATGTTTAAAATTGACAACTTCATACGAGACGTAAAGGATTTCCCCAAAGAGGGAATTATATATAAAGATATCACCCCGCTACTCGAAGATCCCGAAGCCACCCGCAAAACCCTTGAGTCCTTCTTGACTTTTTTGAAAGGTGAGAATATTCAAAAGGTAGTGGGAATCGAATCCCGGGGATTCTTTTTTGCGACTCTTCTTGCACAGGAACTAAATGCCGGATTCGTACCTATTCGTAAACCGGGGAAACTTCCTTACAAGACCTACAGGGAAAGCTACTCACTTGAGTACGGAGAAGATGTTCTCGAGGTGCACTGTGATGCCATCAAAAAAGGAGAAAAAGTACTGGTGCATGACGACGTTCTGGCTACGGGAGGTACGGCGGCCGCTGCTTGTAAACTGGTGGAAAAAATGGGAGGGGAGATCGTGCAGGTCAACTTTATCATGGACCTTGAGTTCCTGAAAGGAAAAGAGAAGATAAGTGCTTATAACGTGGTGTCGCTTATTAGTTACTAGTTGAGAGTTCAGAGTTGGGAGTCATAATACGTTATTGCTGAACATTAATCATTAATCATTAGACCTTTAACCTTAATCGTTTAAAGTGAATTCTTAGTTACCCAGATCTTCCAGCCCAGGATCGCCTTTTGTAGTTTGGTAGCTTTGGCCAGATCCAGTTGTCTCTTTGAATAGCTTGGAAGCACTTTTTTATTGAGCTTTGATAGGGTTTTGAAAAAAGTTTTTTTCATATTAGTTGGTTTCCTATAAAGATAGAAAACTTCCAATGATTGCTGGTCCTATAAAAAAAGCCTTCCAAAAATGGCATTTTTGAAAGGCTTTAAAAGCTAACTCAACTGTTATTTCCTGGTGATGATCTCTATAACCCCTTTTGAAGCTTTTTCGCCATACTTTTCAGAAGCGTTTTCACCTTTAAGCACGGTGACAGATTGAATATTTTCCCTATTAATCGAATCCGGCTCAAAATCTTCAGGCATTATTTTGCCATCTACAACATAAAGAGGTTTTGCAGCATCTGGATCTGCACTTCCCACATCCCGTACATTTAAAGTCTTCTTCTCATCGTAGTTCTTATGGGTCACCACCGAAGTTGAAAAAGAAAAGGATTTATTTTCTTCCTCAGTTTCTTTGGTTTCAGGTTCTTCCGAAGAAGACTTTATTGCTTTTGTTTCATTTTCAGGTAACAAGGCGATCTCGATCACACCATTCTTACCTTTCTCTGAATATTTGTCTATCGCGTTTTTATTCTTGAGCACCAATATATTTTCAATAGTTGAGGGGTCAATTTCCGAGACATCGAAATCTTTTTCCTGGATCTTTCCATTAATGACCACCAGAGGTTTTTTTTCCTGAGACACATTTATCTGAAGCTTTCCCTTGTCATTCTGAACTGCAATAATATCTTCTGGTTTTTTGTGAAAGCTTATCTCCTGTTGTTCAAAAGCAGTTGGCTTTGAAGACCCATGTACCATAATTTTCGAGTCCAATCCCATTAAAACCGGAGGTTGGTCTTTTCGTACGTGAATAAAGATCTTCTTCATTGGCATCTGGGAAAGATCTATATCCTTTAAAGCTGCTTTAAAATCTTCCACTATATTATCATGAGGAATAATTATAGCACCATCTTTAGCTTTGGTACCATATTTCTTTCTGGCTTCTCCTGGTTGAAGCACCTGCCAATCTCCCTTGACCTCGAGATGTTTGTTGATGAGTTCAGCGCTGCTGTACTCTTTACCGGAAAGTATGTAAAGTGGGGTCTTGCCTATACCTGAAAGTGCATTATCGCTATTAGATCTCTTGGGAGTAGCAGTCTGTGGTGTCATTGTTACCTCTTTTCCGTTTGTTTGGATCATCAATGGGGAAATTCCATCGGGGTTGCTTAGGGAAAGACTTCCTGTTGCACCACTGGATTCTTTTTTAAAGCTGACTTCGATATTAATAAGGAGTCCTTCGGAATATCCCAGATTTTTAAAAGTGAGTTCCACGCCTTCTGCCCTGAAAAGGCGTTTATAGGCCCTCAGTGCTCTTTTGTCGGTCTCTTTGGTGATATAAACTGTGAGTTCATTTGTGGTAACTTGTTGTTCCTGCTCTGCCGTAACTTCCTTTGCTTCGGTCTTTATGTTAAAACTGAAAACGAAGAATGCAAGAAAAGGCAGTAGCAAACTGGTCTTCCAAAAATGAGATTTTTGGGATGAATTTTTGTTGATCATCATAATACGTTTTTTAATAAGGGATTGGTAAAATTGATTGGATAGTGCCGGTTGAAAACCGCCGACAGATATTTTTAGAAGAGTCTTCTGATATTCCTTTTTTGACACCTTAGCAGCTATTACGTCCTTATCTGCAAGAAACTCCAGGTTTTGAACCAGGCTTTTTCTGTAAAGCCATGAAAAGGGATTGAACCAAAGCATGTAAACACATAGACTGCTAATGATTTGATCCAGGGAATGCCATTGGCGGGCATGAGACATCTCGTGCTTCAGGATCAATTCCTGTTCTAAGGCAGAATGCTGGTTGGTATCAAGAACTATATAGTTAAAGAAGGAAAATGGTTGGGTAACGCCTTCTTTGTCTATGATATAAAAATTCTCTTTCCTGCTGGTTTTGTGGGTAACCATAAGGCGGAGCAAGGAAAAAAGTTCCAGAATGAATTTCAAAAGGAAAAAACCCAACCCCAGAAGATATATGACTCCTGCGACCAACCACCAGTCGGTTGGTTGGGGCTGATTAATAGTTTCAGGATTTATTTCTGCCGAAAAATTTTCGGGGAGCAATGGTACAGCGGTGGTTTGAACTTCCACTGTCTGCGTGATCTCAAAGAAGGGCAGGAGCAAAGATGTGAAAATACCTGCCAGCAAAAAGAAACGGTTGGCCTTGAAAGTCGTGTCATTTTTCAGAAGGAAAAAATATCCAAGGAAAAAAAGACTTAGTAAACCTGAGCTTTTGAGAAGGTAAATAATTAGATCCTGCATCATTTTTTCTTTTCGATGATGTCCAGGATCTCCCGGAGTTCTGCTGCACTTATCTTTTCCTCACGGGCAAAGAAGGAAACCACACTTTTGTAGGAGCTGTCAAAGAACTTTTTGGTCGCCATATTCATGAATTGCTTCCTGTACTCCTCTTTGCTAACAAGCGGGTGGTACTGGTGAGTCTTTCCATAGGCTTTGTGTCCCACATAGCCTTTTTCTTCCAGGTTCCTTATGATGGTGGAAACGGTATTATAATGAAGCCCGGCGTCGGGGATCTCTGCAATGACCTCTTTGACAAATGCTGCTTTTAGCTGCCACAGGATCCTCATGATCTCTTCTTCTTTATTGGTGAGTTTTTCCATTTCGGTTTATTAATTTATAACATCCTACAGCAAACATAACTAAAAAAATCGTTCAATAACTATTTTTGTAGTTATTATTTTTCAGGTGATAGCTTATCTATGTTCAGTGGCCGCGCATTCCCCATTCTTTCAGAATCTTCTATCTTCGCAAAAAAAATTCTGAATGAGCGTAGTCTATATCATCCTTGGTTTTATTTTGCTGGTAATAGGAGGAGAGTTCCTTGTAAGATCATCTGTAGCTATTTCTTTAAAACTGAAACTTTCACGGATGGTGATCGGACTTACGGTGGTTTCTTTTGCTACTTCTGCACCCGAATTACTGGTGAGTTTACAAGCGGCCCTGGAAGGATTTTCAGATATCTCCTTGGGTAATGTCATAGGCTCCAACATAGCAAACATCGGTCTCGTTCTGGGAATTACGGCTATGATCTCTCCTTTAACGATCGACCGGGAATTCTACAGGTTCAACTGGCCAATCATGATGTTGTTTTCCCTGGCGCTCTTCTATTTTCTCTCTTCAGAATATGTACTTTCCCGCCTTGAGGGGATCGTTCTTGTATGTGCTATTGTTCTTTACCTGGTTCTCCTTATTCGCCGTGCCCGTAGAAAACCTGAATTACAACCCGATGAGGTAGACCCCGATCTAAAGGTGGCATCTGGATTTAAAACTATTCTTTGGTTAATCATTGGAGGAGCGGCCCTCTATTTTGGATCAGAATTACTGGTTTCGGGAGCTGTTGACCTGGCTTCGGCTTTGGGAGTGAGTGAAAGGGTGATCTCTGTCACTATGATCGCAGTGGGTACAAGTGTACCAGAACTGGCAGCTTCAGTTATCGCAGCAATGAAGCAGGAAAAAGCTATTTCCCTCGGAAATCTAATAGGTTCCAACATTTTCAATATTGCTTCAGTATTAGGAATTACAGCTATTATTCAACCTATTGCTGTAAAATCTGAAGCTATTCTCACCAGTGATATTTTCTGGATGATTGGAATTGCTTTCATACTTATCCCATTGGCATTTCTTCCGCAGCGATATTCCATGAGCCGCTGGAAAGGTTTTTTACTCTTCGCAGGTTATGCTGTATTTGTTAGTTTGGCCTTTATAAATTAGGGGTAGTCATAACAAAACATAAAATTTTTATAAACATCCCCCAAAATTTAAGGGGGTGTGTTTAAAAATTAAATATATTTGTTGCCGTAACCTATAAAACATATTTCAGAAATGGCAACATTAAGATTCCAGGCACTTAAGGAGACCTTAAACCGCAAACCTATCGAAATTGAAGAGAAGGAACGGCGTTCAGAATTGTTCGGCCGCAATGTCTTTACCGAAAGTGTCATGCGGCAATTCCTCACAAAGGAAGCTTATCAAAGTGTACTGGAAGCCAATGCCACCGGAAAAAAGATCGATCGCACCATCGCCGATCACATCTCTACCGGAATGAAAGAGTGGGCCATTTCTAAAGGTGCTACTCACTATACCCACTGGTTCCAGCCTCTCACAGGAAGTACGGCCGAAAAGCACGATGCTTTTTTTGAAACCATTGGTGACGGACTTGCAATTGAAAAATTTGGAGGTGGGCAGCTTGTACAGCAGGAGCCCGATGCCTCGAGTTTTCCTCACGGGGGAATAAGAAACACTTTTGAAGCCCGTGGTTATACAGCCTGGGATCCAACTTCTCCTGCTTTTATCTATGGAACTACCCTTTGTATCCCCAGTGTTTTTGTTTCCTATACAGGCGATGCACTCGATTATAAGACTCCGCTGTTAAGAGCTCTGCAGGCCGTAGACAGTGCAGCGACAGATGTTGCCAAGTATTTTGATAAAAATGTCAATAAGGTTCAGGCTACGCTGGGCTGGGAACAGGAATATTTCCTGATCGATTCGGCTTTGGCGGCGTCAAGACCCGATCTTACCCTTGCCGGAAGAACGCTGTTAGGGCATTCCCCGGCTAAAGGTCAGCAGCTGGATGATCACTATTTCGGTTCAATTCCCTCCCGTGTTCTTGCTTACATGAGAGATCTTGAGAAGGAATGTATGCTTCTTGGGATTCCGGTGAAGACAAGACACAATGAGGTAGCGCCAAACCAGTTTGAGCTTGCCCCTATTTTTGAGGAGGCTAACCTGGCGGTAGATCACAACTCGCTGCTTATGGACATTATGCAAAGAGTAGCCGATCGTCACAGCTTTGTAGTCCTTTTCCATGAAAAACCTTTTGCGGGTATTAACGGAAGTGGAAAACACAACAACTGGTCCTTGAGTACAGATACCGGTGTAAACCTTCTGGGTCCCGGATCAACACCGATGAAAAACCTGCAGTTTTTGACATTTTTCATCAATACGATCAAAGCAGTACATGATAATGAAGAGCTGTTAAGAGCGACAATTGCCAGCGCTTCAAACGATTTTAGGCTGGGAGCCAATGAAGCGCCTCCGGCTATTATTTCCACTTTTATTGGTTCCCAGTTAACCGAAGTTCTTGACGAGCTCGAAAAAGTAACCGACGGGAAACTTTCTCCGCAGGAGAAAACAGAGCTAAAACTAAATGTTGTAGGTAAGATCCCAGAGATCCTTCTGGACAACACAGACAGGAACAGAACTTCATCTTTCGCCTTCACCGGAAATAAATTTGAATTCCGTGCGGTTGGATCTACAGCAAACTGTGCCGAACCAATGACTGCATTGAACTCTATTGTTGCAAAGCAGCTGATAGATTTCAAGAAGGAAGTGGACAGCCTCATCAAAGGCAAAAAAATGAAGAAGGATGATGCTATTTTCAATGTGTTAAGAGAATACATCAAGGAATCCAAAAATATTCGTTTTGAAGGAGACGGATATTCCGAAGAATGGGAAAAAGAAGCTGCAAAACGTGGCCTGAGCAACAATCGGAATACTCCCGAAGCTCTTAAAGCTCTTGTGAAAAAAGAGACCATTGAAATGTACAGGGAGCTGGGCGTAATGAATGAGGTGGAGATCGAGGCGCGTCATGAGATCGAGCTGGAAGAGTACATCATGAGAGTTCAGATCGAAAGTCGTATTCTAGGCGATATCGCACGTAACCACGTGATCCCTACCGCTATTCGTTACCAGAATATCCTTATCAAGAACGTTCGCGGACTTAAGGAGATCTTTGAAGCCGATTATGAAACTCACTCTAAAGAGCAACTGGAGATCATTAAGGAAGTTTCAAGGCACATCGAGAAAATCAATTCCGGAATCACAGAAATGATCGAAGCGCGTAAAAAAGCAAATAAGATCGAAGAGGCCGAAGAAAAAGCTTTTGCATATTGTAATGAAGTGAAGCCATTCTTTGAAACAATCCGGTACCACTGCGATAAGCTGGAGCTGTTGATCGATGATGAGATCTGGCCATTGACCAAGTACCGTGAATTATTGTTTACAAGATAATACCTGTCAGAAATGACATTTTAGAGCCACCTCTTTTCTGGGGGTGGCTTTTATATTTCTATAAACCGAAGGTCAAAAAATCTAATCTAATTATCTTTGACCAGCAAATGAATCAGCATGAGCCAGGAAACAAGTAAAAGATATGCCGGCCGCGGAGTTTCTGCCGGAAAGGAGGATGTTCATAACGCCATAAAGAATGTGGATAAAGGATTATTCCCAAAAGCCTTCTGTAAAATTGTGCCCGATCACCTCACTGGTGATGAAGATTACTGTCTCATCATGCATGCCGATGGCGCCGGAACGAAATCGTCCCTGGCCTATATGTACTGGAAAGAAACCGGGGATCTCGGCGTGTGGAAAGGAATTGCGCAGGATGCACTTATTATGAACATCGATGATCTTTTGTGCGTTGGTGCGGTTGATAATATCATGCTTTCTTCCACCATTGGTCGTAACAAGAACCTGGTGCCGGGAGAAGTCATATCTGCAATTATTAATGGTACAGAAGAACTGCTCGAGGATCTTAAAGGCTTCGGAATAAATATCCATTCCACCGGTGGCGAAACGGCCGATGTGGGTGACCTTGTGCGTACCATCATTGTTGATTCCACGGTCACGGCAAGGATGAAACGCAGTGAAGTCATTGACAATGCTAATATCAAACCCGGAAATGTGATCGTTGGATTGGCCTCTTTTGGACAGGCTACCTACGAAAAGGAATACAACGGCGGCATGGGCAGCAACGGTCTCACCTCTGCGCGACATGATGTCTTCGGAAAGACTTTAGCCGAAAAATATCCGGAGAGTTTCGATCCTGCTGTACCTGAAGATCTGGTATACAGCGGTTCTAAAAACCTCACTTCAACAGTAGAGAACAGTCCGCTGGATGCGGGAAAACTGGTGCTATCCCCAACCCGTACCTATGCACCGGTGATAAAGAAGATCCTGGAGAAGTATTCCAAAAATGACATTTTTGGAATGGTTCATTGCAGCGGGGGCGCACAGACCAAAGTGCTTCATTTTGTAGACAAGGTGCATGTGATCAAAGACAATCTTTTTGAAGTGCCGCCACTATTTAAACTCATTCAGCAGGAAAGCAAAACCGATTGGAAGGAGATGTACCAGGTGTTCAACATGGGTCATAGAATGGAGCTTTATGTTGATGAAGCCATTGCAGATGATATTATTTCTATCTCAAAATCTTTTAATGTCGATGCTAAAATTGTGGGTAGAGTAGAGGCTTCCGAAGAAAAGAAATTGACGATTAGGAGTGAGTTTGGGGAGTTTAAGTATAATTGAACCACTCATTTTTTCACACGAAGCAAAATAAGTTTAAATTAAGCACACTGAGATATTGAAAGAAAAATGAATCCTATACTTCAATTGACTATTCGGTGAATACCGTCTTTGAGCATCTTTGTGTTGAAGTTTATTAAGAGGCCTACTTTTAAATTTGAAAGCTTCAAATATGTTAATAGTTGCGCAAAATGAACAGGCGCTAAGTTTTCTAAAGATTTTACTTCAATTATGATCTTGTTTTCAACGAGTAGATCAATTCTGTATCCCACATCCATTTTTACCTCCTTGTAAAAGAAAGGCATTGGATGTTGTTGTTTAACTTCTAAACCTGAATTCCGGAGGTCATACGCCAATGCATTTTCGTAAGAAGACTCCAATAATCCCGGTCCGAGATTTCTATGAAGGTCAAGCGCTATACCTATTATCTTATATGATAAATCCTGTTCCTGCATTCTTTAAAGTATTATTTTACTGTTCTTCTTCGTGTTCTTCTTATTAATCTTTGTGCCCTTCGTGTGAAAATATATGGTAATCTCGCGAAATCTGCGGGAAACATTTAGGAGTATTTCCTCTTTAAAATCTCCAGTTTAGGTTCAATAAACCTTCTACAAAACGGCGCATCGGGATTTTTCCTGTAGTAATTCTGAATAGAGTCTCTGGAAGCATTAAACTTCCGGAAGGGCAACACCTTTGTCACCAGTTGTTCCTCAAATTGCTTCTGAAGAACTTCCAGGATTTCTCTTGCTGCTTTTTCCTCTTCCAAAGAAAAATAATAAACAGCACTTCGATATTTCTTCCGGAAGGAATGATTGGAGGTGGAATTATGGGTGTGAAGATGTATCTCCAAAAGCCGCTTCAATTTCACCCTTTTCGTGAGGTAATGAACAATGACAGCTTCCGAAAAAGCTTCAGCGGGCGGCGCAGAAGCGATATATCCCTGCTCTACCTTCACCACACCCTCCACTGCCTGGAAAACAGCTTCAGTACACCAGTGGCACCCACCGCCTAACCCTATTTTTTCTAATTCTTTCATCTAAAATAGAATATACAAAATGCTTTTTTTCTTTGTGTCCTTCTCTGGAACTTCGTGCTCTTCGTGTGATAAATTCTATGAAATTTCACACAAAACAAAATAAGGTCAAAGCAATAGCACAAAGTTTAGGGATCAATAAAATCCTTTATAAGAATCCAATGGATTTATCGTAAATTTGCCACTTTAAGGAGATGTTATGATCGAGAAATTAAATATTGTGAAGCAGCGTTTTGACGAGGTGAATGATCTTATCATTCAGCCCGACGTGATTGCCGATCAAAAGCGTTATATAGAGCTGAACAAGGAATACAAGGAGCTGAAAAAGTTAATGGAAGCGCGTTCAGAATATATGAGCCTGCTTGAAAATAAAAAAGAGGCCGAAGAGATCATTGCCGATGGTAGTGATCCCGAGATGACCGATATGGCGAAGATGCAGCTGGAAGAAGCCAAGGAGCAGCTTCCCGGAATGGAGGAGAAGATAAGAATGATGCTCGTTCCTAAAGATCCTGAAGATGCCAAGAACGTGGTGATGGAAATTCGTGCCGGTACCGGTGGGGATGAGGCGAGTATTTTTGCCGGTGATCTTTACCGCATGTACACCAAATACATTGAAAGCAGAGGCTGGAAACACCAGATCGTCGACTTTAGCGAAGGAACCAGCGGCGGATTCAAAGAGATCATTTTTGACGTTACAGGTGAAGATGTCTACGGAACTTTGAAATTTGAGGCCGGAGTACACAGGGTTCAACGCGTACCTCAAACTGAAACTCAGGGGCGGGTACATACCTCGGCCGCTACTGTAATGGTGCTGCCCGAAGCTGAAGAGTTTGACGTGGAGATCGATCCAAAAGATGTGCGAATTGACTATTTCTGTTCGTCAGGACCGGGTGGACAGTCGGTAAACACGACTTACTCGGCAGTACGTTTGACACACATTCCAACAGGCTTGGTGGCGCAATGTCAGGATCAAAAGTCCCAGCATAAGAACAAAGAAAAGGCTTTTCGGGTGTTGAGGTCCAGGCTTTATGAGCAGGAACTGGCCAAGAAAATGGAAGAGGATGCCGCGAAGAGGAACTCGATGGTTTCCAGCGGCGACCGAAGTGCAAAGATCCGAACCTATAACTATGCGCAGGGCCGCGTAACGGATCACAGAATTGGTTTAACGCTTTACGACCTTGGAAATATCATCAATGGAGATATTCAAAAGATCATAGACGAATTACAATTAGTTGAAAACACCGAAAAACTGAAAGAGAACTCCGACGTTTTCTAAAGATAAAATCACCAAAGCTGCCGCACTCCGGCAGCTTTTTTATTTCCAGCCAATGACCACTTCCCAGCTTACAGAACAAATACGCTTAAAAAAAAGTTTTCTGTGTATAGGTCTTGATGTTGACCTTAACAAGATCCCTCAACATTTGTTGAAAGAGGAAGATCCCATTTTTGCCTTCAATAAAGCGATCATTGATGCAACGCAGCATCTGGCTGTGGCTTATAAGCCAAATCTTGCCTTTTACGAGGCGCATGGCATAAAAGGCTTTAAGGCTTTGGGGAAAACCATAGATTACCTGAACGAGAAACATCCCGAGATCTTTACAATTGCGGATGCAAAAAGGGGAGATATTGGCAATACTTCGGGCATGTACGCAAAAGCCTTTTTTGAGGACCTCAATTTCGATGCTGTCACCGTAGCGCCATATATGGGAAAAGACTCTGTAGAGCCATTTTTGGCTTACGGGAATAAACACACGATTTTGCTGGCCTTAACGTCTAACGCCGGTGCATACGATTTCCAGACCCAGCAGGTCGATGGAGAGGAGCTTTATAAAAAAGTGATCAAAATTTCCAAGACCTGGAATAACGGTCAGAATCTTATGTACGTAGTCGGGGCGACTAAAGCCGAGCATTTAAGGGAGATAAGGAAGATCATTCCTGAAAGTTTTCTTTTAGTGCCCGGCGTGGGAGCACAGGGTGGGAGCCTCAAGGAAGTTTGCGAATTTGGGATGAATAGGAAGGTCGGGTTACTTATCAATGCCTCCCGTGCTGTGATCTATGCTTCTCAAGGTGCCGACTTTGCTGAAGCCGCTGCTGCTGAGGCAGAAAGATTGCAACAGGAAATGGCTTCTTTTCTGTAGCCGGTGTTTATCTGAAACAGGTCTCAAAAATGACATTTTTGGCACCTCTTAATTTCCGGAGTTATGAGAACATTTTACGATCAGTTAGACCGAAAAATTGAGCTGAAGGAAATTCCGCAGCGTATTGTGAGCCTGGTGCCGAGCCAGACAGAGCTGCTGGTAGACCTGGGACTTCGGGAGCAAATCGTTGGGGTGACGAAATTCTGTGTTCATCCGGCAGAGCTTCGGAAGGAAAAAAAGGTGGTGGGCGGCACAAAACAAGTGCATTACGAAAAGATTGCTGCCCTGGATCCGGAAATTATCCTGTGCAATAAAGAAGAAAATACTGAGGAAATGGTGGCGGAGCTGGAAAAGTTCGCTCCCGTTCATGTCTCAGATATCAAAACTATTGATGACTCCCTGCAATTGATCCTTCAATACGGGGAGATTTTTGGAGTGGTTAGAAAGGCTTCAGCAATAGCTGAAAAAATAGGTATTGAAAAGGAGCTTTTTCAGAAGGAAATGTTAGGGCTGCCTCAGCGAAATGTGGCCTATTTCATTTGGAAAGATCCCTGGATGGTGGCAGGGAAGGATACTTTTATCGATCACCTTCTGGAATTGAACCGTTTTCGAAATGTCTTTTCGGAAGAGGATTCCAGGTACCCCGAAGTAGCTCTTGAACAGCTGGAAGAGAAGAATGTGGAACTGGTATTACTTTCTACCGAGCCATTTCCGTTTAAAAATAAAGATAAAGATTCGTTGAAAAGAAAGGTGGGGATGTCATCTGTCCACATTGTGGACGGGGAATTCTTTAGCTGGTACGGGTCTCGCTTGTCGGCTGCATTTGCTTACTTCAGGAAGCTTCAGGCTGTCCTTTCCTGATTTCTCTCCATTCGACGGATTTCCTCTAGAATTTTGCACGCCTTGTCGTTGAGCACATCGCTTCGCGGTTTATCCACTAAAGCGAGCTCAAAAGATCGACGCATAAGAAACGAGTACTTTTCTCGAAGTCTTTCCAAAGTAGACCTGGGTTCAAATAATCGAAACATATACTATTATTAGTACTACAAAGATATTCGGTGGTTTTTCGAAGATTTCATAACCTAAAGTTAACTTTTTGGTAAAAGTGCTTGATCGGGTTGCTTCTCTTGTTAAAAACTTATGAGTTAGCAGAAAGAAAGCCAGGATCTACCGATGTTCAGGAAAGGTTATGATTGTGAATAATCCCCTCAAGGTTTATTGTCTAAGGAATAATAATTAAAACCAAATCCCTCAAATCATTTAAACCTTAAACCTTAAACCTTAAACCTTGAACCTTGAACCTAGAACCTTGAATCTTGAACCTTAAATTTTGAATCTTTTAGTCCTGCAAACCAAATACGCGTTTCAGTAAATTCGTGGTTCTGGCAGCAAAATTGTTCCTGATCTCTTTTTCTTCTATGGCGATCATCGTGTAAACTCCTTTTAATGCTTCCCGCGTCACATAATCGGCAAGATCGGGGTTGACATCGCTTGTAAGCGGCAGGGCGTTATATCTATTGATAATATTCGTCCACACTCTGTTGGCTCCGACTTCCTCAAGGGAGGTCGTAATGACAGGATTGAACTTGGAGTACAAGGGATCTGTAGTTTTTTGTGCAAGATAGGTTGTAGCAGCGGTATCATCTCCTAAAAGAATATTGCGGGCATCGGTAAAAGTGATCTCTTTAACTGCATTTACAAAGATGGGGGTTGCCTCCTGCACGGCCTCTTCGGCAGCACGGTTTAGAACCTTCAGGCCCTCATCGGCTAAGGCGTCCAGCCCAACATCCCGCAGCGTTCTGTCCACTTTCTGCAATTCGGGAGGAAGACCAATGCGCACCAGTTCGTTGTTAAAGAATCCGTCCTCCTTTGCCAGTTTGGTGACCTGTTTGTCAATTCCAAAGTCGAGCGCCTGCCTTAGCCCGGCAGCAACTTCAGCATTAGAAATTGTAGTGCCTTCCTGCGGAAGGGAGTCGGCGATTTGTTGCAGCTCGGCACAACCTAAAAAGAAAGGGATTACTGCCAGGAGGAAAAATTTCTTCATAATACTGTTTTTGCCAAAGTTAGCCATTAACTCAGGATTAAAATCATAAACAAAAGTTATCCTGCTGTGGAAGCATTTTTCAGGAATTTTCAGTAAAAAAGCCGGCAGTTTTAATATCCTTTCAAAAATGGCATCTTCGTTTCTAAATTCGTAAATTGCACGCCCTAAAACGATTTCGAAGAAATGGAACAACAAGCTCCTTATAAACCCAAGAATAAAGTAAGAATTGTCACTGCAGCTTCCCTTTTTGACGGGCACGATGCAGCCATAAATATTATGCGCCGCATCATCCAGTCTACGGGCGTTGAGGTGATTCACCTGGGCCACGACCGCAGCGTGGAAGAGGTGGTGAACTGCGCAATACAGGAAGATGCCAATGCGATTGCCATGACCTCTTACCAGGGTGGACATACCGAGTACTTTAAATACATGTATGACCTGCTTAAGGAAAGAGGAGCCGGTCACATCAAGATCTTCGGCGGCGGCGGCGGTGTAATCCTTCCGGAAGAGATCAAAGAGCTTGAGGATTACGGGATCACCCGTATCTATTCTCCCGATGATGGGCGCGAGCTTGGCCTGCAGGGGATGATCAATGACCTCGTAAAGCAGTCTGATTATCCCTTAGGGGACACCCTGAATGGGGAAATTAAGGAACTTGAAAACAAAACACCCGGAGCAATTGCGAGAGTAATTTCGGCAGCAGAGAACTTTCCTGAGGTCGCCAAAGAAACTCTTGATAAGATCCATTCTGAAAATGAGAAATCTGAAATTCCTGTTTTAGGGATTACCGGAACCGGTGGTGCCGGGAAATCCTCTCTTGTAGACGAGCTCGTACGCCGTTTTCTTATGGATTTTCCCGAGAAGACCATTGGGATCATTTCTGTTGACCCTTCAAAAAGGAAGACCGGAGGTGCCCTTTTAGGAGATCGTATCAGGATGAATGCGATCAACAATCCGCGGGTCTATATGAGATCTTTGGCAACGCGTCAATCAAATCTTGCGCTTTCAAAATATGTTGCTGAAGCGATACAAGTGCTTAAAGCGGCAAATTACGACCTTATTGTTCTGGAAACTTCCGGAATTGGGCAATCTGATACCGAGATCCTGGAGCATTCGGATGTGTCTCTATACGTTATGACGCCCGAATTCGGGGCGGCTACTCAGCTGGAAAAGATTGACATGCTCGACTTTGCCGATCTTGTGGCGATCAACAAGTTTGATAAGCGCGGAGCACTGGATGCCCTTCGTGATGTCAAAAAACAATATCAGCGTAATCACGGACTGTGGCATGAGAATGCCGACAATCTTCCGGTTTTTGGAACTATTGCTTCCCAGTTCAACGATCCCGGAATGAATACGCTCTACAAGCAGATCATGGATAAGATCGATGAAAAGGTGGGAAGCAAATTTGTTTCTACCTTTGAGATCTCAAAAGAAATGAGCGAAAAGATCTTCGTGATCCCGCCAAACAGGACGCGCTATCTTTCTGAAATTTCCGAGAACAACCGGGCGTATGATGAAAAAGCTGCAGCGCAGTCCGAAGTGGCTCAAAAACTCTACGGAATTTATAAGACCATCGAATCAGTAACCGGGACTAAGATCGCTTTGAATCAATATGGACTTGAGGAGGATGATCTGAAGAATGCCACAACTTCAGAAAATGAGGATTTGGTAAACCTGCTGAAAAAGGAATTTGACAAAGTAAAAATGGATCTTGATCCCTATAATTGGGAGATCATTACCGGATGGGACGAAAAGGTAAATCGTTATAAAGATCCTATATATTCATTTAAAGTAAGGGATAAGGAAATAAAGATCGAAACCCATACCGAATCTCTTTCCCACACGCAGATCCCGAAAGTGGCGCTTCCAAAATATCAGGCCTGGGGTGACATTTTAAGATGGTGCCTGCAGGAGAACGTCCCCGGGGAATTCCCATATACCGCCGGATTATATCCCTTTAAGCGACAGGGAGAGGATCCAACCAGGATGTTTGCCGGGGAAGGCTCGCCGGAACGTACTAACCGCCGTTTCCACTACGTGAGTCTTGGGATGCCTGCAAAGAGGCTGTCTACTGCTTTTGATTCGGTTACGCTCTACGGAAATGACCCAGACCGCCGACCCGATATCTACGGAAAGATCGGGAACTCTGGAGTTTCCATCTGCTGTCTTGATGATGCCAAGAAACTGTATTCCGGATTTGATCTTGCCGATCCTATGACCTCGGTAAGTATGACCATCAACGGTCCCGCGCCCATGTTGCTTGGATTCTTCATGAATGCAGCTATTGATCAGCAATGTGAGAAATACATAGTGGAGAATGGACTGGAAGAGGAAGTGAAGCAGAAGATCAAAAAGATCTACGATGAGAAAGGAATGGAGCAGCCAAAATATCGCGGGCAGCTTCCTGAAGGTAATGACGGCCTTGGATTAATGCTTCTCGGAGTTACCGGTGACCAGGTGCTGCCGGCAGATGTTTATGCCGACATCAAGAAAAGAACGCTAAGCCAGGTTCGTGGAACAGTACAGGCGGATATCCTGAAGGAAGATCAGGCGCAGAACACCTGTATCTTCTCTACGGAATTCGCGTTGAGATTAATGGGGGATGTACAGGAATATTTTATTCGGGAGAATGTACGGAATTTCTATTCCGTATCTATTTCAGGTTACCATATCGCCGAAGCCGGAGCCAATCCTATCACGCAGCTGGCACTTACACTGGCCAACGGATTCACCTATGTGGAATATTACCTGAGCAGGGGAATGGACATCAACAAGTTCGGACCTAACCTCTCGTTCTTCTTTTCGAACGGAATTGATCCCGAATATGCAGTAATTGGAAGGGTAGCGAGAAAGATCTGGTCAAAGGCGCTTAAGTACAAATATGGTGCGAACCCGCGGGCACAGATGCTGAAGTATCACATCCAGACCTCCGGAAGATCCCTTCATGCGCAGGAGATCGATTTTAACGATATAAGAACTACGCTTCAGGCGCTTTACGCGATCTACGACAACTGTAATTCGCTGCATACAAACGCTTATGATGAGGCGATCACCACGCCAACAGAAGCTTCAGTAAGAAGAGCGATGGCAATTCAGTTGATCATCAATAAAGAATTAGGTCTGGCGAAGAATGAAAATCCTATTCAGGGAGCCTTTATCATAGAAGAACTAACCGACCTTGTGGAGGAAGCTGTACTGCAGGAGTTCGACCGCATTACCGAAAGAGGCGGAGTGCTCGGAGCCATGGAAACCATGTATCAACGCAGTAAAATTCAGGAGGAGAGTCTGTATTACGAAACTCTCAAGCACAACGGCGATTTCCCCATCATTGGGGTGAATACCTTCCTTAGTTCTACCGGCTCGCCTACAGTCACTCCGGGAGAGGTAATTCGGGCTACCGAGGAAGAAAAGCAAAACCAGATCGAAACGCTACAGAATCTTCACGAGGCCAAAAAAGAACTGGAGCAGGAGACCCTGGAAAAGGTAAAAAAGGCAGCTATTCAAAACGAGAATATCTTTGAAGTGCTTATGGAAGCCACAAAGGTCTGTTCCCTTGGTCAGATCACCACTGCTTTATTTGAAGTAGGAGGGCAGTATAGGAGAAATATGTAAGCAGAGAGCCACTTTTTGCTTTTGCAAAAAGTGTGCGAATCGCTTATCCCGAGAGGCGCAGCCGACTCGGGATCTTTTTTTCGGGAAGTTTGTTTTCACCTAAAAGTGTGCGAATCGCTTATCCCGAGAGGCGCAGCCGACTCGGGATCTTGTAGACCGGAGTTTAGTTCTGGAAAATTATAAAATAGTGCAGGCTGCTTATCCCGATGAGCGCTAGCGATATTGGGATCTTTTTTTCGGGAAATTTGTTCTCACCAAAAAGTGTACGAATCGCCTGCCTGTCGGTAGGCAGGCTTGTCCCGAGAGGCGCAGCCGACTCGGGATCAATTAAGAATCAAACCTCACAGGTTTCAAAAACCTGTGAGGTTTTTTCGTTCCAGTTACAACTCTTCAGGGTTTGAAGCCCTGAAATGGTTAATCATCTAACCAAACTAAAATGTCCTCTTAAAATCCCATTTTCGGGAAGAGAGAATTCGAACCAGTAATCATCTGCGGGTAATTCGCTGCCATTGAACGTGCCGTCCCAGCTTCCGGAGTTGACGAAGAATCGGGAAAGTAATTTTCCGTAGCGGTCAAATATTGTTACCGGCCTTTCGGGTACAGGATAATTTCCGGTACTTACGTACCAGTTGTCATTGATCCCGTCGTTGTTCGGACTAAAGGCAGCAGCAAATTCAGGAACCAGGACATCCAAGGAGGTGATCTCACAGCGATCTGCATTCCGAATGTAAAGGGTATTCATGCCTGCAGGAACATTACCGATTCCGGGACCGGGAAAATAAGGTCCGTTAGGATCATTTACGGCATAATCCAATTCAGGCCTGGTCGCAACTATAATTTTTTTGGAAGCCACCCGTAAATTCTGGTCGGCAATTGAAAGACCGGGTATGCTCACAGGTTCGTTCACCTGTAGATCGACAGCAGCAATGCTAAAACATTCCGACCCATTGATCTCTTCCACGCGGGCAAAAATTCTTCCGCCGGAAAAATTTTGAGCGGAATTAATTTCAGAAATGTCATTTATTGCATCCTCTTCAGAAGAAAAAAAAGAAATAGAATGATCTTCAGATGAAAGATCCTCCAGGATTTCATTTTGCACCTGTTCCAGATCAAAAGTAGCCAGTCCGTCCAGGTCCAGATCACATATTCCGAAATTCACCCCGGTCTTAATAGATGGACCGGGATTTACAATGAGGGAAAAATCTACGATCTCCGAACAACCCGTAGCCAGGTTTTCTACCCTTGCATAGATCGTTTTGTTTGGTAGCGAGCTGGTATAGCGGGAAGAAAGTTCATTGGTGTTGTCTATAGCCTGAGCGAGCTGGGCAAAATATTTAATTTCTGTTTGCGGCTGGGAGGTGATCTCATCCCGGGTGTCAAAAAGGTCAAATTCTGCAGTGCCATTTATACCGCACTTAATGAGATCATCGGGTTTATTCACTTCAACTCCTTCGGGAAAAGGAAAGCCGCCAACGGTGGAGGTGCCGGTCCATTCCAGGTCGAAAGGACTTTGCCCAATTGGCCGGTCGATTACAATAAAGTAGGATTCTCCCGGAAGCACATCAAGCGATCTAACGAAACTGTTTCCATCAGCACCCGGACCTTCAGAAGTTTCTGATTCCTGGTCGTTCATTCCGGTAAGATTATCCGCCTGATTCGATGCTAAAGGATTTGTAGTGGAACAGCGAATTGCCTCCCCCAGATTTCCGCAGCTGGCGTTTGGGCCAAAAATGAAGAAATCGTAATCCACTTCCAGGTTAGGACTTGTAGGAGATAGCGTAAATCCCAGAGTACCTGCTTTAGTAATTTCGATTCTTATCCACAAACTGTTGTGTTCCATGCTGGAGCAGGCATTCATCCCGATCTCCTGCTCTCCCACACCCGTAGCATTACTGGAAATGGCTCCATTTCCGCAAACTTCTATCGCCCCGGAACAATCATTAAGTGAAGTTTGAGCTTCAATCGAAAAGATCGTGCTAAATAAAAGAAGGACCAGCCAAAAAAATTTCGACTGATCCTCCTCAATATTATTGATAATAAGTTTCATTACTGCCCCAAAAATGTTGTTCTGAAATCCCTTTTTTAAGAGTTTACTTTCAGCAGGAGCAAGTTAGGTTTTTTTTGTTGTCTCAAGAATAACGGAGGAATTTGCCATTTTCGAAGGGCTAATCCTCTTCATCAAAAGGATTATCAAACGGAATATCATCATCGGGATCTTTGTCATCGTAATTGACTCCCGGTGGATTAAACAAACCCCAGCGGTCAATAATATAATTCCACTGGTCGAAGGTTTTTACCCACTCGGCAAATAATACCCGAAATTCTTCTATTTCGGCCCGTAACATTTCCAGGTATTCCATTTCCTTAAAACCTTCCATGAGAAAACCATTGCAGCCCACATATATTTCCCGGGCGCACTTCCTTATAATGGCGGCATTCTCCATTTTTATGTCGTACAGGTCGACCGCTTCTGCTCCCGCAATTTTAGGAGCTAGCTGCAGGGCATCGACATACATGTTCTGGGCTACAGATTGTGTGAACTCATTTTCTTCGGGAACAAGCTGTCGCACCCGGTCTACTATGTCGAAAATTTCCATTGCTTTTTTGTACAATGGCATTTTTTCCAGTTTATCTTTTTTCATTGACAAAACCGTACTAGGTAAGGGTATCTTCAGACTTGCTTTTAATCGAATTATCCTGGTGCATTTTCCATTTTTCGTAGGTAACAAGATCATCACTCACCAGGGCGAGACATGCAGCAATAACCCCGGCGTCATCCAGGAAACCTGCAACAGGAATAAAATCGGGGATAAGGTCGAGTGGCATAAGAACGTAGAGCAGGGCTCCGGCTACTGCAGCAATGGTCTTCCATGGGACCTGGCGGTAATTTCCGTTCCAGTAATCCCGTATAAGACCAAACATGCTCTTGGCCTTGGCCAAATATCCGCTCATTGATTCGTTATTGCGAAACTTGTCTTCTATCTTTTGCTCCTTCGCCAACACCTTTTCCAGGTCTTTTTTCTCTACTTTTTCTGCTTGTTCGTTTAATGCGCGATTAGCTTCTTCGGGAGTGATTTCCTTCATTTTCTTTTATTTATTTGAATTTAATTGTCCGGTTCTTCTAAATATGTTCTCAATGTTGTATTCTGAGGCGCTTTTGATGCGGGAAAGTTCATCCCACTCCAGCGGAGTCGCAATACCGGCCTCCTCTGTCGCTCTTAGGGAGTAAGGACAAACAGCGGTTTGGGCATAGGCATTGCGCAGGTAATCTACGAATATCTTTCCGTTGCGTTTATCCTTTCTAATCTGGGTAGTAAAGAGATCGGGTTCCTGTTTTTCTGCTTCTTCAGCAATTTCACGGGCTATCTCTTTCACCTGATCAAAATCCTTCCCACGCCTTATTTTGTAGTATAAATGTAAGCCGCTTTTTCCGCTCGTCATAAGAGAAGGATCAATATTTTTTTTCTGGAGCAAACTTTTCAATGCTTTTGCTCCTTCTTTTATTTTTTCAAAATCGTTTTCTGAAGGATCCAGATCGAATACTATTTTGTCCGGTTGTCGCAGTTTTTCCTTTTTACTTAGCCATATGTGAAAAGCCACGGTGCCCTGATTTGCGAGGTAGACAAGTGTTTTGACATCATTGCAAAGGATTTGGGTATTGGTGCCTTCC
The DNA here is from genome assembly GCF_035607535.1 of Salinimicrobium aquimaris. Taxonomy (NCBI): domain Bacteria; kingdom Pseudomonadati; phylum Bacteroidota; class Flavobacteriia; order Flavobacteriales; family Flavobacteriaceae; genus Salinimicrobium; species Salinimicrobium aquimaris. Next base: position 271,114 of record NZ_JAYDZX010000017.1, read on the forward strand.
TCTGTTTCTATTTCAACTGTTTTAATGAAGTCGGGAAAATAATCGGAAGCGTTTTTTTGGTAGAAGCCATTTTCCTTAATTCCGCTGGGGAAGCGATGCAGGGTGAGAGGCCGGTTTTTTAAATATGGCAGCATGAGTGGCGCGATCCTCTCATAATACATCACCATGTCTCCCTTGGTGATCTTCTTCTTCGGAAAAATAATTTTATCGGCACTCGAGATCTCCACTCCGGCTACTTTCATTGACTAGGCGTTTTATGATTCATCTTTTTCGATCTGCTTCAAGGTTCTTCCGGTGACCACACTTTTAGATTGGGTGCTCACAGGATTGCGGCGGGCATCGGCTTCGGCATCATCCTGTTTCATGAGCAGCCAGTTTCCCTTCATTCTTCCGCCTTTCATTTCCACCAGGTTGTAACCACCTTTGAGCTTTTTTCCATGCAGAGTGACCTCTATACTACCGGCCTTGAAACTCTCCTCCAGTGAAATTATGTTTCCCTCATCGTCTTTCTTGTTGCTTTCGATCGTTCCGGTGTCCCAGATCATTACTGTACCACCCCCATATTCTCCCTGCGGAATTACTCCTTCAAAATCGGCGTAGGCAATAGGATGGTCCTCTGTAGGGATCGCCATTCTTTTTACTGAAGGATCTGTGCTGGGACCTTTAGGAACCGACCAGGATTTAAGGGTATTATCTATTTCAAGCCGAAAATCGTAGTGAAGATTGGTGGCGTCATGCTTCTGAATGACAAAAATTGGTTCTTTATTCCGCTTTTTTGAAGGGACATCTTTAGGTTCTTTGGTTTTGCTGAAATCCCTTTTTTCGTTGTAAGTCTTCATGAATCCCTTTATTCCTGAATCGAAAAAGTACAAAAATTGCGTCTGTAGCTTCGTTAAAGAAGTCTCAAAACTTGAAGAGAGAAAGTGGGTGCAGATGTCGCGGTTTTTACAGCTGATTTATTTTAAATACTTTTACCGGCACTAACCACTACACTAGACAAGAAATGGAGGGAATATGGGTGTTTGCCATAGCCGTTTTCACAGGATTCATTGCTATCAATAATCCGGTAGGGAACGTTCCAATTTTCCTTAGCCTCACGCGCCAGGCAGACCGGCCAACGCGAAAGACCATTTCCCGGAAAGCGACCTTTACTGCCTTCGTCATAGTTTCAGGTTTTATTATTCTTGGTAAATATATTTTCGACTTCTTCGGTTTGACCATCCCGGCGTTCAAGATCACAGGAGGGATCCTTGTATTTTTTGTTGGATTTGAAATGATTAGGGCCCAGGTTTCCAGTATTGATAATCAAAAAGAAGTGAACTTTAACGAGGAGATATCTATTTCTCCCCTGGGAATACCTATCCTGGCGGGCCCCGGTACGATCGTAACAGCTATGAACTTTACTACCACAGCGACTTACATGCAACTGGGAATTATCCTGGTGATGTTTGCACTGGTGATGTACCTAAATCACCTCGCTTTCCTTTCCAGTGAATACCTCGTTCGCTATATTGGTGCCAATAAGATCGTGGTGGTGGAGAAAATAATGGGACTTATCATTGCCATTATTGGAGTTAACATGCTGATACAGGGGATTCACATCGCCTTTTTGGAATAAATAAATAATAAATTGATTTTTAGTAGGTTATCGTTTTTATAGTCGTACCTTCGCCGTCAATTTAAATTTATATAATGAATAAAGGTACAGTTAAGTTCTTTAACGAATCAAAAGGTTACGGATTTATTAAAGACGAAGAATCAAACGACGAGTATTTCGTACATGCTAACGGTCTTGTTGACGAGATTAGACAGGATGACGAAGTAACTTTCGACCTTGAAGAAGGTAGAAAAGGTGTAAATGCAGTAAACGTGAGACAAGCATAGTCTCAATTTTTGATATTTATCCTAAGCCTTACATTTTGTAAGGCTTTTTTTATGCCCTGAAGTGAAATCCTGCAGTACATTTTAGAAATTTCACTACCTTAATTCCATGAAAAAGATCATCTTTTTTTTATTGCTGAGCCTACAAATGTCTGCTCAGGAATTTCTTGTAAAGAAAGGAGTGGTAGTAGACGATCTGAAGATCTCTGATACTCTTAATGACAGCTATGCCTTATATCTTCCCAGGAGCTACCAGAACGAAAGATCGTGGCCGGTATTGTTCGTGTTTGATGCCGAAGGACGGGGTAGAACCGCTGCCCAGCTTTTTAGCCGTACTGCCGAAGAGCAGGGCTACATCATAGTATCTTCCAATGATATTAACCGGCAGAAAGATCTTGAGCAAAACCTGCGAACCGGAGCGAGGCTAATGCAGCACCTTGCGGGGGTGCTGCCAATCGATCTCAACCAGGTCTCTACTATAGGTTCAATGGCAGGAGCCCGGGTGGCGACTTCAATTCCCCTGGTCTTTGACAATATTTTTGGAACCATCGCAGTAGGTGACCACTGGATCAATTTTGAAATGCTCAATGGGAAAAAGAATTTTGTTTTTATAGGAATTGTTGGCGATGAGCAGTTTGCCGATTCAGGTATAAAAAGCACGGCCGGCGCTTTGTCTCACCTAAGGTTTCCATCGCAGGTCTATACCTATTCGGGTAATGAAGAGTGGCCGCAACCGGAGATCGTGAGCGCCGCAGTAGGATCGCTCACTCTGGAAGCTATGCGCAGTAAATTGCGACCTGTAGATGTAAATTTGATTGAGCAGCTCTACAACATGGATATGTCAAGGGTGAACAAATTCATGAGCAATAATCAGCTTATGAATGCAGATGCTCTTTTGAACCTCATGGAAGATAAGTACGAGGGTTTCATCAGCCTCAATGAAATAAGGGCAAAACAGGATCAGCTTAGGCGCTCGCGAAATTTCCTTCAGCAAAAAAGAGAACAGCAGGTAATTTCAGAGAAAGAAGCCAGATTGATGGATGACTTTATTTATTACCTGGAAGAGGATATTCGTACTGCCAATTTTGAAAATCTGGGGTGGTGGAATTACCAGAAAAATCAGCTGGACTCCCTGGCACAGAAAAATAATGCTGAAGCTAAAATGGCGCTCAGACTAAAAGATTTCATCGATGAATATGTGTGGATAAAGCGGAAGGACCTGAACAAGAACCGCACTCCCCTGGAAAGCAAACTTGTTGCGAATATGATCCAAACCATTTTTGATCCCCATGCCTATGATGCCTATCGCAATATTATTTCTCTAAGCGCACAGGACAATGATTTCCCTACAGCCTATTTCTACCTCGAAGAGATGCTGAAGCACGGGTATACAAATCTTGATAATCTTTACAATATTGAAGGCACGCTTGGGTTGAGGTTAACGCCCGAATATAACCAGATCATTGAGAATTATCTTGGCACCTCCAGGTTCTATGATGCCGAAATACCGGGTCAAAAATGACATTTTTGAGATCCTTAATATTTCTCGTGTTTGCTGTACAAGCCGTCGCACAGCACGTAGAACCCGACTCTGCTTTTATAGCTTTTCAGGAAAAGATAAATTCTGAATTTAAAGATCCTGCAGAATCTCCTTTGCCGAAGGAAGAGCGTGAGCAGTTTGCAGGTCTGGAGTTCTTTTCCTTTGATCCTGCCTTTAAAGTTACAGCAGAATTTCTAAGGACACCTAACGAAGTTCCTTTTGCCATGCCCACCACTTCAGAAAAAATGAAGATGTACGTGAAATATGGAGAGCTTTACTTCAACCTGAAGGGGAAAGAGTTCAAGTTGAATGTCTACCAAAGCCTCAGCTTATCTCAAACCGAAGAATACAAGGATTATCTTTTTTTGCCTTTTACAGACCTCACTAATGGAGAGGCAACTTATTCGGGAGGAAGATACCTGGACATGACGATACCTACAGAAAAATATATAGAACTGGATTTTAATAAGGCTTACAATCCCTACTGTGCTTATAGCGGTGGCTATTCGTGCCCTATCCCGCCAAAAGAGAATCACCTTGAAATAGCAGTTAATGCCGGGGTGAAAACGTATAAGAAATCCTAAGCCATCTTGGCAAGCCAAAGTCCAAGAAGAACTGCCGCAATCCCCAGGACTATACTTCCGGCGGAATAAATTCCGAAGTTGAGGTAGTCCCCGGCCTTCAACAGGGCCTGGTTCTCGAAACTAAAAGCCGAAAATGTAGTGAATCCACCACAGAAGCCTGTTGCGAGTAATAGAGTAGCGTTGGCAGAAAGCACTTCCTGTTTTAATCCAAGTCCCAGAACAAGTCCTATGATTAAACTTCCGCAGAAGTTCACCAGCAGGGTTCCCAGCGGGATTGCGGAAATTTGGTTTAAGTTCCGGGAAAGAAGAAACCGAAGAACACTGCCAACTCCGCCACCCAGGAAAACAAGCAGGATCTGTTTTATCATTCTACCGGTATGTAGATTTCTGTCACCCACAATGCAGGGTTATCAACTTCAGTAGGATCTGTAATAAGAATCTCAAAAGGCTGCCCCTGTGGATCTACAATGAGTCCGTTCTCTTCGATGTAGCGATAGGTGGCTTCCCATGCTTCCGAAGCATTTTTATGGTGGCCTTTTAAAGTTGTTTTCACCACCTTTTGCGGTTCAAGATAGCCGTTGAGGATCTCACTACCTGCAGGAGTGATCACCTGGCTCGGCGTTGGTACCCCGGTGGAGAAGATGGTCGTACCGCTGCGATCATTCCTTTGATTATAGATAATAAGCGGTCTGCCGCTAATGGAAATATTATTCTGTTCCATATAAACCTTCACCTGGGCGATCATACTTGCTGCGCGGGTATTGACTTCGCCCATGCGGGCAGCTGTAGTAGTGTACATATAGTACCCGCCCCCATGTTCGGTCACACCGTCCACGTTTATGGAATATGCTTCCATTTTTCGGATCACATTTTCTTCAAGATTTTCCAGACTTGCAGTAAAGATCGGCAGGAAAACATCGGCCAGGTCATCATCCTGAATACTAAAAGCCAGTTTCTCTTTAAAGCTCTGGTTTCCTTCCAGGGTTATATTAACACGAGTGCCACCATCTTCTGGGGTAAAGGTCCAGGTGATTTCTCCTTCAGCTTCCCCAATGATGGTTTGCATGTTGAGCAATTGTTCAATGCGGGAATAGGGAACAAGTGCCGTCGTCGCAATGCTGCCATCACGAATCTCATCGGCCTGCCACGTTATAGCAGACCCTTCAGCCATAGCCTCGCCCGTTACATTCATGTCCATTCCTTCTATCGCATTCCAGGCATTCCAGGTCTTCCAGTTGGAAAGATCGGCCACCTCTCTATAGAGCATAGGCGCCGGGGCATTTATGAGCTTACCGGTCTCAACCTTGTAAGCACCATCTTTGGTTGCAACGTAAATTGATCCTGCAATAAAGACAATTAACAGCAGGAACAGGAGGTATTTTAGGATCTTCATGTTGGGTGGCTCGTTTGTTGTATTTAATACGCTAATATAAATAATTTGAATATGTTAATTCTTACATTTGTTAAATATTGGTGAAAGCTCAGAAGGGTGGTGAAAACGGCCTTCCTTCTGATCATTTGCCCATTACTTTTAATCACAATTAATTTTTAGAAAATGAAAATCAAATCTTATTTGATGCTGCTTTTCACGGCAGTATTTCTTTTTTCCTGCGCAGATTCCAAAATGGAGAATCCTGCAGCAGTGGGAGAGGTGGAACAAACCGGTGACTTTGACTATCAGGTAGACGAATTTGCCGATGTTAAGGTGCTACGTTATCAAATCCCCGGCTGGGAAGATCTCAGTCTTAAGGAGCAAAAATTAGTTTATTATTTAACCCAGGCTGGTCTTAGCGGAAGAGACATTATCTGGGATCAGAATTACAGGCATAACCTAAAGATCCGTGAAGCGCTTGAAAATATCTACACCAGCTATGAAGGTGACAAGACTACAGATGATTGGAAGAACTTTGAAACTTACCTTAAGAGGGTTTGGTTCTCGAACGGGATCCACCACCATTATTCCATGGATAAGCTGAAGCCGGGCTTTAGCAAAGAATATTTCGATACGCTGTTGGGCGAAACCGGAACAGAGTTGACAGGAGAGCCTTATGAGGTGATCTTTAACGACAAAGATGCCAAAAAGGTGAATCTTGATGAGTCGAAAGGATTGGTAGAAGGATCTGCAGTAAATTTTTACGGTGAAGGTATTACTGCAAAGGATGTAGAGCAGTTCTACGCCACTAAAAAATCTCCCGATCCCAATAAACCTCTTGCATTTGGTCTTAACTCCAAACTGGTAAAAGAGAATGGACAGATCGTCGAAAAGGTATATAAGAGCGGTGGCATGTACGGTGCTGCGATAGACAAGATCATTTTTTGGCTTGAGAAAGCTAAAGGAGTTGCCGAAAATCAACAGCAGGCAGATGCACTTGGGCTGTTGATCGACTACTATAAGACAGGGGATCTTCAAACCTGGGACGAATACAATATTGCATGGGTAAAAGCTACCGAAGGGAACATCGACTACATCAACAGCTTTATTGAAGTTTATAACGACCCTCTGGGCTACACCGGTTCTTATGAAACTATCGTGCAGATCAAGGACTTTGATATGAGCAAGAAGATGCAGGTGCTTGAAGAGAATGTACAGTGGTTTGAAGACCATGCACCTCTAATGGAAGAGCACAAAAAAGATTCTGTGGTTGGAGTTACCTATAAAACGGTAATCGTAGCAGGAGAAGCAGGAGATGCTTCACCGGCGACACCGATTGGGGTAAACCTTCCAAACTCGAACTGGATAAGAAAGGAGCACGGAAGTAAATCTGTTTCCCTTGGAAATATTATTGAAGCTTATAACAATGCCGGCAGCACCGGAAGACTGGAAGAATTCGCTCATGACGAGGAGGAGGTAGTACTTGAGAAAGAATATGGCGAACTTGCCGATAAACTTCACACTGCGCTTCACGAGGTCGTGGGGCACGCCTCAGGTCAGCTGAATCCGGGAGTAGGAGAAACCAAGGAAACCTTGAAAAGCTATGCTTCTACTTTGGAAGAGGGACGTGCAGATCTTGTAGGTCTTTACTATCTAATGGATCCAAAACTTGAAGAACTTGGATTGGTCGATGATCATGAAAAGCTTGGAAAAGCAGCTTATGACGGTTACATAAGAAATGGGTTGATGACTCAGCTCATTAGACTTGAGCCGGGAGCCGATATTGAAGAGGCGCACATGAGAAACCGCCAGTGGGTGAGTGCATGGGTATTCGAAAAAGGTCGTGACCGCGGTATCATCGAAAAAGTGAGCAGAGAAGGAAAAACTTATTTCAATATTACCGATTATGCTGCATTGCGGGAACTTTTTGGGGATCTTTTAAGAGAGACCCAAAGGATAAAATCTGAAGGAGATTACCAGGCAGCTAAAGACCTGGTTGAGAATTACGGGGTAAAAGTGGATCAGGAAATTCATGCTGAAGTTCTTGAGAGAAATGCTCAATTCAAGTCTGCTCCTTATAGCGGATTCGTAAACCCTGTACTTGTTCCTGAGATGGATGCTAATGGCGAAATCACTGCTATCAAGGTAGTACAGCCAACATCTTTTGAAGAGCAAATGCTTGAGTACTCCAAAAACTATGATGTCCTTCCAATGGACAACTAATTGCTGAAAGGTTCAAAAGAAACCGTCATTCCGGAAGGAGTGGCGGTTTTTTTATGCTCAAACCTATCCTTTGAGATACGTTTTTAGAACGAACAAAAGCAGGATAAAAGCAATGAATCCCAGCAAAATATAAATGGTGCCTTTGTAATACTTGCGGTGGAGTTTAAGGTCTTTGCGGTAGCTGAAGAAAATAATACCTGCAAAAACAATAAAGAACAATACGCCGAAGATAATCTGCCCCGTGCTAAACATTTTTCTAATTTTATGCGAATTTAAAGCATTAAGATGAAAAAAAGCTTAGCCGCAGTACAGGAGTTTCACGAAGCTTTTGGTTTGGGTGTTAATATGGATCCTACAGCCGACCTTCCTGCTGAAAAAGTGCAGTTGAGGTATGAATTGATGAAAGAGGAGAACGAGGAATATCTTGAAGCTGCAAAGAACGGAGATCTGGTGGAGGTGGCAGATGCTCTTGACGATATGCTCTACATTCTCTGCGGAACCATAATAGAGCACGGCCTGCAGCATAAGATAGCTGATGTCTTTGAGGAGATCCAGCGCAGTAACATGAGCAAACTCGGTCCCGACGGCAAACCTATCTACAGGGAAGACGGAAAAGTCTTAAAAGGCCCTAATTATTCACAACCCAATTTGGAAAAGATACTTTCTAATGTTTAATGAATAAGGACTAAGGAATAACTTCCTAAAAAAAAAGCACCAAATTCCAAACATCAAATTCCAGTAAAGTAACCGGCAAAGATCTACAGAGATTTACCAAAGTTCATTTCAACATCCCTAGGTTTCCGAAGTGAATTTATAAGTCAAAAAACAGAAAACTTTGGCAAATCTTACCGCGGCAACTGGTAATCGGCTACCCTTTTTCAACCCGCAACTCGAAACGTGCAACCCGCAACCCGCAACCCGCACCCCGCAACCCGCACCTCGCAACCTAAATTAACCTCAACTTCCTGTACAGAGATTTACCAAAGTTCATTTCAACATCCTTAGGTTTACAGATTGAATTCATAGGTCGAAAACAGAAAACTTTGGCAAATCTTTCCGCCGGCAACTGGCAACAGGCAACCGAAACAACCTGAAACTCGTAACCTGCAACAATTTCAACCCGAAACACGCAACAGGAAACCCGCAACAAAAAGTTTCCCGCTGATCCCGCAGATTTGCGCAGAGGACTGTCATTCAGAGAGTAGCTTTTGCGGATCGAAGAATATCTTTCATTACAACTAGCACATTTGGAAAAAAAAAGACTCTCTTCGCATTTTCGCCGGCAACCGGCAACAGGAAAGCTGCAACCCTTTTTCAAACCGCACCTCGCAACGCGCAACCGCACCAAATCTAAACTCAACTTCCTGTACAGAGATTTACCAAAGTTCATTTCAACATTTTTAGGTTTACAATTGAATTAATTGGTCAAAAACAGAAAACTTTGGCAAATCCCAACCGGCAACTGGCAACCTGCAACCCTTTTTCAACCCGCAACCGGCAACTCGCACCTAATCTAACCTCCACTTCCTGTACAGAGATTTACCAAAGATCATTTCAATACCTCTAGGTTTATAAATTGAATATATAAGTCAAAAACAGAGAACTTTGGCAAATCTTATTGCCGGTAACCGGTAACCGGCAACCGAAACAACCTGAAACTTGTAACCTGCAACAATTTCAACCCAGAACACGTAACCCGCAACGCACACCCAATCCAACCTCCACTTCCTGTACAGAGATTTACCACAGTTCATTTCAACATTTTTAGGTTTACAGAGTGAATTTATAGGTCGAAAAGCAGAAAACTTTGGCAAATCCCTACTGGCAACTGGAAACCGGCAACCGAAACCAACCTGCAAATTTGCAACCCTTTTTCAACCCGCAACCCGCAACCCGCAACTCGTAACAGTCTTGTCTCTTGATCCTTGGCTCTCACGTCTTTTTCAATTATCTTGTAAGTATGAGAACAATGATCTTTATACTATTCGCCCTGTTACTTTTTTCCTGTCGTAATTCCGGTAACAAGGCAGAGCAGCCGTCAGAACCAATTGATCCCACACCTGAACCCGAAGAAAGCACAACGGAATACACCTCTCAAAAATGGCATTTTTCGGCAGAAATTCCGGAGGGATTTGAAGTCTTTGAAGGGCAGCTGCCGGGGGAAAGTCCGGTGATCAATTTTTACGACAGGGAAATCGAACAGGAACCGCCATTTGCAGTACATAATGATGCTTCCATGGCTTATATAGCTGTTTTGCCAAAAGGCTTCGGAGTTGATGGTCCCGGCGGACCCAGAAAAACTTTGCAGGATTGGGAGGGAGACCTGCCTTTATCTTTTAATGTAGACAGACAAAACTCTTTCGTCTATGTAATGGAAAACGGTCAACCATGGGCGATAAGCCTAAGTTTCCAATCTCCGCCTCCGGGTTGGGATCAATATGGCGGAATCTACATTTTTTACGAGGTGAACAACTTCCGGGCAGAATGCTTCAGTGCCAATACAGGGGAAGAGATTCCCATGGAGCAATGTAATCCTATGGAAGGTGACGCCATGAAATTCTATGGTGAGGTTTCCGAAGAAAAAAGAGAAGCTTTAAATGGCATTTTAGAGAGTTTATATTTCACAGATCCTAACCGGGATCGCCAGGAGATCTCACAATTGATCAAAGTGGAAAAACCTGAAAAAGATTCGGTTGTAACTTCTCCTTTAAAAATTTCAGGAGAGGCAAAAGGCTACTGGTTCTTTGAAGGTACTGCACCGGTACGGCTGGTTACTGAAAGTGGAAAAGAACTGGCAGAAAGTTATATGGAGGCGCAGGGAGAATGGATGACCGAAGATTGGGTGCCTTTTAGCGGCCAGCTGGAATTTGATACGAAAGAAAAGCGCGGCTATTTGATCTTTAGCCGCGCCAATGCTTCAGGAAAACCGGAGCATGACAGGATGCTACGGATTCCGGTTATCTTTAATTAATTCTTTTTCACAAGATATCTCCAGCCAAATTTATCCTCTACTTTGTTATACTGGATCTCCATCAATTTTTTCTTGAAGAAGGAGGCATAGGAATTTTCCATCTCCGGCAATTCGAATTTTCTGCCCTGGTGACCAAAACCTCTTACAGGATTGATCGTTGCCGCAGTACCCGATCCAAAGATCTCCTTTAACTCCCCTTCTTCGGCAGCTTTTACGATCTCAGAAACCTGGACCCGTCTTACTTCAGCTTCAATTCCAAATTCTTCAGCAAGGGTAAGTACACTTTTTCTGGTCACACCATCGAGGATACGGTCACTGGTAGGAGCTGTGAGCAGCTTGTCACCTACTCTAAAGAAAATGTTCATGGTACCAGCTTCCTCGAGGTACTCGTGAGAATTGGCATCTGTCCATATGATTTGCTGAAAACCTTCTTCCTTGGCCAGATTGGTTGGATAGAATTGCGCTCCGTAATTTCCGGCAGCTTTTGCATATCCTACTCCGCCGTCGGCAGCGCGACTGAATTTTTCTGCGAATATCACCCGCACCTCGCCGCTGTAGTATGATTTGGCGGGAGAACAGATGATCATGAACTTATATGTTTTTGAAGGCGAAGCTGAAACCCCACTTTCTGTAGCGATCACAAAAGGACGAATGTAAAGGGAATTTCCAAAGCCTTTTTTCACCCAGTCGCGGTCAAGGTCACAAAGCGTTTCCAGCCCTTCAAGGAAAAGATCTTCAGGGAATTCGGGTATTGCAAGTCTTTTTGAAGATTTATTAAAGCGATCGATGTTTGCCATAGGACGGAAAAGCCATACCTGGTCTTCATCGTCTTTGAAAGCTTTCATGCCTTCAAAGATTGCCTGTCCATAGTGGAAAACTTTTGCCGATGGATCCAGCTGAATGGGACCGTAAGGTTTTATAACCGGATTTTGCCATTGACCATCGATGTAATCACATTCCATCATGTGATCTGCAAACACATTACCGAAGATCAAATTATCAAAATCAACCGAATCGATCTTTGAAGTTTTTGCTTCAACTACATCGATTGCGAGAGGGATATTTTTCATGGTTGTTTATTTGCTGCAAATTTACCGAAATTAATACAGGTTCTAAAGGTGTGAAATAACTAATTTTATCTTAATTTAAATTTTCTAAAGCTTTAACAGGAAGATCATGAAGAATTTCAATTATTTACTGGTATTAACCTTCATAATGATAAATTTTGCCGGCTTTTCTCAGGAAAAAAGCACGGGTAAAAATGACCTTTATTTTTCTGTAGGAGAGGAAGTTGACATGCAGAACATTCTTTCGGATTACCAGATGCAGGAGCGCTATGAGAACCTAAATGTAGGGGACACTTTAAGTGTCACTTTCAAGGCCGATGTGGCTTCGGTTTGTAAGAAAAAAGGCTGCTGGATGAACGTAGCCCTGGAAGATGGTCGGGAAGTGATGGTGAGGTTTAAGGACTATGCTTTTTTTGTGCCTAAAGATATTGAAAATAAAGAGGTTATCATGGAAGGCAAGGCCTATGTGATCGAAATGTCTGTTGAAGATCAAAGACATTATGCCGAAGATGCCGGTAAAACGGAAGTCGAAGTAAAAGCAATAACCGAACCTTCCATAACTTTATCTTTCCTGGCAGATGGAGTGAAAATTAAAAAATAAGTTTTGAAACGGGAGATCATTAAAACCAGGGACGGTTCGGCGACTATTTATCTGCCTGAATGGAACGAGCATTACCACTCAAAACACGGGGCTTTACAGGAGGCAGAGCATGTTTTTATCAAGTCGGGATTCAAACACTATTTATCAGAAAACAAACCTGAAGAGATTTCAGTCCTTGAAATAGGATTTGGAACCGGACTCAATGCCCTGCTCAGCTTTTTTGAAGCTGAAAAAGCGAGGGTGAAAATGAATTACACGGGAGTGGAGGCTTATCCGGTTTCCGAAGAAGAACTAAAGGCGCTGGATTATGCTGAAGTCGTTTCGGGAGAGAATACTTCCGGAGTATTTCAAAAGCTGCACGAGACGGAATGGGAAAAGCCAAACAAAATTTCGACATTTTTCAGCCTTCAGAAGGAGAAGAAATTTTTTAGTGAAATTTCAGCATTTGAAGATTTTGATCTCATTTACTTTGATGCCTTTGGTCCGCGTGTACAACCGGACCTGTGGAGCGAAGAGGTCTTCAGAAATATGTATAGAGCCTTAAGGGAAAAAGGAGTGCTGGTGACATACTCGGCAAAAGGGGATGTAAGACGGGCCATGCAGGCTGCCGGCTTTACTGTAGAGCGATTGGCAGGACCGCCCGGAAAGCGGGAAATGCTGCGGGCAACGAAGATGGGAGCCTGTTAAACCTTTAATAAACCACAACATTTTCTAATAGATTTCCTGTAAATTCAAAACAAAAATGCGAATTCTAATAACCGGAGCCACAGGCCTGGTAGGTTCAGAGATCACCCGATTGTGCCATGAGCAGGGGATCAATATCAATTTCCTTACTACGAGCAAGGGAAAAATCGAAAAAAATGAAACCTTCCGCGGCTACTACTGGAATCCCTCAACCGGAGAAATAGATGTAAGATGCCTCGAAGGCGTTGGAGCTATTATTAACCTGGCAGGTGCCAGTGTGTTTCAACCCTGGACAGCTTCAAACAAGAAAAAGATCCTGAAAAGCAGGATAGACTCTCTTAACCTTTTGCACCGAACTTTAAAGAGTAACCCTCACCAGGTGGGGCAACTGGTATCTGCGAGTGCCATTGGGATCTATCCAAGCTCAAGGAGTAAAATGTATGAGGAGGACAGTACACAGCTAGCCAATGATTTCCTGGGAGAGGTCTCACAGAAGTGGGAGGCCGCTGCAGATAAATTTAATGACCTTAAGCTTCGTGTGGCCAAGGTACGGATAGGAATTGTCCTTTCTGCCGAGGGTGGAGCGCTGCCCCAGATCATGAAGCCTGTGAAATACAACCTTGGAGCACCTTTAGGTTCGGGGAAACAATGGCAATCGTGGATCCACATCCATGACCTGGCCAGGATGTTTCTCTATATAATTTCCAACGGTCTCACCGGAGTTTTTAACGGGGTGGCACCGAATCCTGCAACTAATGAAGAATTGACAAAAGAAGTGGCTCATGCTCTGGATAAGAAACTCTGGTTGCCAAAAGTTCCAGGTGCGGCTTTAAAGCTCGTAATGGGGGAAATGTCAGGCGTTGTGTTAGGTAGTCAGCTGGTAAGCAGCAGCAAGATCCAGCAGGAAGGCTTCAGCTTCAATTTTGTGAACCTGAGGCCTGCGGTCAAAGATCTGCTGACATAAAAAAAACCGGCAACAAGGCCGGTTTTCTGCATTTTTGAAAGGTGTGGATTATTGTGCTCTTCTGGCGGTGACATTAATTGTCAATTCCATATCATCACTAATAAAATTATCTCCCAGGTTATCAAAAACAGATTTTGAACCATAGTTCACTCCCCAATCGGTTCTGTCAATAACAAAGGCATCACTGGTTAGGATGATCGTCTCATTTCCAAGGCTTGTTCGCACCGGGAACTTGATGTTTTTGGTTTCTTCTTTTAAAGTAAGATTACCTTGTAACATTTTTTGCCCGTTCTCCTCGGTGACACCGGTGATCTCAAAAGTAGCAGTAGGATATTTCTTCACGTTAAAGAAATCGGTTTCCTTACCTTCAACTGTACCTTTGAGGTGATTTTCAAGGCTTCTTTTATCCTTGTCGGCCATACCTTCATCGGTCACAGTGATAGAATTCATGTCTATAATAACCTTACCGCTAGTGATCTCTTCAGACGTGGCCATAAGAGATCCTTCCTGGATATCTATAGTTCCCTGGTGCTCGCCGGTAGGTTTGGTACCTCTCCACTTTATAGTAGATTCGGTGGTGTCGATTTCATAGGTCATTGCATCTTCGGCAGAAACTGCAGCTTCCTGAGCTTCTTCCGGCTCTACCTTATTTTCCTTATCGTTTTTACAGGAAACAGTACCAAAGGTAATTCCTGCTACAAGTACAAAGTTTAAAACGGTCTTCTTCATGATTTTGTTTATAGTTTATCGGCCAAAATTAAACAATAGTTAGATCATTTCTCCTAAAGGAATACTAAAAGATTCCTGTGACATTTTGGCATTTCAACTTTCTTGGCAGTACTTTTGCCAATTGTCTCACGGAATAAAATTTGTATCAAAATGAGCGAGAAAGAACGCAATCAGGAAAATATATCAGAAAACGAAAGCATCAAGGACCAGGTAGAAGAGATACTGGACGATGCTATAGAAGAGGCCGAAAATAAAGAAGCCGGCAAGGATGAGGGCGGTTCGGAAGGAGAGGAATCTTCAGAAAAAGAACAGCTTAAAGCCGATCTTGAAAAGGAGAAAGACAAATTTCTGCGCTTATTTGCAGAATTCGAAAATTATAAACGTCGTACCAGCAAGGAGCGCGTAGAGATGTTTAAAACTGCCAGTCAGGACGTCATTGTGGCAATGCTTCCTGTACTTGATGATTTTGATCGTGCTCTTAACGAGATCAATAAAGCTAAAGACAAGGAATTGTTGAAAGGGGTGGAACTCATTAGTAACAAATTCAGGGAAACCCTTAAATCCAAAGGTCTTGAGCAAATGGAGGTAAAAGAGGGAGACACTTTTGATGCCGAAATTCACGAAGCCATCACACAGATCCCTGCGCCCAAGGACAAATTAAAAGGCAAGGTTGTTGACGTTGTAGAAAAAGGTTATAAGCTAGGTGACCGAATTATACGTTATCCAAAAGTGGTTACCGGTAAGTAGGCTGTAACTTTTTAATTCCAGAACATTTAAAGATATCATGAAACAGGATTATTACGAAATATTAGGGATAAGCAAGAACGCGACCACAGCCGAGATCAAGAAGGCGTACCGCAAGAAAGCTATAGAATTTCACCCCGACAAGAATCCGGGAGACACTAAGGCAGAAGAGATGTTCAAGAAAGCTGCCGAGGCTTATGAAGTTCTTAGTAATGAAGATAAGCGGGCGAGATACGATCGTTTTGGTCACCAGGCTTTCGAGAATGGCGGTTTTGGCGGCGGTGGCGGAATGAACATGGATGATATTTTCAGCCAGTTTGGAGATATTTTCGGCGGTGCCTTTGGCGGCGGCGGCGGCTTTTCAGGTTTTGGAGGCTTTGGCGGCGGTGGCCAGCGCAGGGCAAAAGGTAGTAACCTGCGCATTCGCGTTGCACTTACCCTAGAGGAGATCGCTAACGGAGTTGAGAAAAAAATAAAAGTAAAAAGAAAGGTTCAGGCACCGGGAACTACTTATAAAACCTGTTCTACCTGTAACGGTACCGGGCAGGTGACAAGGGTGACAAACACTATTCTTGGTCGTATGCAAACTGCCACTCCTTGTACTACTTGTGGTGGAAGCGGACAAATGATTGATCAACGTCCTGCCGATGCCGATGCCCAAGGCCTGATTGTCAATGAAGAAACTGTCTCTATAAAGATCCCTGCCGGGGTTGTAGAAGGAATGCAGCTTAAGGTTTCCGGAAAAGGGAATGAGGCACCGGGCAATGGGGTGCCGGGAGATCTTTTGGTAGCCATAGAAGAAAAAGAACACGCGTACCTGCAAAGGGAAGGGGATAACCTGCATTTCGATTTATATATAAGCCTTTCTGAAGCTGTGCTTGGTACGTCCCGGGAAATTGAAACGGTTTCGGGGAAAGTAAGGATCAAAATAGATGAAGGAGTACAATCTGGAAAAATACTCCGCTTGAGAGGTAAGGGTATTCCTAATATCAATGGTTATGGCAGAGGAGATCTTCTGGTTCATGTAAATGTTTGGACACCAAAAACCCTGAATAGGGAGCAAAAAGACTTTTTCGAGCGCATGGCTAACGATGAACATTTCCAACCCAAGCCGGAAAAATCGGATAAATCATTTTTTGAAAAAGTTAAAGATATGTTTACATAATTTGCAATCGTTAAAATTTTTTGCATATATTTGAACATCACTAATTCAGGTTAGTGGTAAATTTTTCTTTTTCATAGCAATTTTTTTCCCATCCTTGAGCAATCGAGGGTGGGTTTTGCATTTAAAGGGATGACACATTTGGTTGCCGGACGAATTCTTAAATTCTTCCTAATGCCCTTTCAGCTTTTTTCAAAATTCTATCTTTACACAAACCACATTTATGGATCACCTCCTGGTAGCAGAAAATGTTTCAAAGCAATTTGGAGACTTTACTGCACTTAATGATGTTTCTCTGGAAATCCCGAGAGGCAGCATTTTTGGCCTTTTAGGGCCCAATGGCGCCGGTAAGACCACTTTTATTAGGATCATCAATCAAATTACGCTGCCCGATAAAGGAAGAATGCTTCTTGACGGGCATCCATTACGCCCCGAAGATATTCAGCATATTGGATATCTCCCCGAAGAGCGCGGACTTTATAAATCCATGAAAGTGGGGGAGCAGGCTTTGTACCTGGCCCAGTTAAAAGGTCTTTCTAAAGCTGAAGCCAAAGAAAGGCTTAAGTACTGGTTCGAGAGGTTGCAGATACAGGACTGGTGGGGAAAGAAGATACAGGAGCTTTCGAAAGGAATGGCTCAAAAAGTGCAATTTGTGGTCACGGTTTTGCACCGTCCCAAGTTGCTCATTTTTGATGAACCCTTTAGCGGCTTCGATCCCGTGAATGCCAACCTGATAAAAGATGAAATTCTACAGCTGCGTAAAGAGGGTGCAACTATTCTTTTTTCTACGCATCGCATGGAAAGTGTGGAGGAGATGTGTGATTATATGGCCCTGATCCACCGCGGAAATAAACTGCTGGATGGAGAAGTGAATGAGATCAAACGCAGGTACAAATCCAATACTTATGAAGTAGGGCTTTTAACCCCCGATGCTGATGTTCTGCGGAAAGAATTGGAGGAGAGATTTGTCATTTCAGACACCCAGTTCAAGAGCATCAATGACGACCTGAAACTTCAGATACAGATCGGCCGGGATTCTTCTCCGAATGAGCTGTTGGCATATTTAACCTCACAGGCCCAGGTCAACCATTTTGTGGAGGTGATCCCTTCAGTAAATGACATATTCATTAAAACCGTGACCAGCAATGCGTAATTTGAAATTGATCATTAAGAGGGAGTATCTGGCAAGGGTGAAGAATAAAGCCTTTATCGTAATGACATTTTTGAGCCCCCTGATCTTGGTGGGGATGATCGTGCTCATAGCTTACCTGGTGAATTTAAATTCGGAAGAAAAGCGTGTGGTGGCGATCAATGATGAAAGTAATCAGTTTGTTGCCGATTTTAAAAGTTCAGAAGATGTTGAATTTATAGACCTTTCTACCATAGATCTCGAAGCAGCAAAAACTATTGTGAGGGAAAAGGAGTATTACGGGCTTCTTCACATTCCGCAGTTAAAGGAGAACACAATACCCGATATTCAATTTTTTGCCAAAGAAGCACCAGCCTTTGGATTTCTTACGCAGGTAGAAAAGACAATTAGCGATAAACTTACGAACCGGCAGTTGCTGGCCCGCGGGATTGATGTAGATCTTATTGCAGAATCCAGGGCTAAGGTAGATATCGGCATCCAGAACTTTTCCGGAGAAAAGACCTCTAAAATGTCAACTTACGTCAAGATGTTCTTTGGAGGTGCGGCGGGATATCTCTTGATGATGTTCATCATCATCTACGGAAATATGGTGATGCGAAGTGTGATTGAGGAAAAGACCAACAGGATCATCGAGATCATAATTTCTTCAGTAAAACCTATCCACCTGATGCTGGGAAAGATCCTGGGGACTTCTCTCGCAGGAATTACCCAATTCATTATCTGGGTAATTTTAGGTGGGGTGATGCTAACAGTAGTTACAGCAATTTCTGGAATGAGTATGGCCGAGCTTCACGGTCCTCAACAGCAGGCGGTGGAACAGATCTCCGACAATGAATTGCAGCAGCTGGTGATAGATATAGCCAAGTTGCCCATGCTGTTATTACTGGTGAGTTTCCTGGTCTACTTCATTGGAGGATATTTTCTCTATAGTGCAATTTATGCTGCTATTGGTGCGGCTGTTGATAATGAAACAGATACCCAGCAGTTCATGCTGCCGGTGATCCTCCCGCTTATGCTGGGAATTTACGTAGGTTTCTTTGCAGTAATTGAGAATCCGCACGGGGTAGTGTCGACCGTTTTTTCAATGGTGCCGCTAACCTCGCCCATAGTAATGCTTATGCGTATTCCCTTCGGAGTCGCCTGGTGGGAACTTGCGCTTTCTGTTGCCATTTTGATCCTTACCATTGCCGGAGTAGTGTGGATCGCGGCAAAGATCTATAGAGTGGGAATTCTCATGTACGGAAAGAAACCCGGTTACAAGGACTTGTATAAATGGCTTAAATATTAAAGTTTTCAAAAGGTTAGTAAAAGGAGCATGCCGCTCTCACTGCACTTTCCAAACATTTAGTATCTTACCTGTACTTCAAAAAGGTGATAACTGAACTATATTAAAAGAGGCCTTTAAAGCCGAAAAATAAATCTGGAAGCATGCCAAAAATACTTTTGATCGAAGACGAAGCAGCCATTAGGAGAGTACTAATTAAAATACTTACTGAAGAAAGTTCGGCTTATGAAGTCGACGAAGCTGCCGACGGACTTGAAGGAGTTGAAAAAGCAAAAGATCAGGATTACGACCTTATCTTGTGTGATATAAAAATGCCAAAGATGGATGGAGTGGAAGTGCTTGAAGCTGTGAAAAAGATCAAGCCGGAAATTCCAATCGTGATGATCTCCGGCCACGGGGATCTGGATACCGCTGTAAATACCATGCGTCTTGGTGCTTTTGATTATATCTCCAAACCACCCGATCTCAACAGGCTGCTGAATACGGTTCGGAATGCGTTAGACCGAAAAGAGCTGGTAGTGGAGAATACCCGCCTCAAGAAAAAAGTGGGTAAGAATTTCGAGATGGTCGGTGAGTCGGAAGCAATTACAAAGATCAAAGACATCATTGAAAAGGTTGCGCCTACAGATGCCCGTGTCCTTATTACAGGCCCCAATGGAACCGGTAAGGAACTTGTAGCACACTGGCTGCACCAAAAGAGCGATAGATCCGGTGGACCAATGATCGAAGTGAACTGCGCAGCAATCCCATCTGAGCTTATTGAAAGTGAGTTGTTTGGGCATGTAAAAGGAGCTTTTACTTCTGCCGCCAAAGACAGGGCAGGAAAATTTGAAGCCGCCAATGGAGGAACAATATTTCTTGATGAGGTAGGGGACATGAGTCTTTCTGCACAGGCAAAGGTGCTACGGGCACTTCAGGAAAGCAAAATCTCCCGCGTGGGGAGTGACAAAGATATTAAGGTGAATGTCCGGGTAATTGCCGCAACGAATAAGGATCTCAAAAAGGAGATCGAGGAAAATAAATTCCGGGAAGACCTTTACCACAGGCTTGCGGTAATCCTTATAAAGGTGCCCGGGCTTAACGAGAGAAGAGAGGACATTCCATTACTAGTGAACTTCTTTGCCGATAAGATCACTGAAGAACAGGGAGTCAACAAAAAGACCTTCACCGAAGACGCACTTAATTTGCTGAAAGAATACAACTGGACCGGAAATATCCGGGAACTGCGTAACGTGGTGGAACGCCTCATCATCCTTGGTGGACAGGAAGTCAGTGAGGAGGATGTAAGGTTGTTTGCAAGCAAATAGGAAGTCAGATTTTAGAAGTACGAAGGTAGAAGGATCTACTAGTTTCCGGCAAGGACTTGAAATCCCTGCCATCTCTCCCGTTTTATTTCGCCCTTACAGGGCTTTGGGTTTTCATTTAATTTAATCCCGGGGCTAAAGCCCCGGGCTTTAGATATGCCGCCCCTCTGGGGCTTTAAAGTTCCGACCTTCTATTCCTACGTTCAACATTTGAACCGTCTTTGCGAGCGACCGCAGGGAGCGCGGCAATCTCCTTTTATTTATTCAGAATTATCCTTTGAACTATCCCCTCCGGGGTTTTTTCTTTATTGTATTAATCAGCACGGATTAGAAATCCGTGCCATCTCTCCCGTTTTCTTTCGCCCTTACAGGGCTTTGGATTTCCATTTCATTTAATCCCTGGGCTAAAGCCCCGGGCTATGGATATGCCGCCCCGCTGGGGCTTTAAAGTTCCGACCTTCTATTCCTACGTTCAACATTTGAACCGTCTTTGCGAGCGACCGGAGGGAGCGCGGCAATCTCCTTCTATTTATTCAGAATTATCCTTTGAACCTTTCTTTCCCGGGAGTCGGGCCTGTCGACGGCAGAGGTTTTCCTAGGACGGGGCGTTGAATTGTCTTTCGCCCTTACAGGGCTTTGGGTTTCCCATTATATTTAATCCCGGGGCTAAAGCCCCGGGCTATAGATATGCCGCCCCGCTGGGGCTTTTATTCTCTATAGCCGGAACCACGATTTTTCTTTAGGGTAAAAGTAAGAGAGCAATTCTAAAGAGGCAGATTGCTTCAGTCGCCTTTCGGCTCCATCGCAAAGACGAAAGAAACCAAATCTCTCAACTCTGAACTCTCGCCTCCGAACTACCGTTAAACCTTTTCCTAATCCACCAGTCTTACTCACTACACCTGCTATGGAACGGTCTTTGTTATAAAGAAGACAACTTCAGGTACAGATGACTTCATGAAAAAAATAATATTACTTCTTTTAGCGACTTTGCCGCTTATGGCTTTTACTGCTGCTCACAAATTCTATGTCAGCGCGACCGATATTGAGTACAACGAAAAGCAGCGTTCGCTACAGATCATTTCTCATGTTTTTACCGATGATCTTGAAGATCTTCTGCAAATGAGATACAGCAAAGAATTGACTTTGGTAAAAGGGGATGAACATCCTGCTGCCGATGAGTATGTGGAGAAATATTTCCGGAGTAAATTCGGCGTGACTGTGAATGGGGAAGAGAGGAGCTTCAGTTATATAGGGAAAGAGTACGATAAAGATCAGCTGCTGGTTTACCTGGAAGTGGAAGATGTCGAACCTGTAAAAACATTAGGTGTCAAAAATGCGATTTTGACCGATCTTTTTCCGGAGCAAAAAAACGTTGTCAAAGTCGAGTATGGCGGGACTATTAAGAGTCTGCTGTTAATGCGCGACGCATTGAGCGGCACGTTAAATTTCAGCAATTAAAATTGTGAAACTTTAGAATTCAATTATTTTTAGCAACCTAAACTTAAATTTTACATATGAGATCAATTAAAACTGCCCTCGCGGCTTTTTTTATGCTGTTTACAGCCGGGGTGTTTGCCCAGGAAGCGGAACAGCCACAAAAAGCAGAGCAGGGACACATTAATGAGAACAAATTCCGGCAGTTATACCAGGAATTCTCAACCCCCAACCAGTACCGCACGGGAAGCGGTGCGCCCGGTCCCGCTTATTATCAAAACGAGGCCGATTACAAGATGGACATCGAGCTGGATGACATGAATCAAAAACTCACCGGCCGTGAAACCATCACTTACCACAATAATTCACCCGATGTACTCGAATATCTTTGGGTGCAACTGGATCAAAATATACGCTCAAAAGAGGCAGTAGCTAAACTGAAGGACGGAAATGGAATTCCGCCGGTGGCACAGCCGGGGAACTTTGTTTCAGAATATATGGAAGAGCCTTTTGACGGCGGATTCAATATTACAGAAGTGAGCGCAAACGGAAAGCCTCTAAAAACAGTGATCAACAATACTATGATGCGCGTGGACCTTCCGCAGCCATTAAAGGCAGGAGAAAAATTCACTTTTGACATTGCATGGTGGTACAATATCAACAACCACGTTACCGACAGGGCACGTTCAGGTTATGAGCATTTTCCGGAAGATGGAAACAACGCATATGTGATCGCGCAGTTCTTCCCAAGAATGGCTGTTTATAATGATGTAGAGGGCTGGCAAAACTACCAGTTCTGGGGAAATGGTGAATTTGCGCTTCCGTTTGGAGATTATGAAGTAAACATCACCGTGCCTGCAGATCACGTTCTTGACGGAACAGGAGAGCTTCAGAACAGAAAAGAAGTTTTCAGCAAAGAAATGATGCGTCGTTATGAGCAGGCTAAGAAATCTTACGATAAGCCGGTGATGATCGTTACACAGGAAGAAGCCGAGGCTGCCGAAAAAGGTTTTTCTGATAAGAAGAAGACCTGGAAGTTGAAAGCAGAAATGGTAAGGGATTTCGCCTTTGCTACTTCCCGAAAGTTCATTTGGGATATGATGGCTGTTGATCTGGGCGAGAAAGATGTTATGGCAGTTTCTCTTTATCCAAAAGAGGGAAATCCGCTGTGGGAAGATTTTTCAACTAAAGTGGTGGCCCATACCCTTAAGTCATATTCAGATCACACGTTTACTTATCCGTATAGCAAATCAATTTCGGTACATGCGAAGAACCAGGGAATGGAATATCCTATGATCTCCTGGAACTACGGTAGACCAAATGAAGATGGGACTTACAGCGACCGGGTAAAGTATGGAATGATGAGCGTGATCATTCACGAGGTGGGACATAACTTTTTCCCAATGATCGTAAATTCAGATGAGCGACAGTGGGGCTGGATGGATGAAGGTCTTGATACTTTCATGCAGTACGTGGCCGAGCAGGAATACGGTGAGAAATATCCTGATGATATTGCGCCGCACACAAAATATCCTTCAAGAAGGGGAGAGCCTTCAAAGATCGTGAACTACATGAAAGGAGATCAGAAATACATTGCTCCTATCATGTCAAATCCGGAGAATGTTTACCAGCTTGGTAATAACGCCTACGGAAAACCTGCAACTGCTCTAAATATTTTGAGAGAAACAGTGATGGGAAAAGAGCTTTTTGACCATGCATTTAAGACTTATGCTCAGAGATGGATGTTCAAACACCCAACGCCCGAAGATTTCTTCAGAACAATGGAAGATGCATCGGCGGTTGATCTTGACTGGTTCTGGAGAGGTTGGTTCTATACTACAGATTTTGTAGATATAGGAGTAGAGGAAGTTAAGAAGTTCCATATCACCGATAAGCCAACCAAAGAAGGAACAGAGCTACTTCAGCGATATGGAGTAGAAGATCCTTCATCTATGGATCTTCTTTATGTAGTGGAAGAGGGTAGCGAAGAGTTTAGTGCTGAAATGAAAGGAAAGACTCCTGCTGAAAACGCTCCAACTCTTAATGAGTATTTGATGGATAATTTCACTCCGCAGCAAAGAGCTTCCATGAAGGCACCAAAGTATTTTTACCAGGTGACTTTTAACAAGCCGGGCGGACTTGTAATGCCGATCATCGTAGAGTACACTTATGCTGATGGTACTTCGGAAAAAGTGACCTATCCGGTACAGATCTGGAGAAAAAACGATCAGCAGGTTAGTCGTGCACTGGCAACAGACAAGGAGATCGTAAAGATTGTAGTAGATCCGGACCTTGAAACGGCCGATGTGAATGTGGATAATAATTCATGGCCACAGCAGGCTGAGGTGGACAAGTTTCAGGAGTTTAAGGAAAAGGCGCAACAGTAGACCACCCCGTCTCCGCTCTGGCGGAGCCACCCCTGCCGGCCGGCCGGCAGGCGGGCCTCTTAAAAAAAGGAGGGGAGTCTTTGGAGGTTAAAACGCTTGAAAGTTTTTTCCTTCCTGCGGAAGGAGTTTATACAGATAAATGAGTAAAAGACCCTCTTTTTGGAGGGTTTTTTTATGCTCATCCTCCCCCTCGCCTCTCCAAAGGAGGGGAGTTAGTTGAGGTATTTCTTTTTCTTAGTTAGTCTGAGATCGCTTTTTTCGTTTTAAGCTGTCGACCTGCCGGAGGCAGGGGGTGCCAAAGGCACCTGTGAGTTCACCTCATTTTCAAGGAGGCCTGCCTGCCGGCAGGAAGGGGTGCCCGAAGGGTAGGGTGTTTATTCCCCGGCCCCTCCGCAGGAGGTGCGCAGCAGTTTCTTAACAAGTCTTGGGTCCTGGCTCTGGCAGCGCATTGATCCAGCCTCTTTTTCAAAATTGTCTTGGCTCTTGATTCTTGTAGCGCAGCGGTCCTGGTTCTTTTGTGTGACGTCATCCTCCCCCAGCCCCTCCGAAGGAGGGGAGCGCAGCAGTTCCTTCACAAGTCTAGGTTCCAGGCTCTAGAAGCGCAGCGATCTAGGCTCTGTTTTTAACGTCATGCCTTTTCTAGTGATTGGAATAGTGAGTATATTTGCAGCGTATGCAAACACTTCCTTTATTCATAAGTGGGGCTGAGATTGCCTTTATCATGTTCATCCTGGTGATGGTCTTTGGAGCCGATAAGATTCCAGAGATCGCCAAGGGGCTTGGAAAGGGTATGCGCAGCATTAAAAATGCCACTAATGATATTAAGAATGAAGTTATGCGCAGCGCCGAAAAACACGGCATGGATACTTCAATAGGTGACGATCTAAAAAAGGAAGCCGATAAGGTGAAAGAGGAGATTGAGGAGCTCACGGGTTCGGTGAAACGTCGTTTCTAGCCGTTAGCCATTAGCTTTTAGCCTTTGGCCTTCAACTTCATTGAATTAAAATTTTTTCATCTGTTTTTTTAGGTCTACTATTTCTGCTTTCCACCTCTACTTCTAAAAATTAGCCAACAGCTAATGGCCAATAGCCAATGGCTTTTTATCTTCGTACTTCCAACTTCTAAAATCGAACTTCGAAATGCATTTTCTTCCACAAGAAATAGACGACTATGTAGTTACTCACTCTGCAAGAGAACCGAAATTGCTTCAACAACTAAACCGGGAAACAAACCAGAAGGTCTTGCAGCCGAGAATGTTGAGCGGACATTATCAGGGTCGGTTGCTTAGTATTCTGTCGAAGTTGATCAATCCGCAGAACATTCTGGAGATCGGCACCTACACAGGCTACTCAGCTCTATGTTTAGCAGAAGGAATGAAGTCGGATGGAATTCTGCACACCATCGACATCAATGAAGAATTGGTGGATCTTCAAAAAAGATATTTTGACGCCTCTCCCTGGAAAGATCAGATTGTGCAACATCTGGGAGATGCAACAGAGATCATTCCCTCTCTAAAAGAGGATTTCGACCTTGTATTTATAGACGCCGATAAACCAAATTATCCGATTTATTTTCAGCAGATCATGGAGAAAATTCGTCCGGGTGGGGTGGTATTATCAGACAATGTCCTTTGGAGCGGAAAGGTTGTGGAGCCGGTAAAGGAGGATGATGAGTCTACTAAAGCGCTTCTTGAATATAATAGGTTATTAGCAGAGGATGAGCGGTTGGAGACGGTGATGTTGCCGGTAAGGGATGGTTTAACTATTTCCAGGAGGAAATAGTTGAATGATCAAATTACAAGCACCAAATTCCAACAATTTTTTCCGTTTTGCCCCGGCCCTAAAGGGAGCCGGAAAAATTTTTAGGTATTTATCTTTTCGGATAGAATTTCTAATACTGTTTCCATTTCTTGGATGATCTGCTGACTTGTGAAGCGAATTACTTCTAATTCTTGAAACTGAATTAGTTCTGTGCGTAATTGATCTTCTATTTGCTGCTCGTGACTTTCGTGATATCCTCCATCTACTTCAATTACTAATTTCAGGTGATGTGAGTAAAAATCGACAATGAAATTATGGATGGGATGTTGCCGCCTGAAGTGGAATTTTTTAAAAGGATGACATCTTAATTTTTCCCACAGAAGTTTTTCTGCCTCTGTCGGATTGTTGCGAAGATGCTCTGCCCTCTTGAAAGTCTCAGATCGGGCACCTTTCCACATACTGTTATTATGATATGGATTATCTTTTTTCACTGTAGTAAATTTAGGAAAACTAATTCTCACCCTTTAGGGAGGGGCAAAAGAATTAGTTTTTCCTTTTCCGGTCTGCCCCAACCCTAAAGGGAGCCGGAAAAGGAATTAAAAAACTGTATTTTTGAAAACAAATAATTAATGATGCACTTCCAAAAAACCCTCCAATACGCCCAACACCTCGACCAACAAGACCCTCTAAAAGACTATAGAAACAAATTCCACTTCCCCAAAATTAACAGCAAAGAGGTTATTTACTTCACCGGAAACTCTTTGGGACTGCAACCCAAAAATGCCAAAAAGTATGTTGATGAGATCATGACCGATTGGGCGGAGCTGGCGGTGGAAGGACATTTTCAGGCAGAGAAGCCCTGGTGGGATTATCACGAGAGGTTCTCGCAGAAGCTGGCGCCAATTGTGGGAGCAAAGCCAACTGAGGTGGGCGTAATGAATACTCTTACAGTAAACCTGCATTTGCTGATGGTTAGCTTTTACCGGCCGACAAAGCAGCGGTATAGGATCATTATGGAAGAAAAAGCATTTCCCAGTGATCAATATATGATAGCTAGTCAGGTGCGGTTTCATGGACTGGATCCTGAAGAGGTGATTGTGGAGGTGAAGAAAAGAGAAGGAGAACATCATTTCAGAACAGAGGATATCCTGTCGAAGATCAACGAAGTAGGAGAGGAGTGTGCACTGGTGTTGATGGGGGGAGTGAACTACTACAGTGGACAGGTGCTCGATATGGAGACCATTACTAAAGCAGGTAAGGGAGTAGGTGCTTTTGTGGGATGGGACCTGGCACATGCTGCGGGGAATGTGGAACTGAAGCTACATGAATGGGAAGTGGATTTCGCATCCTGGTGCAGCTATAAATATATGAACTCCGGACCGGGTAATGTTTCAGGGTTCTTCGTGCACGACCAATATCACGGGCAGAAGGATATTCCGAGGTTTGAGGGCTGGTGGGGACATAATAAAGAACGCCGATTCTTAATGGAACCTGATTTTCAACCGGAACCGGACAGCAATGCCTGGCAGATATCTAACGCTCCCGTTATTGCTCAGGCACCTCACCTGGCTTCTCTGGAATACTTTGAAGAAGTGGGAATGCCCGCACTAATTAATAAGCGGGACAAAATAGTTGCTTACCTCGAGTTTATCCTGCAGGAAGTAGCCAAGGAAGTCGGAGGGGACTTCGAAATCATTACTCCGAAGGAAAGGGGAACTCAGCTTTCAGTCTTTCTGCACGGCCAAGGGAAAGAGCTGTTCCATTACCTTATGAAGAACGGAGTGATTACTGATTGGCGGGAACCTAATGTGATAAGACTGGCACCGGCACCGTTTTACTGTTCCTTTGAGGATATGTGGAGGTTTGGTATGGTGTTGAAGGAATATTTTATAGAAAATTAAGAATCAAGAGACAAGAATCAAGAGGTTGAATTTGAAGATTTAGGAATTAGAAAATTTGAAAATTCTTATTATCGTCTTTGGCAATGGTGATAAGATAACTGGTGAAGTAATAATTTTTTCATATTCGAAGGGAAAGAAGAAAAGGAATTTTGAATTTTAAATCCTGAACCCGGAATCATTTTCCCGCAGATCTCGCAAATTACCGCAGATGCTTTTTCTGGCTCCCTTTAGGGGGAGGGGTAAAACGGGAAATGGCGAAGTCAAGGAGAGAATGCTCTAAAAATATAAGAGCAAAAAGCTTTTACTTCTAAGTTCTTACTTTTGCTCTAACTTTGAAATTTGTAGTATATTCCGATAGAGAAGAATGTATCCAGAACCCCAGAGTTAACACCGATTTTCCCATAAGTCTCTTTTAAAAATAACAGCTCGAATTCCTTTTTTGAAATACTTCAGGTAAACCTGGTGCAAAAAGTTTATAGCTAACAGACAACATAAACTGATTAAGTCGGCCATCATCCAAAAGAGCGTTATCTAATATACCGGGGATGCTTATTTGCTGAGTAACGGGAGAATTAAAAGTAAAATCATAACGTAGATCTATTTGAAGCCGTTGAAATTCTAACATTAGACCCACCTGGGCTGCAAGATTTCTTTGCTGACTAAAAACAGCTTCTTTCACGTTGTCAAGGTTGCTTTCCAAAATATGCTGATAGGCCGGGCCGACAAATACACTTACCCGTTCAGAAATGTTGCACCCTATAAGCACCGGTAAACTGACTTTCTTGATGCTGTAGGCTGAAGATATATTGGGGAATGAAAATTCTCCTTTTGTGAGAGAGTAATATGCTTCAGGACGTAGATAAAGGTCGCTAAGCTCCCATTGTAGAAAAGTGCCAAGCTGATATCCAATCTGAGAAGTTGTTGTAAATGTTCCTTGTGCGCTTGTAATTTCTGCTGCGTATTGATTGATACTGTAATTTAAGCCACCTTTTACGCCCATTGAGACTTGTTGGCTATAGGAGGCAAAACATAAGGTGAAAAGACATATTAAAGTTACAGATTGCTTGAAAAGTACCATTTAAATTTTAAAAAGAATTAGAAAATCTGTAAGTAACAGAAAATCCTGCTCCTATAATAGTTTCTTTTACAGAAAAATCACCGGCTACTTGTAGCTTTAATTTGAAAGGTCGAACTGGTATTTGAACTTCAGCAAAGGTGGAAATAACATTAGGTGGTAATCGGAATTTCCCTCTAGGATCATTCGAGGAGTAGTACTCGAAAGTTTTTAAACCAGTATTTCTATAGTGACCGTAATTGTTACGGTATGATGCTAATATTTTGTAGGGATAGTTTTTAAAAGCGGCACCTGTGAGCCCAAAATGATGAACCAGAACTGAATTGTTTCCCACTCTTATGGTTTTTGTGCCCAAGGGATAATCTTCATAGTAGTTCGTGGTCATAAATGGAACCCCAATTATTCTGTTGTTGTTGGTCCAGCCCGAGGCGTAAACCCAATTGTTAAAATAACTGTCATACAAATGGGGACCCGTCTGGCTCATATTTTTAGTGTAGTAGAGCTCATAAATAACACCAGTGATCCATTTATTTTGGTTTTGTTGTTCAAAATACAATCCATACCGCCCATCAGGAAAGTTTGCCAAGCGGCTTCCGGAACCGTCTTCAAATATGCTGTTGTATATAAAGGTAAGGGATGAACTGTCGAATTTTCTAGTAGTATAAAGCTCATAGCTACCTAAATGACTTCCAAGAACATTTACCTGGTCTCCTTTTAGAGCCGTTTCTCCGCCCTCCCTTCCTGCAACGACTCTCAAATAATCCGAAAAAGAAGCTGGTTGCTCACCCCATGAAGGTGAGTTACCTGCCCAGAAAGCAAAATGTTGAATTCCCGCTTTAAATATCCATTTTGAGGTGAAGTAGTTCAGATGAAAACTTTTGTGATGTAATTGAGCATCCTGAACATACCGGTCATTAGTCGTTAAGTATTCGGCCCATTCTGCTTCAAAAGCCCATTTTTTGTTTTTCGTAAAGCATACAGGTCTGTTAGTTTTCAATTTAATCCCGGGGAAAGGTCGCGGATTGAGAGACCAAAGAATATTTTCATTGGTGGCACTCAGTCCCTGATATAACTCTTGTTCCTGCTTTCTTCCGGCTGTTATATTTAGCCAGCTAAAAGAGTAGGTTAGGAAAAGTTCATCAACTTTGATGTCATCTTCAAGAAGGGCATTGTTAAAAAAAATCCCTGCTCCAGCCTGTAGGTTTGATCTTTGGTTGATGTTGTAATTTAATTCTGCAGAAGCGAGAGCAGCAAAGTTTGTCTCTTCAGAAATTCTTCCACGGGTGTTGGTGTGCTGCCAGAAGGGTAAGGTGTCGCCGGTAGAGAGTAAACCGGTTCCTGATATTTCAGCTGCGGCTGTTAATTGACTAAAGGCAGTTAATGGCATAAACAAAAGCAGCACGAGAATGCTGCTAATGTGAGAAAGTATAAAGTTCATTTGTTGAAATAATAATTTTGTTCTGCTTTTTTACAAGAAACTCAAGAGTAAAAAAGATAAGGGTTTTTCCGTCTTTGTGAGGGAATGATAGACCGACTGAAGCAATCTCTTGTTCGTGAGCATTTCTCTAGTTAGGAGTCAATAGCCAAATCTTTCTTCTTAGGAAAGATTGCTTCGACTGCTTCAAAATGCAGCCTTGCAAAGAGGCGACAGAGCTAATGGACTAAAAGCCAATGGCTAATGGCTCAAAGCAACTTCTAATTTCGTACTTTTAAAAATCGAACTTCAAAAGAGTTTCCTCGTCGCCTCACCTTCTATCGAAGCTGATGCTCCGTCGGAATGGCAAAATCGTCCTTTTTTGGACTACGAACTATCGTCTACCGACTGATCTACCGTCTACCGTCAAAAGACTATCGACTAAAAACTACAGGCTCCAAAATGCCGCTTTCCCTCTCAACTTTTTCCAGAAGCCCTCAGTCTCTTCTCCGTAAGCATAACCGTACTTATTACCGTAACCAAAGTTGGCAGCTTCCACGTCGTTAAGCACGAAGCTTACATTCTTAAGCTTACCTTCTTTCCTGGCATCAACCGCGAAGTTAAGCAGTTTCTTTTCCGTATAACCGGCGCGGGTGACGTAAAGGGTGATATCTGCATATTGATTGATAAGAAAAGTATCTGTGACCAGCATACATGGAGCTGTATCCACTATTACATAATCATAGTTTCCTTCAAGCTCCTTAAAAAAAGTAGCAGCTTTTTTACGTCTCCATAATTCCGAGGGGTTAGGAGGAATGGTTCCGGAGGCTAAAAGATGAACACTCTCATTAGCTTTGGAAGTGGTGATGAGATCGTTTAGGTTCAGGTTATCGTTCACCAGATAATCACTGACTCCCAAATAAGATCGTGCATCGGCTTCGTAACGTTGTAGCTGCGGATTCCGCAGATCGGCTCCAACCAATAACACTTTTTTACCTGAATATGCCAGCGTAAGTGCGGTGTTAAATGCTACGAAGGTCTTTCCTTCTCCTTTAACCGTTGAGGTGACAAAGATGGTATTTCCTTCAAACTTATCCCCCGCATTTACCAGGAGGTACTGTAGGTTGGTATGTAAGATCCTGAAAGATTCAGCGAGTACAGAACGGTCATTATTTGCAATAAGATCACTTTCTTTTTTAGCAATTCTTGGCACCTCACCTACAATTGGAATTTCTTTTGTAACACTCTCAATATCGTTTCGGTCTGCAATCTTGTTACTCAGTAGCTGCTTTAAATAGATATACAGGAATGGAATAAGCAGCCCCAGGATCAAAGCAGCAAGTAAAATGATCTTTGGTTTGGGTGAAACCGGTTCGTTGGAGCTGTAAGCAGCATCCACGATTTTGGCTTTTGGTGCGGTTACGGCCAGAGACAATGATGTTTCTTCCCTTTTTTGAAGCAGGAACAGGTAAAGAGCTTCTTTGATGTTCTGCTGGCGTTCGATATTTCGAAATTGCTTTTCCTTGGAAGGAACACGCGCTATTTGAGATTCGATCTTTGCTTCCTGGGCATCGAGATCTCTTTTGGCGATCTGCAGGGAAGTCCGCATATTGTTCAAACTTTCCAGTACGTTAGCCTTGATCTGCTGAATTTGATTGTTCAGATTTACAATAACAGGGTTGCTGGAAGTAGAGCCAGCAAGAATACGATCTCTTTCCAGAACAAGTTGGTTGTACGACTGAATTATATTCGCCACTCCTTCATTTCCGCCTTCTTCAAAGCCTAGATTGGCAGGAAGTAATCCGCCTTTGTCCGACTTCAGGTAGTCTATCATGGTACGAGCCAATTCAAGCTGGGTTTCCACTGCGAGTTGTCTGTTTCTGAAATCACTGGCGTTTTCAATGAAAAGCTTTGATTCAGCTTCAATATCAGTTAGCTGATTCGCTTTTTTGAATTGCTCCTTATTAGTTTCTACCGAATCCAGTTCTTCAGTAATAATAGCCAGACGGTCTTCAATAAAGTCGGCAGTATTCTGGGACACCAAATTTTTGTCTTCTATGGCCTCCTGATTGTATTGATAAATTAGCTGATCCAGGATCTGTTGTGCTTTGGATCGCACAGGATCCTGGAGCCCAAGTTCTATCAGACTGGAATTCTTGTCAGTTAGATTCACCTGAAGTTTCTCGCGATATGCAGCTGCTGCCGCATCAACAGTGCTAAAAATGACTTTTACAGAACCTTTTTCTATAGCTTCAGTAAGGTCGGTAAGATTAGGAGTGACCGAAATTTCAGCATAGGCTAAAGCAAAAGCCTCTCCAAAATTCAACTTTTTGACACCCATGTCTTCAGCTTTTACCGAAAATGTAGAATCTGAAAGAATAGTGAAGATGAGCGGCTCAGGTTCCTCTATCTTCCTGAAGCGTTCTGCATCAAAAGCCAGGAGCTGAATGTTAAAAGGGCGTTCGGCAAAAACTTCAGAAGGAGGGACTGTTTCTTCGTAATAATAGCGAACGTTCAGATTCAGTTCTTTCGCCACATTGGTCATAAGGCGTTTTGATTTCAGGATGCCTATTTCATTTTCAATGGAAGCAGTACCCATTCCGCCTAAAAGGCCCAGATCGGCAAAGGCAGCAAGTTCCGAAGAGCCTGCACCTTTTTTCTCATCCTTGATAATGATGGTCGCTACTGTATTATAGACAGCAGTGGAGTAACGCAGGTAAAGGAAGGCAAGGGCAAGGCAAATGATCACCCCGGCAACAAAAAGCGGCCAGCGGCGCAAATAAATTTCAAGCTGTTCCCTTAGATCTATTTCTTCTTCCTGTGGGCGAACGGGAGTAGGTTGTTGTGACATATTAACGGAAAATAACTACGATTAATGAAATAAGCACAGAGGCGATCGAAATATAGACCGAGGCGTTGCGGTTATAGCTTGCCCCCTGTCTTTGAGCCTTATTTGGCTCCACATAGATCACATCGTTCTGTTGAAGATAATAGTAGGGGGAATTGATAAAATCACTGCCGGTGAGGTCAATATATTTGTACGTGGTCTTGCCGCCGGTCTCCCGCATTACAAGCACATTATCTCTTTGACCATAGATGGTAAGATCTCCTGCCAGACCAAGCGCTTTTGGAAGACTTATCCGCTCATCGGGTACGGTAAAAGTTCCGGGACGGCTCACTTCCCCCAGGATGGTGATTTGAAAGTTTACGATCTTAATATTAACTATAGGATTGTGAACATATTCAGAAATCTCTGTTTTTAATTTTTCTATTAGCTCCTGTCGTGTGAGTCCGGCGACGTGGACCGTACCCAGAACAGGGAATTCTATATTCCCGTCGCTATCTATCAGGTAAGATTGCAGTTGCATGTTTCCCTGTACTCCCATGTCTCCTATTCTCGGAGCAGAAGTGACCGGTAAATTGAAAGGTTGTACAGCCTCCAGGTTAGCTGCGGAAACAGTTATGGTAAGCAGGTCATTCGGCTGAATTTCCAAGTTGCTCTTTGCAAGATCGACTTCCGCCTGCAGCTGTGGCAGATCCTGGAAATAAGCTATTTTTTTACGTGAAACACAGGAAGTTGTTAGCAGCAAGGAAAGAGCCGCCAGTATTAAAAAGTTCCTTTTCATTAGGTATTTATTAAAGAGGTGCAAAGGTAGTATATTAAGATTTGTTTAACAATGCGGAAACCCGTAAATACGGGTAAATTCCAATTACCAAATTCCAAATTCCAAATCTGTGGCAAAGGTTAACTTATTTAAACTTGGGCAACTAAAATCTAAAACCGAGAACTAGGCCTACCTGGAGCCGACTATGGACTCTTTCGCTGACTTCGAACCCAAAACTTTAAGCCATCCAAACAGAGCAAATACGACTGAATACAACAGAACAACAAGAAACAAGAGCCAGGCATGGCTAAGTATATTTGAAAGAGAATAATAAACTCCAATGATCACCAGGTTTAAAAGACCCAGGCTAAAGCTGGCTTTTTTGTGGGATAGGCCAAGATCTATGAGTACGTGGTGGACGTGGTTACGATCGGGGGAAAAGGCGCTGAGGCCATTCATTTTTCTTATGATGATCACCCTAAGAGTATCAAAAACCGGTAAAAAAAGAATACAGGCCAAAAACAGAAGCCTGTTTGCAGGGCTATATCCTAGAGACTTAAGAGGAACAATCGGTTCCATAGCAAGAAATTTTAGACTCAGAAAAGCCAGGACGAGTCCTACAATTAAGCTACCGGAATCTCCCATAAAGATCTTCCTCTTGCCTCGTGAAAAGTTAAACCTCAGAAATGCACCTAAAGTTCCAGCTAGGCTAATGCTAACCAGCACAAAATATGGCTGGCCGGTGACGTAAAAAATGGCGGTGTAGGCAACAGAGATCACAATTCCAACTATGGCAGCTAATCCATCTATCCCATCTATTAAATTAAATGAGTTGATGAGGGCAACAACAATAAAACCTTTTAGAAAATATCCGGCTATTTCAGGAATTTCTGAAAAACCTAAAAAGCCATGTAGGTTGTTGAGCTGTAACTCAGGTGAAAAAATAAGAAAAAGAGCTGCGGTGATCTGACCAAATAATTTAACTCTGGCAGTAGAGATCACCAGATCGTCCTTTAGCCCAACCATAAAAAGTACGGTAATGGCCGCAATAAGATGATTGCCAACATAGGTAAGTCGCATGCTCTGCAACACGGAGAGCACAAGCACAATGGTAATATAAAAGGCCACTCCTCCAAAGTTAGGTACAGCAACGGAGTGGGAGCTACGTTCATTCACTCCGGCCATCAAATTCTTCTCCTTGCTAACCCATAATACCTTGGGAATGAGATAAAAAGTTAGACTGAAGGTCAGCGAAAAAACCAGCAGCACAAATAGCTCATAATTTTCACGAAAAAGTTCCAGGATCACCTCCTGATCAAGGATGTTCATAATTGGAAAATTTTAGTTGGTGGATTCCAATCGGTAGGGGACGAATGGGAAATGAATAAGGTTTAATGTGTAATGTTTATGGGGAAAAGCCTTTAGCCTTTGGCCTTTAGCTTTAAATCGTTTACAATTTAAATGCGAGGCATGTTAAAAGCTGTCGTCGAAAAAAAATCGTACTTCTAACTTCGTCCTTCTAATTTTGGTTTACTTCTAACTTCGGCTGATAAATCTCCAGCAATCGCTCTACAATTCTTTCTGCCGTTTTACCATCCCAGAGCGGAATCTCGCCACCTTTTTTCCAGTCTCCAGCCATCAGCTTATCGAGGTAAGGCTTCAATTTTTTTGGATCTGTTCCCACGAGTTCATTGGTTCCCATGGTTATGGTTTCGGGACGTTCTGTATTGTCACGTAGTGTCAGACAAGGAACTTCCATGACAGTAGTTTCTTCGGTAATTCCCCCGGAGTCGGTGATCACTGCCTTGGCATTTTTCACCATGTAATTAAATTCGAGGTAGGAGAGAGGCTCTACATAATGCAGTCTGTCATGTTCAATTCCCAGATTCTGAAGGATTTTTGCGGTACGTGGATGTACGGGAAAGATCACCGGTAGCTCCCCAGTGCCATCTATGATGGCCTGCATCATTTCTTTTAGTTTCTCTTCCTCATCCACATTGGCCGGGCGGTGCAGGGTAAGCACGAAATATCCTTTTTCTTTTAATTTTTCGCCATTTACTTCAATCTTTGGATCAAGGAAATTCGGGATATTGGAAAGAAGCGTGTCGATCATGGTATTGCCCACAAAGTGGATACGATCTTCTTCGATTCCTGAATTGCGCAAATTACTGTTGGCTATCTCTGAGGTGGTAAAGAAATGGTCGGTAATACTGTCAGTGACCATGCGGTTGATCTCCTCGGGCATTGTAAGATCTCCTGAACGGATACCTGCCTCCACGTGCACCACCTGTGTATTTAATTTCTTCGCAGTAATACTGCAGGCCATAGTTGACGTTACATCACCTACAACCAGGACAACATCTGCAGGATTCTCCTGAAGTTCTTTTTCAAAGCGGACCATGATATTGGCGGTCTGTTCTGCCTGACTCCCGCCACCGGCTTCCAGGTTGGAATGTGGTTCAGGGATCCCTAGTTGCTCAAAGAAGGAACCCGACATTTTCTTGTCGTAATGCTGCCCAGTGTGTACCAGGCGAAATTCAATATCTTCTCCCTGTGCTTTTGCTGCTTTAACAGCTTTGATAATAGGAGCGATCTTCATGAAATTGGGACGTGCTCCCGCTATTATTGTAATATTTGTCATAGTAGAATTTTAATTATATAAGGAGGATCTTTAATTTAAATTTACCACTGGCACCTGTTCCCAATCAATCATATTATCTGCAGTTTGAATATCAATGAATTTGAAATCTTCTAACCATCTGTTAAGTTTTTTTTCAGCTCCTTTTATTCCCACATAGGACTTAAATTTCCTGATAGCAGATAAATCATCAATTACAGGTTGATCAGGGTCAAAATCCCTTGGGTGTAAATAAGTCATCATGTAGGGTGAGGCTGTCGTCCATTTTTTTACCAATGAATAAGGAAAAAGCCTGAAATAACCTCCCCCAGAGAAGATTATAGATTTTTTAAACATCGTTATGGAACTAATGGGCATTTCCTTTAACTGGATATCATTGTATTGTATAAAGGAAGGTTTAGCCTCTTTATAAGAGGGAAATCCTCCGTGGGCTCTTGCGGCTGGAAAAACAGAGGAATCTATTTCAATTCCAAGATTATACAAAATTTCAAAAGCCCATTTATTCCTTTCTGTTATCGAGAAGCCAGGAGCTCGAAAATATTTAATTTCCTTCCCAGAAATATCCTGAAGAGTTTTAATTGAATGCTCTACGTCCTGTCTAAACTCTATAGGATCTTGGGTATATACTAGTTGATGCATTCTTGTATGGGACCCTATTTCATGACCGTGGCTAAGAATTTGCTGGATTACTTCCGGATATTTTTCAGCAATCCATCCTACACAGAAGAAAGTCGCTTTTGCTTTATGACATTCCAGTTGTTGAAGAATCCGTTCTATATTTAAATGAATTCTGCTTTCAAAAGAATTCCATTCCTTTTCTGTTCGGGTAGAGGCATTGTCTAAAAGATGGAACCATTCTTCTATGTCAAATGTTAAGATATTCAATTTCGTTTAGGTATTTCTTTGATTACTTTTGCTGGTCTACCGGATGCTATTGTCCATGAAGGAATATCTTTAGTAATTAAGGATCCTGCTCCAATTATAGCTCCTTCACCAATCGTTACACCGGGCATTATAACGGTATCCATTCCTACCATTACTCCTTTTCCTATTTTAATTTTTTTCTTTGTATACGGTAATTTTGTAGAATCATCACCAACAAAATAATTTTTTAAATCTCTTTGATGGCACAATAAGAGACACCGATTTGTGATATGTGCACCTTCTCCAATTTCAATTAATTCAGCGTGATTGAAATCCATCCATACTTCATAACCTATAAATGCCCTTTTATCCACCTTTGCTCCCATAATCCGCCAAAGACGAGGACGAATGTATCGGTAATTTAAAGGAGAAAATATTACGGAATACATGCAATATTTCAATAAAATAGCTTTGCACACCCCTTTTAATGCACGTGTAATTGCCCTAGTAAAAGTTATGTCACCGTATTCTTCTTCTGAAAAGTTCAGGCCTACATTTACCAAAGCCTTATAGGCTAGACTATTTTTTTTACCCATGTTATATTTTGTTGGTGTAGAGCATGAAAAACATTTTCAGGACGGTAAAAGAACGTTTCGTCCTCTGCCATGGGCTCTTCAGACCTTCGGTGACCGCTAAGGCGGCGCCTTCTAAACCGAAATCTATAAGTAATTTTGGGGGGCGTTTTTTGTTTCCTAAATAAACATCAAAACTGCCACCCAATCCCTGGTACAGAGCAGGGTGGACTGCTAAACAATCCCTCATAAAATACTCTTGTCTTGGGGAGCCCATTGCCACAAAAATAATTGAGGGCTTCTTTTTTTTAAGATCTCTGTACAGTGCATTTCTTTCTTCTTCGGATTTAATATATCCGTTTCTGTACCCTTTAATCTTAATATTGGGAAAATCCTGTTTCAGTTTTTTTACAGTTGCTTCAATAACCCTGTCCTTACTACCTATGAAATAAAAGGATTTTGTCTTTTGGAATTTTTTAATAATTTCCAACCAAAGCTCACAACCAGGAATTTTTGCAACTGTGAGACCGGTTTTCTTTCTTATTGCTATTTTAGCACCCACACCATCTACGTAACCAATGTTGTGGTGAATCAAGTCCTTTAAATTTGGATCTTCATTGATGATTTTTCTGGCATTGATCGCAATTAAAATTTTCTTTTCATTTTCACAAAATTGTAGAAGTTGATCAAAATTTTTAAAGGGATAAATCTTTGTGTTATTAACTCGAACTGGCTTAAATGACATTGAATAAGATTTGAAGATTAGTTTTGGAGCTTTCCAAATTTACCTGTTCGGATACCAGACCTAATAATTCTGGCAGGATTACCGGCCACAATGGAATTAGAAGGAACATCTTTTGTCACTATTGAACCTGAACCAACGACTACTTCATCACCGACTCGAATTCCAGCCATTATAATTGACCTGGAGCCAATAAAACATCTTTTTCCAATAAAAGTGTTTGTTTTTAAATTCCTACAAAAATCGTGAGTAAACATTATTACTCCTGAAGCTAAATATGTTTCTTGACCAATATGAATACCCTTAGGATTAGTTTTATCTAATCTAGTGCCGAATGAAATTCTTGCACTCTTAGCAATATTCATGCAATATATTTTTGTGAAGTACCAGTGTTTAACGGTAATTGCGATTAACCTAACCAATTGACGAAGTTTAACCATTTTTCGTTTGATAAAATAAATAAAAACTAATCCCATAAAACATCCAGGCATTAGGCCACCTAGAGTAGGTAATTTTATTCATGGTTTTGTTTCGGGATTGTTGAAAGTAAAATGAGCCGTCCTTTTTATTCTGCATATTGTTAATTGCCCATAAAATTATTTTTTCAGTTAAGTTTGGAAAATCTTTGAACTTATCGGTTTTGTAAAGTGTGGGGATTGCTTGAGCTGCACAATGTAAATCAATGGGATAGATACTATTATCATAATATTTCGCTGTTCCATCAGAAAGGAAGAAATTATCTACCCAGTAATTGAAACCTCTTTCAATATTATCATTAAAGGAGTAATCCTTACAATTTTTCTGGTAAGCTGCTAAAGATTCCAGTTTAAATCCTGTGTGAAAGTTGTCTCTCCATTTATTTCCGACTTGATCACTGTGTAAAAAAGCTCCATCTTCCTTTTGAGTTTGACATACTGCTCTAGCAGAAATATAAGCTGCTTTTTGATGCTCGTCATTCTGAGAATAATGAAATATTTTTGATAAAAGTCGCGAGCCTAAAAGTGTGGCATTGTATACTGCTCTATTATCCAAAGGCGAATATGAAAACATAAAAAGGTTGTCCCGCTTAGAAATACGATTAAGATCTTTTAAAATAAAATCTGCTGATGACACAGCTGTCTCTAAATATCTTTGATTGGAAGTGCATTCATAAGCATAAATGAGGGCTTCAGCCACAAACGATGTGGCTACTACAGTAGGTGTTTTTTCTGGAAGGAAAAAGGCTTTAGATTGCCAATCAAAATTATAGCCCCAGCAAGCACCTGAATATCCATCGGATTTTAAACGGATAACTAAATCTGCTAAAAAATTTATTTTTTCTAAAATATTTTCTGGAGTACCGAACCTATTATTTCCAGATTGTGCAATTTGATAGAGGTTGCAATAACCTGTCAAAAATAAACCTATTCCTTTAGGATTATAGCCTTTTGTTATTCCAACATAGGGTCTAAGATTTATAGGGTTTCTTTTAAATAATTGGATCCAAGCCATTCTTGCCAGTTTTATTTTCTTAAATGGAGTAGCTTGAAAAAGTTTCGAATTCATTCCATCGTACGGATCCCACCCTTTATACTCTTCTTTCTCACAAAATAGTTGGAGGTCCTGAAAACTCTTTTCGATTTTCTGATTTGTCATAAAATTTTTAAATAAGTCAAAATTATTTTCTTATTTTTTCTAACAAAGTGTCGCACTATAAAACTTTAATATATCTGCTGCTCTTTTTTCCCAAGAAATACCTTCAGCAACTTTTCTATTTGCAAGTCCCATGCTTTCAAAATCCTTTTTTCTCTTCAGGATGTAGTGAATCTTAAGGGCAATCGCTTCTTCATCAAATTGAGTTACGAAAAAGCCGGCAGGATATTGTTTTGTAAAATTGTTCAAATCTCCATACGGGTAAATTAATATTGGCCTCCCTAACGCTAGATAATCTCCAAGTTTATTTGGCCAACCCGCTCTTGAAATTACATTATCCCTCCTAATTTGCACGAAAACATCGGAATCCTTTAAATCATCCCCAGATTCTAAATAATCTATCCAACCTCTTTCATCTATAACATGTGAGAGATTATATTTCTGCAAATTTGTTTCATTAAGAAAGCTGCCATATGTAACAAACCTTACCTTATCCTTGAACTCCGCTCTTCCTATTGCTTTTAGAAAGGGTTCAAGCTCGTTCACTTCTCCATTGCTCATTCCCAAGTAGACAAAATTGATTCTTTTATTTTCAAGGGAACCGTGATTATGCCTCTTTAATTCTTGAACCAAAGATCCTCCGGGAATAATTTCCACATTTGACACTCCATGGTTCAAAGCCCTATCTTTCATTAAGGTTGAAAGGACAATGACACCATCGGCATTTTTTTTATCGGCGATTTCTGCCCAAGTTTCTATTTTGCCGTAGAAAAGTTTAAATAAAAATCCTTTTTCCTTGTAATATCCTTCATCTCCAAAATAATCCCACCATTCAGAGAAATAAAGAGAGTTGTGAGCCATTCTGTTTATAATACAAGGTAAGCCGGAGGGTCTATGACCGCAATCTGCAACAACTAAATCATACTTATTTCCTATAGCATGCAATATTTTGAGAAAGAGGCTAATAAATCCAAATCCTGCCGATTTCAATTTTCCGGGTATTACGTCTGGAAAAGAAATTATATTTACTCCGTTGTACTTTCTTTTATTAATTGTAAAAAAAGATCTTTCCTGTCTGGTAGTCAAAAACGTTACTTCATGCCCATGACTTGCCAAAGCCTTAGCCATGTAGAACGAACGACCCCAACCATCTTTCCCCTCGCGTCCAAGGTGTGAGTACATTATTCTCATTCTATTATTTTTCACTCCAAACAACTCTTTTTACATAATCTGAGTAGGATATAATAATCCTTACCACCTTATGGCTTACATTGTGCATGGAATAATCCTTGACTTTATCAAACTGAGCATCATTTCTTTTTTCACTCAATATTTGTTGCAGGCCTTGTA
This sequence comes from Salinimicrobium aquimaris, assembly GCF_035607535.1. Lineage (NCBI taxonomy): Bacteria > Pseudomonadati > Bacteroidota > Flavobacteriia > Flavobacteriales > Flavobacteriaceae > Salinimicrobium > Salinimicrobium aquimaris. The sequence goes on from NZ_JAYDZX010000017.1 coordinate 312,749, forward strand.
AAATCCTTTCCCGCTTTACACCTACCATCATTACGGCAGCCTCTTCCATTGCTTCGGGCCTTTCATGCGCTTCTCTTATGTTTAGCGCTGAAAACCCCAAAATGGAAGCTTCTTCAGAAATGGTTCCGCTATCAGATAATACCGCCAAGCTGTTTATTTGAAGTGCGTTATAATCAAAAAAACCAAGTGGTTTTAGGAAAATTATGTTTTCATGCATCTCCAGACCCGATCTTTTCAGGATGGCGCGGGTCCTTGGGTGAGTACTTACTATAACAGGTAATTTGTAGTTTTTGGCTACCTGATTAAGGCTATCCATTAACTCTGAAAAATGCTTTTGGGAATTAATGTTTTCCTCCCTATGGGCCGAAACAACAAAATACTTTTCCTTCTTCAACTCCAGTTTTTTTAAGACATCAGAACTTTTTATTTGAGGCAAATAATGCTGGAGTACCTCCAACATAGGAGAGCCTGTTTTTATTATACGATCTGCCGGCAAGCCTTCCCTTAGTAAATATTCTCTCGCAATATCACTGTAGGTCAAATTAACATCTGCAGTGTGATCTACAATCCTTCTGTTAGTTTCCTCGGGTACACGTTGATCAAAGCATCTGTTCCCAGCTTCCATATGAAAAATAGGGATATGTCTTTTTTTTGCAGGTATTGCACAAAGGCAACTATTGGTATCACCTAGGATTAAAAAAGCATCTGGCTTAACTTCCTCTAACAAGGGATCTATTTTTATCAAAATATTCCCTATTGTTTCAGCTGGATACTTCCCGGCGGCTTCAAGAAAATGATCAGGTTTCCGTATCCCCAGATCTTCAAAAAAAATCTGGTTTAGCTCATAGTCATAATTTTGTCCTGTATGAATGATAGTGTGTTCAATTGCTTCCGAAGCATCTAATGCAATTAAAACCCTTGATAATCTTATAATTTCAGGCCGGGTACCAACAACGGTTATAACCTTTAATTTTTTCATAGTTATTTTTTAAACTTCTTCAAAGAACGTGTCTGCATCCTCTGAATTATAGGGTTCATTGATCCAGAAATTAGTATATAGGATTTCATCCCCAATGTTTTCAATGTTATGCGTGTACCATATCGGCATGTCCACATAAGCTGGCTCATCCCCGTTAAGTTCAAAATCTAAGATCTCATCTGTTCCTATCCTCCGTAATCGTATCAAAGCCTTTCCTTTGATTACTGCAAATCTTTCAACTTTTCTTGTGTGATAATGGTTTCCACGTGTAATTCCTGGTACAGTGGTGGAAAAGGAAACCTGTCCCCCTATGCCTAATCTAACAATTTCCACAAATGAACCACGATCATCAGTATGTTGTTCAAATTTCACCGGAAAATGCTCCTTGATGTTCATATAACAGCGATAGGTATTGAATAAGTTCAATTCAAAAGAATTCTTGAAAGACGGGATCTCTCCATTATCCTGATAAACCTCTTTGAAGTTTTTCAGTAAATGTAGTAATTCCGATACCTTAGCTTCAGCTGTATGAGGGATATGGCAAATGTGTTCTGTTTTACTTTCCTTTATTTTTTGTACAACCTCACCGACCAGTTCCGATATATAAATCAGTTTTAAATCTCCATCCACTTCTATTTCTGGGGTTTCATTGTGAGCAATCTGGTGAGAGAAAGTAGCAACTACCGAGTTATAGAATGGATTTCCAAAAGGGCCATATACATTAGGAATAACCATACCAGTGAAAGTCGCACCAGTATTTTTTGCCCATTGGACCAATCTTTCTCTACTGTCCTTTTTTGATTTTCCGTATAAATTACCCCGCTCTTCCTGTGAAGATGAGGAAATTAACACATGCGGCGCCACTCCGGTTCGTTCTAAAGAGGAGATTAAATTTTGCGTAAGTTCTAGATTGGTCTTATAAAGTACTTCAGGATCCTTATGCCTGTTCATTGCCGCCAAATGAACAATTACGTCACATTGCTCAACAAAAAAGTCTAATTTTTCGGGTTCTTTAAAATATTCCTTTTTAAAAGGCACCAGTTCGAACTCCTGTGGGAACAACTTGACATTATTATACAAATGCGTTCCTATAAAACCAGATTGGCCGGTAATTCCTATTTTTTTCATTATAAAATACTGTTTTTAAATAGATGTTATTTTAGTTAGATTGTTTTTCCCAACGAACCTCATCTTGAACCTCGTTTGTAAAATGATCTGCCATGGCAAGTAATTTTGAATTTTCCTCCTGTGCCTTAATTGCAGAAACGTAACCGGCCGGCACATGTAAAACATCTAATTTCTCTGAATGGAGAATGAAGGTACGGAGTTCCGATCCTTCGGAGATCTCTCCGTTTGAATCAATCTTTCTCAACTCTATTTTAAAACATCCATTCACGGCGGAAAACCACCGTTGTTCAATTTTATGCCCTTGCCAACCCCGAATAAAACTTATATCAACATTTTCTGTCACATAAATCCTTTTTGCCTGAGTCGTATTAAAATTATATTATAAAATATAGAGCCTCTTGCATCGGTAAAAGAGTTTCCTCTAATGATCTTTGGATTCAATATAATTAAGAGATTAATACCTGCTCCTGTATTAGTTCTAATTTTTCTATTAAATTTTTCACTCCAGAAACGTTCAATCGAGTGGTATTATGGGAATTATAATCCTCAACTTCCGAAATATGGCCTTCACCTTCTGAAAAATATTTGTTGTAATTCAAATCGCGATTGTCTGCCGGTATACGATAAAAATCACCCATATCTTCTGCTTTCAACATTTCCTCCCGGGTACAGAGAGTTTCATAAAGTTTTTCACCGTGACGGGTACCTATTTCTTTTATCTTACTGTCCGAACTATACAATTCTTTCATTGCTTGAGCCAAATCACCTATAGTTGCTGCAGGAGCTTTATTAACAAAGAGATCTCCGGCGTTGCCATTTTCAAAAGCAAAAAGCACCAACTCAACAGCGTCTTCTAGAGACATTAAGAACCTGGTCATTTCTGGGTCAGTTACGGTTAGTGGCTGGTTATTTTTAATTTGTTTCAAGAAAAGTGGTATTACTGAACCTCTCGAAGCCATGACATTTCCATAACGGGTAAGACAGACAGTAGTTTTGTTTAGATTCCTTGCAGCTGCGATTGCTACTTTTTCCATCATTGCTTTGGAAATTCCCATTGCATTAATGGGATAAGCAGCTTTATCTGTACTGAGACAAATAACTTTTATAACCTGGTTTGCTGCTGCGGCAGTTATGACGTTTTGAGTTCCTATAACGTTAGTTTGAACAGCCTGCATAGGAAAAAATTCACATGATGGCACCTGCTTTAAAGCGGCAGCATGAAAAACATAATCGACTCCTCTCATTGCCACTTCAATACTTTGATAATCACGCACGTCTCCTAAATAGAATTTTAATTTTTCGTTCTGGAGTTCATTTCGCATATCGTCTTGTTTCTTCTCATCTCTGGAAAAGATTCTGATTTCACGGAAATGATCGGTCTGCAGGAAGCGATTTAGAACCGCATTTCCAAATGAGCCGGTGCCTCCCGTGATGAGTAATACTTTATTTTTTAATTCTGAATTATGCATCTTTTTGATTTAAATATTTAATAAAATTTAAAATGCCTTTACCTGCAGTGATGTGAGAATATTTTTTTAAAACAACTTCTTTTCCCCTTGACCCAACTTCTTTAGCAAATGAGTAATTGGCAAGAATCCATTGCAGTTCATTTGCAAAATCCTCAGGATCCTCTGGATTCGAGAAAAAAACGTGTTCTTTATGTTTAACGAATTTCGAAATTTCACCTACATTAGTTAATAATACAGGGACACCTGTGGCCAAATATTCTCCTAGTTTCGTAGGGAAGCCACCTTCAGCCCTTTTAGTCTTTGGTTGTGAAGAAACCAAAATTTGTGAATTTGCTAGTAAGTCTGGAACTTTATTAAATTCTGCAAAACCAAAAAAGACTTTTGATTCAACCCTAAGAGTCTTTGAAAGATTTATAAGATATTTTTTATCCTGGGGTGTAGGATTTCCATATAGATATAATTCAATATCATCGCGTTTAGATGCTAAAAAGGCAAAAGCTCTGATAATATTATCCACATTATCTTTTGACAACTCCATATTTCCCATGTAAGTAATCCTTTTCTTTTTTGAAGCTGGTAGTTCTGGAGTTTTGGTGAAGCGGTCAATATCCGTTATAGAAGATACCAGGAAAAAAGGTTTAGGCTTCAACTTACAGTAAAAATTCGCTAAATTCTGAGTCATAGTGATATAGCCGTCAACATTTTTCAAGGTGAATTTATATCCCAGAGTTTTGAGGTAAGAAATATTATTTTTTAAATATTTTCTAATTGGAATGGGATATTCATCGAATATAAATATTGACTTTGTTCCTATACTTTTGGCAAATTTTGAAAAGCAGTATAAAATAAAGGGATTGTCGTTGCTTATAATAATAGCTTCATAAGGCTCTTGGTAGTTTCTTCTTCTTATGGCCCGCAGAGTAAGGGCAATGGAATAAATACTTTCAGCTTTGTGAAGAAATCTATTTTTAAGCCTTTTTCTTCTAAAAGGGTAGCAATAGAAAACTCCTTGAAAAAAGCCTTCATTATTATATGAAGATGAAAAGCTTTCACCCGAGGGGACGTATGAAAAAACATCTACCTTCGCACCCTGTTGTACGATGCCCTTAGAGTAAGCCATTATTCTTGTCGTAGCAGCCATACCTTCAGGTATTGGATAGGAGCAAACGATACCAATTCGCTTTATCATTTAGCTATGTTTTGTTTGTGATCTTCCAGCATTTGCTGAAAATCAAATTCATGTAATTGTTCCTTAATCTTGAATATATGAGGAGTGAAAACAACCAGAAACAAAATAGGATTCGTTTCGATTGGGTTAGAGAAGAAGGTAATAAGGATAGCAATGGATAAAAGGAAAATAGTGAAATACGATAAATTCACGGTTGAAATTGCAGAACAGAATTTAAATATAGAAAATAATACAAAAAGTAAACCTAGCCATCCCCACATGAGCAGAATATCTCCTAAACCATTAACACCCACAATTTTTTGGACAGAAAAAAAGGATTCTTTATCTTCTACTACACCATATCCAGTGGGTAATTCAATACTTTTTGTTAAATTAATTAGAAAATATGCGACTCTATTAGCTTCATATCTATTTGAATAGCCCTGTTCATACAGAATATTGTTTTCTGTTTCACTTAGGAAGCGTTCAATCTTGGGACCAAGAAAATCCATTGAGCGACCTACTAATACAAAAACGATTAATAAAACCATTGAAATTACGCTTACATGAAGCTTCTTTGCTTTTTGAACATAAGCAACTAATAGAAAGGCAAGAGCTAAATATCCTGCAGTTGAAAAAGTAGTTATGATAAGGATTGAATATATCCAGACACGTTTGCTAAATCTAAAACCTTTAGTGCACCAGTTATATATAATCATAAGGACTAAAACCATTGCAAATGCACCTGGTTCCCACATAAATCCGCTGTTGCGAATACCTTCTCTGCCCGAGTGGGTGTAAAAAAATGAGTACCAATAACTAGATTGCGATTCTTTTCTATAAAATGTATTACTAGTAAGCGGCTCGAAAATGGGCTTTAGAGCATTAAAAATTTCGGGAAAAATTAAGTCAAGAATAAAAATGGGTATTGTTAATAAAGCCATTTTGTAAATAAGATTTTCCAGCTTTTCCCAAAAGGTTATTCCTATCAATTTCAATCCAAAAAAAGGAATTAATAGGCGGAGAAGGTATCCGAGGAAAGTGTTCAGACTTAAACCAGTTTCATTGTACAGAAAGGAGATGATGTTTATGAACAGCCATAATACAATTACTCCAATAATGAAAGGATTTATCCTTTGCTTTCTGGCCAACATTGCGGAACCCATAAGGGTAAAAATAATAATTAGTAATTCATCATGATCATTAAGTAAAGATGCTCCGGACATCATAATCACAATGATCACCAGAATAAATTTATCTATTTTTCTATTTATTACTTCATAGGTCATTTTTTCCGTAAAAATTATTTATTCCAAAGTCCCGAAGCGATACCTGTTATTATTTTTTTTAGTTGAATTGGCGGCCATAAGACATTAATGGCCGCAACTAAAATCATGGAAAATAATACACCTGGTATACCCCACAATACACCGAAATAATAGGCTAGGGGAATATGAATTATAGCTTCTAAAAGTGTTATGTAGAACTGCAGTCGGATTTTTCCAATTCCATTCAGAAAAGTTCCATAAATTGTCCACCTCATAAAAAGAGAGAAGTAAACTAACATAAGAAATAAAATAAAGTAATCCACTTTTAGTGCCTCACCTATCCATAACTGGTAAATAAACTCCGAACCTAGAATAAGAAGTATTCCACCTAGAGTAAATACCATCCATAACTGGTTTAGCGACTTCAATGATTTTCTAATCCAATTTATGTCATTCTTACTGAAAGCTTCAGTCGTAGCCGACCAGAAAGGCATAGCAATAATAGCAAAAGCCATATGTATTAATCCTATGTACTTGTAGGCAATATTAAATTCTGTTACATCTGCAGGTCCACCAGTATGAGCGATAATTATATTGTTCGCCTGAAATAAAAATAAAGCAGTCAGTTGAATCAGGAAAAATTTAGATCCTAAAGAAAGAACTGATTCGATAAGTGCTTTGTCATAATGGGAAAAAGACGGAGCGTAAATTCTGTATTTTCCAGAAAATATAATAATAGATGAAAGAAATAATACAATTACCGGTGCTGAGGAAATGACTATGCCCAGCAATAATAAGGACGGTTCCAGGTTAAGCTTCACCAGACATAAGACAGCTATAAAAGCTGAAAGTTGTCCTAAGGTGACAACTAGTGAAGAAAATGCTGGCATTTGCAGTGCAAGCATTATTGATGTTATTAACTTAAATAAAAATTGCAAGGAGAACAGAAAGACAACCCAGGTAACAAGCCGAGTTAATTCCGGGTTCATCTCTGTAGGAGCATTTAAGAGCTCTGCCCAATTGAATAGTGGTATGATCGCAAATTGAAAAGCGATAATACAGATGGTTATAAAAAAAAGAGTTATATAAGTTGTACTAATATAAGATTTTGCCAATTGCTCTTTTCCTTCCGCAATAGCAGCCCCTAGTTTATTTCTCAGCCCGTGACCCAGACCAATATCAAAAAAGCCGATCCATCCGACAATTGTAGTAACTGTCAACCAGATGCCATAAATTTCAGTGTCTAAGACATCAATTAGAAGCGGAACAAAAGCTAAATTTAATAATATGCTTATTCCTTTGATTAAGAACATCAGAGAGATATTCTTCTTAGCTTTTACGCTCCGAGTTTCTCCTCTAAAGATTTTATGTTTTATATTTTTTAAAGTTAATAGCATTGAAAAATTTACTAAAAACTATGTTCTATAAAGAGTAAATACCTGGAAGTTTCAAGGCTCCCTTCACATCATAAACAACCGCATCTTTATTTTTGAGGAAATCAATTTCCATTTGTAGGAATTCTTTATGAGCTACCGTCAACACCACCGCATCAAATTTCTCCTTGGGAAGAATATTGTCGCTTTGCAGACCATATTCGTGCATTACCTCCGCAGGATTCGCCAGGGGATCGTAAATTGTCACTTGAGTACCATACTCCTGTAGTTGTTTTACAACATCCACAGCTTTTGTGTTTCGAACATCCGGGCAGTTTTCTTTAAAAGTGATTCCCAGTACCAGGATGTTGGCTCCTTTTACTTTTAAATCGTTTTGCAGCATTAGCTTAATAACTTCAGATGCCACATATTGTCCCATAGAGTCATTCATCCTCCTCCCGGCCAAAATTATTTCCGGATGATATCCCAATTCTTGTGCCTTTTGCGCCAGGTAATAAGGATCTACCCCAATGCAGTGTCCGCCCACCAGACCGGGTTTAAAGGGTAGGAAATTCCATTTGGTTCCTGCTGCATCTAAAACATCATTGGTATCGATCTCCATTCTATTAAAGATCTTGGCCAACTCGTTTACAAAGGCAATATTTATGTCCCGCTGAGAATTTTCGATTACCTTGGCGGCCTCGGCTACTTTTATAGTAGGAGCCAAATGGGTGCCGGCGGTGATAACACTTTTGTATAGGTCGTCGACTTTTCTTCCAATTTCCGGAGTGGAACCTGAAGTGACTTTTAAGATCTTTTCTACCGTATGCTCCTTGTCTCCCGGATTGATCCTTTCAGGGGAATAACCCACAAAGAAATCTTTGTTGAATTTGAGGTTGCTAAATTCTTCCAGCACAGGCACGCACTCTTCCTCGGTAGCACCGGGATAAACTGTAGATTCATAGATCACTATGTCTCCTGTTTTTAATACTCTTCCCACACTCTCGCTGGCTTTATAAAGGGGAGTCAGATCGGGGCGATTGTTTTTGTCCACCGGAGTTGGAACGGTGATGATGTAGTAATTGCAGTCCTGGATGTCTCCGAGGTCTCTGGTAATGTACAAGCCGGTTGTCGGTTGTGAGTTGTCGGTTGTCGGTTTTGCTTCCTTGGTGCTGCCATTCAATCGGGAAGGAGTATTCCAATGCCCTGCTATAGCAAGTTCTTCACCTTCCTTTGGCATCTCGATAGGCAGCGGATATTTCTTTAGCAGTACTGCCTGCAGCACTTCATCTTCCACTTCCAGAGTGGAATCATGACCTTTTTGAAGTTCCTCCACACGTTTGGCGTTTATGTCAAAACCTATAACAGGATATTTAGTGGCGAAAAGTCTGGCAAGGGGAAGGCCAACATAGCCAAGGCCTATTACTGCTATTTTTGGAGAATCTGTATTCATGTTTTATTTATTAGGAGTCGATAGTTCGGTCCACCTTCGCTAATACTTCGGCGGATAAAAGTTCATAGAAGGAACGATTTATTCGGCAATTTTTTATGTTCTTTATGTACGTGTAATTAGGTCCGGGATATCCGGGTTGCTGCCCTACCTTCCGTTGCCTGTGATCCTGTAGGGAGTGGATGCAGGGTACGGAAAGGAAGATAATTGGCATTCTTATGTTTTCGACTTTTCAGGAGGGTAGGGGCTCTTGAAAAGAAGTATTCAGTGGTCGGTGATCAGTGGGCAGTTAATCTTGAATTTTAAATTTTGAACCCGAAATTCCGCCTGCGGAGGCCACGGCTTCGCCGTTCTCAGTCCCAAAAACTTATGGCCTGCAGTCCGACAAAATGCATGAAAATCCGTTTAACGGGATCATGTTAATTGCGCCTGCAAATATATTTGTTAACTTTTGTTTAAGACAAATTGTTAGTGTTAAATTCTGCTGCAGTTATGAACAAGATGATAAAAGAGTGTTGATTTTACGGTTTTCCGTAAAGAAAATTGAGCAGGAGGTGGGAGGGCAGAATAATTAAAGAAGTTGAATAAATAGAAGGTGGTCAGGTAAAATTTGTAAGAAAACGTTTGCGCACTCCGTTCTCAGTTTTCGGTTCTCAGTTGTGGGTTAATTCTGTAGGCTAGAAAGAGCCGCGAATGCAGGAATTTATTTCGAGAAGCAAGAGCCAAGTCGGTGAAATGATTAAAGATTAAGGAATAATGGTTAATTAGTGATAACTTAATTATTAGTTCCACAATTGATTTTCTGACCATTTAAAGGTTTCCCGCAGATCGCGCAGATCTTCACAGAGACAAAAGAAACAAGCTCTGATTCAAATTTAGCTTTGAACAAAAGAGCTAAAGGCTAAAAGCTAGTGGCCAAAAGCTTTTTAGGAATCACTAATCACCAATCCTTACTTTTCCAGAACATCCGAACCCCTCACATTCACCACCAGTCCGAGACTTTGCAGGATTAATTTAAGACGTTTGTTGCCGATCTCCTGTACAATAGCTTCTTTGTCTTTGAAGCTGCCATTGGAGATGATGAGGCGGTCGCCGGGGGAGAGGTGGCTGACTTCCACATTTTCCACCCGCTCGTCTTCCAACCATGCTTTGATCGTTTTTATCTCCTCATCACGAACAATGGCGGGTTTGCCAAGCCAGAAAAGATATTGAACCACTCCGGGAGTTTCAAAGACTTTAGCCCGGTCTTTATCTTCCAGATGTACAAAAACATAGGATTTAAAAAGGGGAGTGGTGACTTTTTTTTTGCGGTCGCTCCATTGGCGGACTTCCGTGATTTGAGGACAATAAGCTTCTATTCCCTGTTCCTCAAGTTCCTTAGCGACTTTTCTTTCCCACCGCGGCTTTGTGTACAGGGCGTACCAGTTCATATGGATTTTTCTGTTGATTTGATTATGTCTTTTCTGCGGTAGGGAAGCAGAAATTATAAATGGAAGAGTTTCTTCCAGAGAGATACAAAAATAAGAAAAATTGGTAGATTTGAAGATTTGAAGATTGGCTAATTTGAAGATGATTACCCGCAACTTTGCCACGGATGCACAGATGTTCGTTGATTATTAATTCGGGATTGGTAATTAGAGAATCTTTAAGGGGATAAATTGAGATGCAATTAAAAAAGCCACGAATTCACGAATTTGTTCTCTTTACTGCAACTTTTTACGGTTCCCTTTAGGGCCAGGGTAAAACGGGAAAAGGTGGAGCAAATTTCCCACCCTGCCTATCGGCACCCCTCCTGAGGAGGGGACTTTTCCAGAAACATTTGTAGGAGCAAGAATTTTCTGTAGTTGTAATAGGGCCCACGCTAACGTTGCAGGGCCACCAGCTAAAGGCTTTTAGGGTCAGAAAGGGAAGGTCTAAAAGTAAAACAGAGGAAGCTTTTCACTCCTCTAGCAGGAGATTGCTTCAGTCGTCCCGAAGTCTCGGGACTCCTTCGCAGAGACGGTAAAAAGCCAACAGCCAATGGCTAAGGGGTTTAAAGACGGTCAACTGGTGACCGGCAACACGTTTCCGCCAAGAACCAAAGGCTATGTCTAAAAGTTCCAGTGCTTTTCCCGGTTCCCTTTGGAGTGTGGCGTAAAACGGGAAAAGGCGGAGCAATATTTACCACCCTGTCTATCGGCACCCCTCCTGAGGAGGGGACTTTTCCAGAAATATTTGTAGGAGCAAGAATTTTCTGTAGTTGTAATAAGGCCCACGGCTAACGTTGCAGGGCCACCAGCTAAATGCTTTTAGGGTCAGAAAGGGAAGGTCTAAAAGTAAAACAGAGGAAGCTTTTCACTCCTTGAGCAGGAGATTGCTTCAGTCGTCCCGAAGTCTCGGGACTCCTTTGCAAAGACGGTAAAAAGCCAACAGCCAAAAACTACGGGCTTTAAAGGCGGGCAACTGGTGACCGGCAACACGACAAAAACACAACCATTAATAGCTGCAAGGTGAAACTTGTAAATTTTTTCCGCCAAAAACCGAAGGCTATTTCTAAAAGATCCAGTGCTTTTCCCGGCTCCCTTTAGGGTCAGGGTAAAACGGGAAAAGGCGGAGTAAATTTCCCACCCCGCCTATCGGCACCCCTCCGAAGGAGAGGACTAAAAAGAGAAAAAAAAGTAATCAACAACAGATAATTAGAAAAATTTAGTAGGCCGTATTCAGTGGTCAGGCAGTTTTAAAAGTTGAAGAAAAGCTTATCGAAAGAATTCCAAAGAAACCGGCAACAGGCAACAGGCAACCCGCAACACGTAACCCCGACCCGCAACCCGCAACAGAACTATTTCGTACTTCTAATTTCTACATTCGTAGTTATTCTTGTTTTACACTAACATCCGTAAAATACAACTCAAAACTCCCGTCTGCATTTTTGTGCATTTTGGCAATAGCGATCCCTTCATGTACTTCATAATCCTCCCAGGTGGTGGCGAAAGGATTTTCCCTACTGCCGCCAGATAGGTACACCCATTCTTTGATCATATAATCGTCACCAAAATAGACTTCATACATATCACCGGGAGTATAACCGGCTCCGTCGGGATATTTTACAGTTATTCGTTGCATCTGTTCGCCGCTGATGGGCGCTGTAGCCTCTTCTGAATATTCCCATTCCATCTCATCCCACACCAGGTGAAACGGAAATAGTAGCCAGTACTGATCGTTGATGAACCGCTGATCTGTCTTCTCGTTTTCCGCGGCTTCTGTTTTGTGGTTATAGGTTACCGTGCTGTCGGGAGTGGTGAGGGTAACCATATCTGTCTTCGGGTTCCAGGTCCAGGCCCTGCTGGTTCTTAAGGTATCATTGACTCTGACATTGAAGGTGTAGCGGAGTTCCTCCACATCTTCAAAATTTTGGATGCCGTTTGCTTCGGCTATTTTTTGGACTATGGTTTGTTCTTCTTTTTGAGAGCAGGAGGTGAGGAGAGTCAGGAGTGAGAGAAGGAGAATGAGTTTTTTCATGGTAATTCTTAGTTGGTACGGGTAAAGATAAGGAATGTGTAAGCATTTCATTTTTTATTGAATAAAAAAGAAGCAATCCAATTTTTTAAAAAGTTTTGTGCCTAAACCTGATAACGTCACCTTCAGCAGGCAATTTTTGGAGATCTCCACTTTGAGGTTTCCGCCCGTACCAACCATACCTGTCTGTTTTGCTTCCGCGAAAAATTTTAAAATCTGCCGGAAAGAGGCCAGGAAGATATTTTGAAAAAGATTTCTTCCTTTAAATCATTACAGCCTGATTTTTAGAATTAAAAGCATAAGTTGTTGGATGTGAGATTTGTCAAATTTGATCGTATCTTTGCAGCCCTTTTAGAAATCTTTCATTTTGAAACCTCAGAGGTTTCAGAAACCTGTGAGGTTTTTAAATTGTTGATAAGTAAGTGTATGAGAACAAAGTCGTTAAAGAAGAACAGGATCAATGTGGTCACCCTTGGCTGTAGCAAGAATGTCTATGACAGTGAAGTTTTGATGGGGCAGTTGAAGGCAAACAACAAGGATGTGGTGCATGAGCAGGAGGGAAATATTGTGGTGATCAATACCTGTGGCTTTATTGATAACGCAAAAGAACAGTCGGTAAATACCATTTTAGAGTACGTAGAGCTGAAGGAGCAAGGTGAAGTGGATAAAGTCTTCGTGACCGGATGTCTCAGCGAGCGCTATAAGCCAGATCTGGTTAAAGAGATCCCGGACGTGGACCAGTACTTCGGAACTACCGAACTGCCTGAACTTCTTGCCGCACTTGAAGCCGATTATAAGCATGAACTGGTTGGAGAGCGGTTAACTACTACTCCGAAAAATTATGCTTACCTGAAGATCGCTGAAGGTTGTGACAGGCCGTGTTCTTTTTGTGCTATTCCGCTAATGCGTGGGAAACACAAATCCACACCCATTGAAAACCTGGTGGAGGAAGCAAGGAAACTTGCCGCACAGGGAGTGAAGGAACTAATTCTTATCGCGCAGGATCTTACCTACTACGGATTAGACCTCTATAAAAAGCGAAATTTAGCCGAACTTCTTGAAAACCTGGTGAAGGTGGAGGGAATTGAATGGATAAGGTTACACTATGCCTTCCCAACCGGATTTCCTATGGATGTGCTGGACCTGATGAAGCGAGAGTTGAAGATCTGTAATTATCTGGATATCCCTTTGCAGCATATTTCAGATGATCTCCTGAAGTCCATGCGCCGCGGAACTACCCAAGAAAAAACTACTAATCTGCTGAAGGAATTTCGCAACAGGGTTCCGGAAATGGCAATTCGAACCACTCTTATTGTTGGCTATCCCGGGGAGACCGAAACACATTTTCAGGAGCTGAAGCAGTGGGTGAAAGATATGCGTTTTGAACGCCTTGGATGTTTTACTTATTCTCATGAGGAGAACACCCACGCTTATAATCTTGAAGATGATGTGCCGCAGGAAGTGAAGCAGGAAAGGGCTAATGAGATAATGGAAATCCAGTCGCAGATCTCCTGGGAACTTAATCAGCAAAAAATCGGAAAAACCTTTAGAGTTGTCATTGACAGAAAGGAAGGGGAGAACTATGTGGGGAGAACAGAGCATGATTCCCCCGATGTTGATAACGAGGTACACATCGATGCGACAAAGATCTACCTGAAAACCGGAGATTTTTACGATGTCAAGATCACAGATGCTGCCGATTTTGACCTTTTTGGAGAGCCTGTAAACGCGAACGCAGAAAAGCCGAAGCGGAAGGAGCTGTTCAAAACGAGTGGTCAGTGATCGGTGATCAGGGATCAGAATGTTGTTGTATAAACCTCTCAGCTCTTCAAGAGCTGAGAGGTTTTTTTTCTTAGACCACTGCAACCCTTTTAGGGTTCGAAACCCTGAAAGGGTTATTCTTTGAATTCATTTTATGGCATTGACTCGAAGTTTGTGATGCTGAAACAAGTTCAGCATGACGTAACGTATCCGTCGTCACCCTGATTTTATTTCAGGGTCCTGTTTTGGAGACGCCAGAGATGCTGAAACAAGTTCGGCATGACGTTTAGTTTTTTTCGTCACCCTGAAATCATTTCAGGGTCTTGTTTTGGCGACGCCAGAGATGCTGAAACAGTTCAGCATGACGTTTCAATCTTTTCGTCACCCTGAATTTATTTAAGGGTATTGATTCGCAAAATTTGAGATTCTGAAACAAGTCCAGCATGACCTTTCCTTCTTTTCGTCACCCTGAATTTATTTCAGGGTCTTGTTTTGGCGACGTCAGAGATGCTGAATTAAGTTCAGCATGACGTTTCACTCTTTTCGTCACCCTGAATTTATTTCAGGGTCTAGTTTTGGCGACGTCAGAGATGCTGAAGCAAGTTCAGCATGACGTTTCCTTCTTTTCGTCACCCTTAATTTATTTCAGGGTCTAAACCTGGACCTGTATTTCTCCTATTATAAGACCTACAAGGTTTTGGAAACCTTGCAGGTCAACTCACTACGCCAGGTCAATTTCTTTGGCCAAATAAACTTCCTGTACGCTTCTTAGGATATCTATCCCATCTTTAAGTGGCCGCTGAAAGGCTTTACGTCCCATGATGAGTCCGCAGCCGCCGGCGCGTTTGTTGATCACGGCTGTTTTTACAGCGGCTTTAAAATCTGAATCTCCTTCAGAACCCCCACCAGAATTAATAAGCCCGATCTTACCCATATAACAGTTCGCCACCTGCAGGCGGCAAAGGTCTATAGGATGATCTGTAGTAAGGCTCTCGTACATTTCTTTTGAATGTTTAGCAAAGTTGATGTCCCGGAAGCCGAAATTGGTTTCCGGAAGCTTTTGTTTGATCACATCGGCTTTGATCGTGACACCAATGTGATTGGCCTGCCCCGTAAGATCGGCGGCGGTGTGGTAATCCTTTCCGTCTTTCTTAAAAGCTGAATTTCGGGTGTAGCACCAGAGAATGGTGGCCATTCCCAGTTGATGTGCTTCTTCAAAGGCTGCAGCTACTTCCTGAATTTGTCGGGTGCTTTCTTCACTTCCGAAGTAGATAGTAGCACCTATAGCTGTTGCTCCCATATCCCAGGCTTCCCGAACGCTTCCGAAGGGGATTTGATCATATTTGTTGGGATAGGTCATTAGCTCATTGTGGTTGATCTTTACTACAAAAGGAATTTTGTGAGCATATTTCCTCGCGTGAAGTGCGAGCCCGCCAAAAGTAGAAGCGACGCCGTTACAGCCGGCTTCAATAGCTAACTTGATAATATTTTCGGGATCGAAGTAGTCTTTGTTCTTATAGAAAGACGCGGCCGCACTATGCTCAATTCCCTGATCTACCGGTAAAATATTGAGGTAGCCCGTTCCGCTGAGTGCACCGTGGTTGTAGAGCTGCGCCAGATTTTTAAGAACCTGTGGATTCCGGTCACTTTCAGTAAAATTATCGACGGTTTCAGGACCCGGCTTCGTAAGTCTTTCCTTCGGAATCTTCTCGCTTTTGTATCCCAGTAGAGATTCTGCTTCATCCCCCAGAAGTTCGGTTATCTTGTTTATCTCGCTCATAGCAAAAGGGTGTTTTGGTTGATTTTTAAGCGTATGAAGCTGAAGTTAAGATTTTTAGCTATAAACCTTAAACAGCAGCTTCTTAAAATATGTATAAAATCAGCGGTATTTATAGAAGATCCCTTCGTCGAAAGGAGTCCACAAACAAGCGGGAAGCCCGGCTTCTTTTAAACCGTTATTGACCCAGGTGTTGCAGGTGTAGAAAGAATTGAGAGATCGCTTTGCGTAGAAGAAGGCATCATTCCGGTTGTAGTGAAGGTCGGGAACTGGCTTTACATTTCCGGAGAAATCTTTTTGAAAGCTCCATCTTACATATTCCACCAGCCTCATGTACTCATCTTCGGAGACTTTAATGGGAACAGTAGGCTGGTCAAATCTGGGCATTGTTTCAAACTCAACATGCATGGCCGAAGGAGTAGGAAGAAACACCGCCTGCATGGCTGTGGGAAAAGTGAGATCGTTCCACTGTGGGGTGTTCTGGTAAAATTTAAGGTCTCCCCACCCAAAAGAAATATACTGGTAATTTCCCCTTTTTGAGAGGGTATATGAAGAATCGATCATTTGCTCCCAATTCATGAATTCATTCTCCACAGGAAAAACAAAATCTGTATGCACTCCGTTCGTTCGCAGGTAAATAGTAACATCTTCACCTTGTTCCCAGTCGCTGTTCACAGGTATGGCCGAACCTATTAAAGCTGCAACAAAATACAGCAAAAGAAGGAGCAAAAAAGCGAGCAGGCCTTTGGCAAAGAATTTTATTACCCTTACGATCATCTTTATGTTTTCATGAGGAGGAGTTCCTTAAGAGCTGTTTTAAAAATTGCTATCTCCTCAAACGTGTTATAGGGGGCAAAACCAATCCTTATCCAGCCACCGGTGTCCATCACCGGGAAAACTTCGGCCATGGTGGCCGCATAGAAATGCCCGTCCCCGATGCAGAGGTTGAACTTTTCAGCAAAGAATTCTGTCGCCTCCCTGGAGTGGATATCCTTGATCTTGAATGCAAAAGTGGGTGTTTTCTTAATGTCATTTCCTGCGCGAAACAGTTCCACTTCAGGAATGGATTGAAGAAATTCCTGCAGCTCGTTCATAAGCTCCTCTTCATGAGCTTCAATTGCCTTCATACCAAAGCCGAGTTTCTCCCTTCGGGAATTTCCACGGCCAAGGCTTTCAATGAAGCTTATCGCGCCGCAAAGTCCGGCGATGCCTTCATGATTTTGGGTGCCGGTTTCGAGCTTGTAAGGGATCTCGTTTGGCGCCGGCTGTAGCTTCGGAATTTCTAACCTTTCAAAAAGACCTTTTTTAATAGCTGCTATTCCCAGGTGAGGACCAAAGAATTTGTAGGCAGAACAGAACAGGATGTCACTTTCCAGCTCCTGTTTATCGATAAGGAAGTGAGGTACTGCATGAACAGCATCGGCAATGGTGATCGCACCTACGTTTTTTGCAGCTTTAAAGATCCTCTTTGCATCAGTCACAGTTCCGGTGAGATTAGAGGAGAGGCCTACAGCAACAACTTTGGTCTTAGGGTTGATCAAAGAGTCAAGGTTAGTGAGGTCCAGGGCCAGTTTTTCCTTATCTACCGGAAGCCATTTAACAGTTGCGCCCGTCTCTTTGGCCAGGTGGATCCAGGGATCCACGTTTGCACGATGATCGAGTTGAGTGACCAGGATCTCATCTCCTTCTTCTATTAGCGGTCGCAGAGCATTTGAAACCTGAAAAGCAAGACTTGTCATATTCTGCCCAAAGGCGACTTCCCTGGCAGAACAATTCAAGAGATCTCCCACCGCCTCCTTTGCTTTCTCCAGCAAAAGATCTGTTTTTTGACTTGTAGAGAAAGTGCCGTGAAGATTTGCCATTCCGGTTTCGATATACTCAAGCATCCTGTCAATACAGGATTGTACCATTTGCGTTCCTCCCGGTCCGTCAAAATAAACAGGGAAAACCTGTTCTTTGTTTTTAAAGTTTAGTGCCGGGAATTGGGACCGGACTTCATCAATTGGAAATTTATTGCTTTTCATTTTTCTTTCTTTTGTTGTAATCAATGTAAATGTAGATGGCATATAATACAGCGCCGGCACCGCCTATCCAGTAAAGACCATTCTCCAGGCGGTCGATGTCGGTGGAAAAGTAACCCACGGCCAATGACAATGGGATCATGCCGGCATAAGTAGCGAACATGAACTTTTTATAGTTCATTCTAAAGATTCCTGCAATAAAACTTATAGCATCATTTGAAAAGAAGGGAGAGACCCTGAACAAGATCACCGTTATAAAGCTGTAATTCTCGATCCAGAATTCCATCTTCTCATATTTTTTATTGCTTATAAAGACCTTTTTAAATCTTTTCCCAATGAAGTAACCTATAGTAGAAGCTATCCCCACACCTATGAGATTGATCAATACTCCCCACCAAAACCCATAAGCAAGCACCCCAACAATTATAGGTAGCCAGGAGGGAAAAATAATGAGGAACATTTGTAAAATAATGAAAATAATTATCGCTATAGGCCCCAGTACCCCAAACTGCTGAACGTATTCCTTGATGCGGTCCTGGTCCTCACTTAATAGTATATTCCATGCTTCTTCAACCGATTCCTGAAAAGGGGAATGGGTAAAGTAGAGGATGACCAGAAACAAAAGAATTGCACCGCTAATAAAAAAGGAAAGATATTTTTGAAGAAACGATTTACTCACTCTGAGGTCGGTTTGGACACAAATTAGAAAAAAAATATTCAGCAGTGCTGCAAGAAGTTCTTAATAAAACTTAAACTTTTATTTACATGAGGATGAGTATATAACCTTCTAAAAATGCCATTTTTGACACCTCATTTTAAGGCTTGTAAAGGACACTATTCTTCAGTTTTTTACTTATTGATAATTTCGAGGTAACATTGGCTTAACATTGATGCAGTTTCTTTGCATCGACAAAAATTAAGAGATTATGAAAATTACCTCTGGCTGGCTTACAGCTATAGCACTTTTGCTTTCAATTCATTTATACGGGCAGGATATTACAGAAAACAAATTTGGAAAAGGTATTATTAACACAATAGCCTCGGATAGCTCCTACAGTGTGAAAATGAATGTTAGAATGCAGTCTCTTTTTACCACTAACTGGGGAATTACCGAAGAGGATGGTTTTGGAGATAGTGAATCTGCTTTTCTAATTAGAAGGGCCCGTCTCAAATTTGGAGGTTTTGCCTACTCTCCACGCCTGGAGTACAAAATAGAACTTGGACTTTCCAACAGGGACATTTCAGGAGCTTCGCCTTTTACCAGTGATGCACCCCGATACATTCTTGATGCTGTAGTAAAGTGGAATTTCTATAAGAATTTTGAATTGTGGGCTGGACAAACCAAACTTCCCGGAAACCGTGAGCGCATCATTTCTTCCGGAAGTCTTGAGACCGTTGACCGTTCTCTGGTAAACAGCCGCTTTAATATTGACAGGGATCTGGGCTTACAGTTACACCACGAAACTTCTCTTGGAGGTGATTTTATCATGAGAGAAGCTTTATCTGTTGCCCAGGGTGAGGGAAGAAATATCACTACCGGAAATCTTGGAGGATATCAATATACAGCCCGACTGGAATTTCTTCCTTTCGGAGATTTTGCAGACTACGCAGGTGCCGACTTTGCTCGTGAAGAAGAACCTAAACTGGCTGTAGGCGTTTCGTATGATTTTAATGACGATGCAGTAAAGACCCGTTCCAACATGGGAAGCTATATGATTACTGATGATGGATTTTTTCAAACAGATATTACAACTTTCTTTCTGGATGCCATCTTTAAGTATGAAGGGATTTCTGCTTTGGCAGAATTTGCACACCGGGATGCAGGTGAAATCTTAGCAATGAATTCTGATAACAGCTTAACAGGAGCTGCAGTAAATGCCGGTAGTGGATTTAATGTGCAGGCGGGTTATCTATTTCCCTCAAATTATCAAGTACTGGGGAGATATACCAATATTGATCTTGATGACACAGTGACTCAGGCGGTTGAAAACCAGTATACCTTAGGGCTTTCAAAATATATCTCAAAGCACAACCTAAAGGTGCAGGCAGATCTAAGTTACCTTAACATGAACCTGGGACTGGAAGATGACCTTATGTTTAGAATGCAACTTGAACTACAACTATAACTACAGAAAAATGAAAAAATTCCTTTTACTTACAGCAATAACTGTTTCCCTTGCTTCCTGCGGAAATAACAAAAAAGAAGATGATGGCTCGGCCATAAGCATAGATGGTTCCAGTACAGTGTATCCGGTGACCGAAGCAATAGCCGAAGAATACAGGAATGAAGCTCCCAGAACCGATATTACTATTGGGGTTTCGGGTACCGGTGGTGGATTTCAGAAATTTGGTAGAGGAGAAGTGGCTATCACCAATGCCTCCCGACCCATTAAAGAAGACGAAAGAGCTATTGCAGAAAGCAACGGAATCTCTTTTGTAGAACTTGAAGTAGCTTATGACGGACTTGCAGTAGTGGTAAACCCTGAAAATGACTGGGTTGATTGTTTTACTGTAGAACAACTTAAAAAGATATGGGAACCCGGTGCCCAGGGAAATATCACCCGTTGGAACCAGATCGATCCTTCCTGGCCAGATGAGGAAATTCACCTTTTTGGCCCCGGAGTAGCTTCAGGTACTTTTGACTATTTTACTGAAGCCATTGTTGGGGAAAGTGGAGCCAGCCGTGGAGATTATACTGCCAGTGAGGATGACAACGTATTAGTTCAGGGGGTTTCCGGAGATAAATACGGCCTTGGTTTCTTCGGTCTTGCATACTATGAGGAAAATGCAGATAAATTGAGAATGGTCGCAGTTGACGGGGGAGAAGGATGTGTCGAACCAACTGCCGAAACTGTTAGCAATGGCAGCTATGCACCGCTTTCGAGACCACTTTACATATACGTGAACAGTTCTTCTTTAGAAAATCCGGCAGTGATTGACTTTGTAGAATTCTACCTCGACGAAGCTCCTCAGTTGCTTCAGGATGTGGGATACATTCCTTTGACCGCTGAGGAATACCAAAGAGAAAGACAGAAATTTTCTTCTTTCGTTCAGGAAAACACAACTCAGGAATAACTTCATTGGGATCTAATTCCCTTAAATTATGAGGAAACTCAAAGAATCGGTTATTGAGAAAGGATTACAAGCCAGTGCCCTTGTAACCATCCTGGTGACAGTGGGCATTATCCTTGTCCTTTCCATTGAAGCTATTAATTTCTTTAGCGAAGTTCCTATTACAGAGTTCTTGACAGATACCCAATGGACTCCATTATACTCCGATAAACATTTCGGAATCCTGCCTTTGCTTTCCGGGACCTTGCTTACCTCGTTTATCGCAATCCTGTTTGCTGTACCGGTGGGGCTTTCCATTAGTATCTACATCAGCGAATACGCACCACGTAGTTTCAGGAAAACCATAAAACCTCTACTGGAGTTACTAGCGGCTGTGCCAACTGTGGTTTATGGTTTCTTTGCACTAACGGTAGTGACACCATTTCTGCAGACATTCATCCCGTCGCTTTCAGGTTTCAACTCGCTTTCGGCGGGTTTGGTAATGGGGATCATGATCATACCCTTTATCTCTTCTTTGAGTGAGGACGCGCTTCACGCAGTACCAAATTCTTTAAGAGAGGCGGCTTATGGAATGGGTTCTACCAAGCTTCAGAATTCCTTTAGGGTTTTAGTGCCGGCAGCTTCTTCGGGAATAGTAGTGTCAATTATTCTTGCGATCTCAAGAGCTATTGGCGAAACCATGATCGTGGCAATTGCAGCAGGACAACAGCCGAGACTCACATTTGATCCCACAGTACCGGTCGAGACTATTACTGCATATATTGTACAGGTAAGTCTGGGAGATGTTCAACACGGTTCCCTTGAATATCGTACAATTTTCGCTGCAGGTATTACACTTTTCATTTTCACCTTCCTTCTTAACACAATAAGTTACAGGATTAGGAAAAAATTCAGGGAGAAGTATGAATAACATCAAGAAGAACAGGATTTTTGACCAACTCTTTAAATTCTGGGGGATCGCCTGTACTTTTTTAGGCCTGGTCCTGTTGATCATCTTTATAGGTTCCATTTTCATTGACGGAATTCAAAGGATAGACTGGGATTTTATCACCAACTTACCTTCCAGAAAAGCTGAAAGAGCAGGTATTTATACAGCTCTAATGGGAAGTGTTTGGATCCTGCTTCTCACCACGATTATTGCTTTACCTATAGGGATTGCGGCTGCCATCTATCTCGAAGAATACGCTAAGGAAAGTAAACTCGCATCTTTGCTGGAGGTTAATATTTCCAACCTGGCAGGGGTACCTTCCATCATTTATGGTTTATTAGGACTTGAAGTATTTGTAAGGATACTACAAATGGGGGCGAGTGTCTTGGCAGGTAGTTTTACTTTGGCATTGTTGATACTTCCCATCGTAATTGTTTCTACGAGGGAGGCCCTCAAAGCCGTACCCAAATCTATTAGAGACGCTTCTTTTGCCATGGGAGCCTCAAAATGGCAGACAATTTCAAAACAATTGTTACCGGCCTCTTTTGGAGGCATTCTAACCGGGATCATCCTGGCGCTGTCGCGTGCAGTAGGGGAGACCGCGCCATTAATTGTCATAGGTGCCTTGGCCTACGTTCCTTTTGCCCCTGCTTCCCCAATGGATGAATTTTCGGTCTTGCCAATCCAGATCTTTAATTGGATCTCAAGACCCCAGCATGGTTTTGAGGTCAATGCAGCTGCAGCGATCATTATTCTGCTATTGATTACCTTTATTATGAACAGTATAGCTGTATATTTTAGAAACCGCTGGCAAAAAAGATTAAAGTAAATGAAAGAAAAAGAAATTATAGATAAATCTCTCAAGAGAAAACACAAACTTGAATCTAAGGAAGTAAAGGTTTTCTATGATGATTTTATGGCGATCAAAGGGATCGACATGAAAATTAGGGCAAATAAGATCACCGCTTTTATTGGTCCTTCGGGATGTGGGAAATCTACTTTTTTGAGACTGTTCAACCGTATGAACGACTACGTTGAGGGCTTTAGAATGGAAGGAGAGATCCTCATAGACGGTGAGAACATTTACAAAAAGAAAGTAAATGTTGAGCAACTAAGGAAGCAGGTGGGGATGGTATTTCAAAAGCCCAACCCTTTTCCAAAATCCATTTATGAAAATGTAGCCTACGGCTTGAAGATTCAGGGGATCAAAGACAAAGCATACCTGAAGGATAAGGTGGAAGACTCTCTTAAACAGGTGGGATTGTGGAACGAGGTAAAAGAGGATATAAATAAATCGGCCCTTGCTCTTTCCGGAGGGCAGCAACAGCGGCTTTGTATAGCACGTGCCCTGGCTGTAGAGCCATCCATTATTCTTATGGATGAACCCACTTCAGCATTGGATCCCATTTCAACTGCTAAAATTGAGGAGCTTATATATGAGCTCAAGGAGAAGTACACGATAGTGATCGTTACCCACAATATGCAACAGGCAGGGAGGATAAGCGATTACACGGCTTTTTTCTACATGGGCGAATTGATTGAATATGACAAGTCAAAGAAACTTTTCACCAACCCCGAAAAACAACAGACCGAGAACTATATTACCGGTAGATTCGGATAAATTTTCCAACTATGATAACTTTAGACCAACATAAAGAGGCCTTAAACCAGGCGGGTCTTGAAATGCTCAATCTCTGTACTACTCAGCTGGAGCATGCGCAGGAAGCTTTTTTCAAGCACGACAGCGACCTGGCCGAAGAGGTGCTGCATACCGAGAACAGGGTAAATGCACTGGATCTTAAAATTGATCGGGACTGTGAGCGGTTCATAGCACTTCACAACCCCGTGGCCAGTGACCTTAGATTTGTACTGGCCTTGAGGAAGATAAACTTCGACCTGGAAAGGGTGGGGGATCACGCCTACGGAATTTCCAATTATATCGTAAAACTTGACACCCAGATCGAGGAGAGGCTAATGGAAAAAATGCGGGTAGAGGAGATGTTCACCACTGCGCTTTCCATGCTGGACGACATTACTGAAGCCTATAACACTGTAGATACAAAAATAGCAAGGAAAGTTTTCAAAAAAGATAAGATCCTTAACGAGATCAATATGAAGTCTTTCCCCATTATTTCTGAAGAAGTAAAGGCTAATGCCGAAGTGATAGACCAGGTGATGTTGCTGTTTTCGGTGATCAAGAAGCTGGAAAGGATTGGAGACCTGGTAACAAATATCGCTGAAGAGATCATTTTCTTCAGAGAAGCTGAAGTTCTAAAGCACCGCAAGAAAAAAGGCGGAAAGAAGAAGGATTCTTAGTGAACACAAAAATCCTGCAGACAAGATTTATGACCTAAAAGAACATGCCCGGGAAAATCCCGGACATGTTCTTTTTTATAGACTTCAAAAAAGGCGATTTAGCATCATTCCAAAAAATATTGTCAGTTAGAATTCTTTTTTTAAAAAGCAATTATCGAATCCTTTGTCTGAATAAGATCCTGTGCAAACCTTTATATGCTACAAAGGGTATTTGGTTGTTATTCCGAGGAAGGAGAAATCCCATCCTGTTCAGTACTTCCATTGCTTACTCAGATGAGACCCTTCCTGCGTCAGGGTGACATAAGTGATTGTTATTCATTCTGAGGAAGGAGGAATTCTGTCTTGTTGTTCAATAATTCAATTGCTTACTCAGATGGGACCCTTCCTGCGTCAGGGTGACAAAGGGTACTCGTTTGTCATTCCGACAGAGGAGGAATCACGTCCTGTTGTTCGATGCTTCCATTGCTTACTCAGATGAGTCCTTTCCTGCGTCAAGTGACTGTTGGTCATTCCGAATAAGGAGGAATCCCATCCTGTTGTTCAGTACTTCTATTGCTTACTCAGATGAGACCCTTCCTGCATCAGGGTGACAAAGGGTACTTGCTTGTCATTCCGACGAGGGAGGAATATCCCCTTGTTGTTCGGTGCTTCCATTGCTTACTCAGATGAGACCCTTCCTACGTCAGGGTGACAAGGGGTACTTGTTTGTCATTCCGAGGAAGGAGGAATCCCTTCCTGTTGTTCGGTGCTTCCATTGCTTATTCAGATGAGACCCTTCCTGCGTCAGGGTGACAAAGGGTACTTGTTTTTCATTCCGAGGAAGGAGGAATTCCATCCTGTTGTTCGGTGCTTCCATTGCTTACTCAGATGAGACCTTCCTGCGTCAAGTTGACAAAGGGTATTTGTTTGTCATTCCGAGGAAGGAGGAATCCCATCCTGTTGTTCAGTACTTCCATTGCTTACTCAGATGAGACCCTTCCTGCGTCGGGGTGACAAAGGGTATTTGTTTGTCATTTCGAGGAAGGAGGAATCCCATCCTGTTGTTCAGTACTTCCATTGCTTACTCAGATGAGACCCTTTCTGCGTCAGGGTGACAAAGGGGCTTTGTTTGTCATTCCGACGAAGGAGGAATCCCATTCTGTTATTCAGTGTTCCAATGCTACTCAGATGAGATCCTTCCTGCGTCAGGGTGACAAAGGTTACTCGTTTGTCATTCCGACGAAGGAGGGATCCCATCCTGTTGTTCGGTGCTTCCATTGCTTACTCAGGTGAGACCCTTCCTTCGTCAGGGTGACACAAGTGATGGTTTGTTATTCCGAGGAAGGAGGAATCCCGTCCTGTTACTTAGGACTTCCTTTGCTTACTCAGATGAAACCCTTCCTGCGTCAGGGTGACAAAGGAACTTGTATGTCATTCCGATGAAAGGAGGAATCCCGTCCTGTTGTTCAGTATTTCCATTGCTTACTCAGAGGAGACCCTTCCTGCGTCAGGGTGACAAAGGGTACTTGTTTGTCATTCCTAGGGAGGAGGAATTCCATCCTGTTGTTCTTGGCACCAGAATTTCTGAAATAAAAATGCCCGGAAATTTCCCGGGCATTTTTTAAAGAGGTCTTAAAGTATCTTTTTAAGAGGTCCTAAATAAAATTATTCAATCTCTGCATTGAGAAGAACCGGTTTTCCATAACCAAGGCCTTCCAGTCTCTCAAGCTGAGTGGCTGCATCACCTACAATTAGGTAATACATTTTGTTTGGATCTACATATTTACGGGCAAGTGCTTTAATTTCAGGAACAGTAATATTTCGCACAATTTCTTCCTGCTTGAGGATGTAATCTTTAGAACGATCAAAGTTGCTTATTTCCCGAAGCATTTGCAGCTTGGAACCCATGGTTTCAAATTTACGGGCATTACTTTTTATCATAAAACCTTTGGTGACATCAAGATCCTGTTCGTTAAAGCTTTCAGGATAATTCTCCAGGATCTCTTTTACAAGGTCTACAGCTTCATAAGTGATGTTGGATCTTACTCCGCTGGAAATAAGGAACGGTCCCGGGATGGTGCTTCCATCAAACCCCGATCTGATTCCGTAAGTATAACCTTTTCCTTCTCTGAGCTCCTGTGTTAGCTGAGAAGCAAAACTTCCGCCGCCAAGCCTGTAATTCATCACAGTTGCAGGAAAGAAGTCTTCATCCGTCTCTGCAAGGGCCGGGTACCCAATATGAAGTACCGATTGCTTTGCCCCGGGAACATCATAAAAATAAACCTGAGATTCAGCCGGAGGAGTTACTTCCGGAAGGTCCTTAAAAATGACATTTTTGACACTCCAGTTTTGGGTAAGATCTCTGACTTCAGAAACTGCATTTGCCTTAGAAATATCACCTACGACCAGAAAAGAGGCAAGGTGAGGGGATAGATAATTATTATAATAGTCCTTTAGATCCTGCAGGTTAATGGCTGCTACAGATCCTTCTGTACCCAGGTTGTTGTGGGAAAGAATGTGATCCTCGCCGTAGATAAGTTTTTTAAATTCATTGGAAGCAATGCTGTTGGGAGAGGCCTTGTCCTGCTGAATTCGGCTTATTACCTGTTGTTTAGCAAGTTCAAATTCTTCTTCGTCCCATCTTGGTTCCAGTAGGATCTCCTCTACAAGTGCCATGGTCTCTGCGAAATTCTTTGCAAGAGTACTGCCGCTAAGAATGATCTTCTCATCTGTAGCGTTTACCCGGATGTTTGCACCCAGCAGTTCAATGGCTTCTTCCAGCTCTTGCGGAGTCCTGTTCCTGGTACCCTTGGTCATTAGGTTTGCCAGTAGATTAGATACTCCTACTTTAGAAGGATCCTCCAGGAGCATTCCCCCTTTGATCTCAAGCATGAATTGTACAAGAGGTACTTCAGAATTTGTAATTCCATAGATTTCCAGGCCATTTTTTAGATTCTCTTCCCAGATCGCCGGAACTTTTACTTGTGGGGCATCTCCATAAGGAGGTTCAATCGTTCTGTCAAAGCTTGAAGGAGTTCTCTGATAGGTCACCTCCTCATCGAGATCAAATTCCTGCTCGGCGCCCATCACAATCTGTTCTTCTTCTACTTCAGCGAGTTTCGATCCTTCCAAAGCTAATTCCTTTTGACCCTTCGGAACAAAACTGGTAGCTACGTAAGGCTTATTCTGAATATACTTCCTGTAAACCCGCATCACGTCTTCGGGAGTCACTGCGAGGATGTTTTCAATTTCCTTATTGATCATATTAGGATCATTCGCGAAGATCTCGTACTGCGCTAACTGAAAACCTTTACCCAAGACGCTGGACAGGCTGTTATAAAAAGAGGTTTCCTGCCCAGCTTTGATTCGTTTCAGATCTTTTTCTGAAATTCCTTCTTTTTCAAATTTGCTGAAAGTTTCCTCTACAGCCGACTGCACTTTGTCCAGATCTGTACCATCGTAGGCTCTTATCTGCAACATGAATTGTCCTGCGAGTTCAGAGTTGTAATTGTACATTCTAACATTAGGGGTTAACTTCTCCTTTGCTACCAGTTCTTTGTAGAACGGCGCATTTTTTCCTTCAGATAAATAGTTGGCAAGGATGTCGAGGGCATAGGAATCCTTGTGGTAAGAAGGTACACCAGGCCAGGTCATGGTCAACTCAGGAAGTCTGGCAAAATTGTCTTCGTAATAAAGCTTTTTTGTCTGCTTCAGGTTAGCAGGTTGTTTCTTTAGTTCTTTTACTTCCGGACCTCTTTTTATCTCTCCGAAATATTTTTCCACCCAATGTTTAGCCTGATCTGTATCAAAATCTCCCGCTATAGTAAGCACAACGTTATTGGGAACATACCAGCGGTTAAAAAACTCCTTTACATCGGCAAGAGTGGCGTTTTGCAGGTCCTCAAGGGAGCCGATAACCTGCCAGCTGTAGGGATGTCCTTCAGGATAAAGGTTCTTATCAATTACATACTGGGTATGCCCGTAAGGCCTGTTATCAATGCTTTGTCTCTTCTCATTCTTCACAACCTGCTTTTCTTTAGCAAGTACAGGTTCTGTTACTGTGTTGATGAAATACCCGAGTTTGTCGGCTTCTGCCCAGATCATCTTCTCTAGGGCATCATTAGGGATAGTTTGAAAATAATTGGTACGGTCACGACTCGTTGATCCGTTAGCACCACTACCTCCTATGCGGGCACTTAGCTTATCCAGTCCGCCTTTCCCAAGATTTTCGGACTCCAGGAATAACAGGTGCTCAAAAAGGTGTGCAAAGCCGGTCCTTCCTTCTTTTTCACGTGCCGATCCTACGTGGCTGGTAAGCGCTACCGCCACCACAGGGTCCGACCGGTCGACGTGGAATATGACTTTGAGTCCGTTATCGAGGGTGAAGGTTTCGTAATCTACTTCAAACCCTGAAGCTTCAGCCGTTTTCTGAGCAATGGCATTTCCGGAGAAAACGGTAAGGAGAAATGCCAGAAAATACAATTTTAGAGAGGATTTCATTCAGTTTAAAATTCAGAATTAGATAATTAAATAAGTAACATAAGCGACATAGCCTACAACAAAAACTGCGCCTTCCCAACGCTCTACCTTGCGGCCCCGGCCGGTGAAGACAAAGATAAAGAGCAATAGGCCGGTGAGGATGTTCACCATAATATCGAAAAGAGAATCTGGATTAATTCCCAGAGGAACTATAGTGCCCGATACTCCCAGGATGAGGAAAATATTGAAGATGTTCGATCCTACCACATTTCCAATGGCGATGTCGACATTCTTCTTTCGGACTGCGATTATGGATGTGGCAAGTTCGGGAAGAGAAGTTCCAATGGAAACTACGGTCAATCCTATAACTCTTTCCGAAAGCCCTATCACTTCGGCAATACTCACTGCACTTGTTACTATGAGGCGACCGCCAATTACCAGCCCGGCTAAGCCCAGAATTATGAATAGTACAGCTTTCCAGGTGCTGTAATCTTTCGTTTGGATCTCCTCATCTGCACCACCAGCTTTGGCTACCATGAGGTTATAGACGAGGAAAACAAGGAAGAACAAGAGGAGGATGATCCCGTCACTTCTGGAAATAAAATTGTTGCCTGCACCGTCGAGAAATACATCTGAAGAAACCACCAGCACACAAATAGCTGCGAGCAAACTCAGCGGGATCTCAATCCAGGTTGTATTGCTCTTTACCGTAAGCGGATAGATAATTGCAGAAATACCTAAGATTCCAAGGACGTTAAAAATGTTACTTCCCAGGACATTTCCCAGCACCATATCTGTGCTGCCGGTGGTGGCTGCAAAAACGTTCACTACCAGCTCGGGAGCAGATGTTCCAAAAGCTACAATGGTCAACCCAATAACAATGCTGGGAACTCCCCACCTCGCAGCGAGACTTGAAGCTGCATCGACCAGAGCATTGGCGCCATAAATTAAAGCAACAAAACCCACTAAAAGTAAAAGAATATCTACTAACATATGATCCTATAATTTGGTGTAGGTTGAAATTTCACTGTTGTCAACGAAGAATATTGAATTCACAAAGAGGAGCTTTCCGTTTTGCCAGAATGCGCGGAACAATGGGTTGTCGACCAGATAGATAAAACTACCGGCACCCATAGGTTCTACTCCAAAAGTAAGGGAATTCCTGATCTCTTTTCCAGCTTCACTACCTACAAATCCTGCAACAATATTAGGAGTATCCTGCAGGTAGCCAACGTTGAAACCATTGCTGAGAAGAGAATAACTCTCGGAACTTAGCTTTAGGCTTAGGTACGTGTCCTCATATCCAAAAGCCATTGGATGCGTGCTATCCATTTGTGTCTCAATAATACTACCTGTGATGAGTTCTTTAATTCCCTCTCTCTCCCGAAGGGCGTAAGGAACAAGGTTGGGTTTGGAAAGTGAATCTTTTTCCTTCTGTTCTTTGAGTTTTAGGTCAAAACCTTCTTTTCCCGCAAAAGACTTTAATGCGTTTCCAATAGCAATGACCTTACCTCCCGATTTTACCCATTCAGTAATTCTGTCAAGCCCTACTTCATTAAAAAGCTCGCTGTAATTGCCATTTGGGAGAATGACGATATTAAGTTTTGATAGGTCTATGTTGGAGAAATATCCCGTATCGATAGAGGTCACAGGGTAATTTAGCTCCTGTTCAAAGAAGTACCAGAGTTCTCCATAATTCAGGGAGGAAGTACCTTCCCCTCTTAAAATGCCAATTCTGGGGGTGTTTATAATTTTGACCTGCGAAGATCCAAGGTCAGGGCCCGAAGTAGAGAAGCCGGTGCTGGTGGAAAAAAGCTCTCTTTCGTGCTCGTTGGCTATTCGGGTTAACTGCTCATCAAAATCATTAACTTTTCCGTTATCACTTTTAGTAATAATAAGGCTTCCGGGCCCGAAGTTTTGTCCGGCAGTCCCTAACGCAGTTTCTGTAAATCTGACTCTGATTCCGGTTTTCAAAAGCGCGGAAAGGAATCGTGCATCTTTCATGCTGTTCCATCGCGTAATATAGGCTGCTGCACCTGGAGCAGGTTTATTTTCTGTAATATGGGTTTTTGTTGCAGCTATAGTCGGAACAGAAGACGTGGTGCTCAAAGCATCAAGGCCATAAGCGTAAGGAAGGCTCCAGGCAGTGATATCATAGGTAAGAGAATCCGGAAGGCTAGTTGCCGGCTCCATAAGAACTTTCACCATTTTTCCCTTGGGTTGGGCAGTGCTAACGACGAGGGTATTTTGTGCAGCTTCAATGCTACTGTTCTTTTTCTTCAGGGCGTCATAACCTTTTATTTTTCCCGGCTGCGCCATCGCGTAATTGATCTCATGCCGATCGAGCAGGTCCTTTAGAAGTTCAAGTTTATCCCGGTGCCCGGTCAAAACATAGTTAATTGCATTTTTTCCGCTGTTATCGTAGAACTTAGAAAATTCAGCACTTAATCTCTCCACATTTTCTGAAGCTATTTCAATTGTAGACAATCCCGTAACATGATGGTGTTCTACCCGGTCTACGAGTATCAAAACATAACCTTGTTCGGTTTCAATACCAAGTCCTTCCTGCCCGGCCTGTTCATAAGTCATCCCAATAGCTCCCATAAAAGTGGGATAGGTGTCTCCATAGCTGGGGTAAAGGAGATCAAATCTTTCTTTAGTAAAGTAAAGCCAGCCTTCCTCATCAAAATACCGGGCATGGTTAAGTCCTATCTCCCTTTGAAATTCTCTCTGGAAAGGAGTGATGATGTTATGCAAGGGTTCGGCTGCAGGGGCGAAATAATAAGGATCGTTCCTGCCCTGTTCATGAAAATCTACATGGATGTGAGGCAGCCATTGATTGTAGATCTCCAGGCGTTGTCTGGTCTCTGCCTGGGTTGCCCACGCCCAGTCCCTGTTGAGGTCAAACAGGTAATGATTGGGTCGGCCTCCGGGCCACGGCTCATTGTGTTCCACAGCCATGGGTGCTGTGTTATAAGGTGTGGCTTTTACCTGTTTATACCAGTTGACGTATCGGTCACGACCATCGGGGTTTACAGCGGGATCAATGATCACCACCAGGTCCTGTAGCCACTGTTGTTTTTCAGTTACAAGTTCATAAAGCGTTTGCATTGCTGCCTCGGTACTCGAAGCTTCGTTTCCATGAACATTATAACTAAGCCAAATAATGCCTTTTTTGGAAGGTAAAGTGGTATTTCCTTCAATTACACCGGCATTTTGCAGATGACTTTGACGGATCTCTTCCAGGTTGTTCAGGTTTTCTTCCGAAGAAATTACCGCATATGTGAGCGGCCTGCCTTCCGGAGTTTCACCGTATCTTTTAAATTGTACAAGACCCGACTTTTCGGCTACATGTTCAAAATATTCCACCACTTTATGGTGGCGCGTGAAATTAGTGCCCAGTTGATATCCCAAAAACTCTTCAGGAGATTGTTGTGCAAAGGCAACTTGGAAACTGAAAAAAAGGGCTGTAACTAAAGCCGGTACTTTTATCATAACGGGATGCAGAGTTTTAATTTTAGCTGGTAAATATAATGATTATCCAATCCAATATCTTTTTGCTCAATTTTACCGCAACCGCTGTTAATTGTATATTTGCAAAAATTCATTTCAATGCAGAAAAATTCTCTTTCGTATCGGGAGACTAATTATTTTACACCATTAGTGACCGATTATCTGGACCAAAAAGAGAATGTAAAGCAGTTCTATGAGCTTTTTCCCAGTCTGAATAACTTCGGAAAACAAATACTTTCCAAAAAGGAAAACTACAACAGCAACGACGGAAGAGAGAAACGCTCCACACTTGTTGAGGTCCTGAAGAAGCAGTACCGCCACCTGAAGGTTTCAGAAGCTACTTCCGGGAACATCGATCTTTTACAGGAAGAAACCACTTTTACCATTACAACGGGCCACCAGCTTAACCTTTTTACAGGACCACTTTATTTCCTTTACAAGATCGTTACTGCAATAAATCTGGCTGCCGATCTTAAAAAGGCATATCCTGAATACAATTTTGTGCCTGTGTACTGGATGGCTACTGAAGATCATGATTTTGAGGAGATCAGTTTTTTTCATCTCCACGGAAAAAAGTTTCAGTGGAATCCACCAAAATCAGATAAGTCAGGCGGACCTGTAGGAGAGTTGCCGACCGACGGTCTGGAAGATGTCTTTGAGCTATTTTCAGCTGAAATTGGGAACAGCAAAAACGCCGAACAGCTGAAGGAGTGGTTTAAAAAGGCATATTTGGAGCATGACAATCTTGCAGATGCTACCCGCTATCTCGCCAATGAACTCTTTGGGGAGCAGGGACTTGTAATCCTGGACGCACATGAGCCCGATCTTAAAAGACATTTTATTCCTTACATAAAAGCAGAACTTTTTAAACCCGATTTTCAAAATGCGGTCATCACTCAAAGTGAAGCTTTAGAAAAAGAGGGCTACAAAGTACAGGTGAATCCACGGGAGATCAACCTGTTCTACATGACGGAAGGACTTCGGGAGCGGATCGTTGAGAGGGGCGGGAAATTTTTTGTTCACGATAAAGAAATATCCTGGACCCGGGAGGAAATTGAAGACCTTGTAGAAAATCATCCCGAAAGATTTAGTCCCAATGTTTTGTTGCGCCCGCTTTATGAAGAAGTTATCCTACCAAACTTGTGCTATATAGGAGGTGGGGGAGAAATTGCCTACTGGTTTCAGTTAAAGGAACTTTTTAAAGAAGCAGGGGTCAGCTTTCCTATAGTTTTATTGCGGAATTCCGCTTTACTTCAAACAGTAAAGCAGGACCAAAAAAGACAAAAACTAAACATCTCTTTGCCTGAACTTTTCCTGAAGTCTCATGAATTGATCAACAGGAAAGTCCGCCGCATTTCAAATATCGACATCGACTTTTCTCCTCAAAAAGAGCATTTGGTGCAACAATTTCAGGATCTCTACAAGCTGGCTGAAGAAACTGATAAGTCTTTTTTAAACGCAGTAAAGGCACAGGAAGTAAAACAATTAAAAGGACTTGATCACCTGGAAAAACGTTTGCTTAGAGCCCAAAAGCGGAAACTCGGGGATGAGGTTTTCAGAATTGCTGCGCTTCAAAATGAATTGTTTCCCGGCAAAGGACTGCAGGAAAGGCATCATAACTTTTCTGAATTTTACCTGGAATATGGAGATCGTCTGATCCCGACGCTACTGGAGAACCTGAGGCCGCTTGAATTAAAATTTGATATTCTTTCGCTATGACGAAAATGCATAAGATAGACATCGATCTGGTAGAAATGACCCTCGATGTAATGAAATATACTGTTGACCGTATCTCTAATGTCACTCCGGAACTCGGATCTCCTAAAAAAGAAGAGGAACTTTTTGAGATGATCGGGGAAACTGTTACTCCAAAAGGAATAGGAGGGGAAGTAGCTTTTAAAATGTTCCGGGATATTCTGGTAAAAGCCACAGTTCCTATTGATCATCCCCGTCACCTGGCCTTTGTGCCGGCAGCACCAACGCGTGCCGCAATCATGTTCGATCTTGTGACCTCTGCTTCCAGTATCCATGGCGCCTACTGGATGGAAGGTGCAGGAGGGATCTTCTGTGAGAATCAGGCTATGAAATGGCTGGTTTCTCTTACGGGACTGCCTCAAGGAGCATTTGGAGTATTTACCAGTGGGGGAACTGCTGCGAATTTATCCGGATTGGTCGCTGCCAGAGAGGCCTGGAGAAAAAGAGATTCGGCTAATATTGGGGTGAGAGCTTTGCTCTTGACCTCCAACGGAGCCCATTCTTCCATTCAGGCTATGGCAAAGGTAATGGATGCCGACGTAGTGATGATCGACTGCCCCGATGAAAACCTGAGAGGTCATGCTTTGCAATCGGCAATAGATGAACTCAAAGAAGAGGATCGAAAAAGACTTTTTGCGGTGGTAGCAACAGGAGGGACAACAAATGCCGGAATTATAGATGAACTGGATTCTATTGCAGATGTTTGCGAAAAGGAGAAGGTGTGGTTTCATGTGGACGCTGCCTATGGAGGTGGAGCCCTTGCAGCCCCATCGGTGCGCCATCTTTTCAATGGGATAGAAAGGGCAGATAGTATTACGATCGATCCTCATAAATGGCTTTTTTCGCCCTATGATTGCGGCGCTATTATCTACAAGGATATGGAACTTGCAGCCGAAGCCCATTCTCAAAAGGGCTCTTACCTCGAAATCTTTAAAGATGAGGGAGCTCAGGGCTTTAATCCGGCAGATTACCAGATCCAGCTTACCAGGAGGATCCGCGGAATGCCTTTATGGTTTTCGCTGGCTATGCACGGGACCGAAAAATATCAAAATGCAATAGAAAAAGGAATTCAGCTGGCAAAGATCGCCGCTCAAAAGATTGAAGAGGATGAAAATCTTGAATTGGTGAGACCTGCCAGTTTATCTGTGGTTCTCTTCCGGAGAAAAGGCTGGACACCCGAAGATTACAGGGACTGGACTTACAGGAATCATAAAAACGGAGTTGCTCTCGTAACACCCACCAAATGGATGGGGAAGGACGGTTACGAAACGATTTCCCGCTTCTGCTTTATTAATCCCGAAACGACAGAGGCTGATATTGACATCATCCTGGAGACAATGAGGTAGTTCCATGTAAGGGTTATGGAGTTTCAGCTTTCGGTTTAATTATACCTCCTTTATCCTGCATTTTCAATTATCTAATGCAGGTGAGGAGGTTTCTCTTTTTTTGCTGCCTTAATTTTCTTGCTGTTCTTTTTTCTTCGATCCTGTTCTCCCGTGCTTCTTCTGGGCAGGAGCAGCGTAATCCTGTTTCTGAAAAATGGCAGAAAGTAGCCGCCAATTCAACATTGTTGTCTACCGGTGAAGCATAGATCTGTAAGGCAAGTAGAAAAGTGAGCGTCAGCATCCATTTTAGGTTCTTCATAGTTTTTCTGTTATACTATTATGACGAAACACCTGTCAAAAGGACGCAGATCTTTTCATGTCTTTTAAAAAAAAGATCCCGCTCGAAAGAGCGGGATCTTTATAAGTGAGATAACAGTTTAATTTATTTTACTTTGTTGACGATAGCTGCAAACGCATCCGGGTGGTTCATAGCCAAATCTGCAAGGACCTTACGGTTCAATTCGATTCCACTGGCTTTTACTTTCCCCATGAACTGCGAATAAGACATTCCGTGTTGTCTTGCACCAGCGTTGATACGCATGATCCAAAGTGAACGGAAGGTTCTTTTCTTGTTTTTACGGTCTCTGTAAGCATATAGCATTGCTTTTTCAACCGCATTTTTAGCTACTGTCCAAACGTTCTTACGACGTCCAAAGTAACCTTTTGCTTGCTTAAGAACCTTTTTTCTTCTGGCTCTCTTCGCAACTGAATTTACTGATCTTGGCATATTTTTAAAATTTTTTTGTAGCAGGCGGCTATTTCAGCACTTTTAAAAGAACTTCTAAAATCTAACTTCTAAATTCTAAGTTCGTTTTGCCCGACTCCAGGGTTATGAAATTTGTTAAACCATCAAAGGTTCAATTACTTTAAACGTAACTGAAGTTTGATATTATTCTCGTCTGCCTCGTGTACCAAAGTACTGTGAGTCAGAGCTAGCTTTTGTTTTTTGGTCTTCTTTGTTAAGATGTGACTTTTAAACGCATGCTTTCTTTTGATCTTTCCTGTACCGGTAAGCTTAAAACGCTTCTTGGCACTGGATTTTGTCTTCATTTTAGGCATTGTGTCCTTCTTTTTTAATTATCTCACTTATTATTGTAGATCATGCAGCCCAAAAGCTGCAGGATATTATTTCGATTTTGACTTTTTAGGAGAAATGAACATCGTCATTCGCTTCCCTTCAAGTTTTGGCATTTGCTCTACCTTTCCAAGTTCTTCCAGATCTGTCGCCAGTCGAAGTAAAAGGATCTCGCCCTGTTCTTTGAATACGATGGAACGGCCTTTAAAGAAAACATATGCTTTTAATTTGGCACCTTCCTTCAGGAATTTCTCGGCGTGCTTTTTCTTAAACTCATAATCGTGATCATCGGTATTGGGACCAAAACGTATCTCCTTTACCACAACCTGGGTTGCTTTTGCTTTTAAGGCTTTATCACGCTTCTTTTGTTCATAGAGAAACTTTTTATAGTCCATCACCTTGGCAACGGGAGGATTGGCATTGGGAGAGATCTCCACCAGGTCCAGTTCCTGCTCTTCGGCAATGGCTAATGCTTTTCGGGTTGGGTAAACACCCATTTCCACGTTGTCGCCTACAAGGCGAACTTCTTCCGCACGTATCTTTCCGTTAATTCTGTGCGGATCTTCTTTGATTTCTCTAAGAGGTCTTTTTGATCTTTTTCTACGTATTGCTATGGCTCAAAAATTTTGGTTAAACTTCAAATGCTTTTAAAGTACTATCTACTTCTTTCTTTATTATTTGGGCAAAGTCTTCTATTGACATTGTGCCAATATCGCCTTCCCCGTGTTTACGTACAGAAACCGTTCCGTTTTCTGCTTCCTGTTCTCCAACGATCAGCATATACGGAACTTTACTTACTTCGGCCTCCCGGATCTTCTTCCCAATCGTCTCGTTCCGGTTGTCTATAAGGGCGCGAATTTCGTGATTTTCCAGTAAAGTTAAAACTTTTTGGCTGTATTTTTCATATTTCTCACTGAGGGAGAGAATAATAGCCTGATCTGGCATCAACCACAGCGGGAAATTACCACCTGTGTTCTCTAAAAGAACGGCAACAAACCTTTCCATACTTCCAAAAGGAGCACGGTGGATCATTACAGGACGGTGCATCTCGTTGTCACTGCCTTTATAGGTTAGATCAAATCTTTCCGGAAGATTATAATCCACCTGGATGGTTCCAAGCTGCCACTGTCTGCCAAGGGCATCCTTAACCATAAAGTCGAGCTTAGGCCCATAAAATGCTGCTTCCCCGGTCTCTACTATATAATTAAGTCCTTTTTCTTTTGCGGCATTTACAATGGCGTTCTCTGCCTTGTCCCAATTTTCGTCAGATCCTATGTATTTTTCTTTGTTCTCGGGATCTCTCAGGGAAACCTGGGCAGTGAAATCTTCAAACCCTAATGAACTGAAGACGTATAAAGTAAGGTCAATCACTTTCTTGAATTCAGAATCCAGCTGATCGGGAGTACAGAAAATATGAGCATCATCCTGTGTAAAACCTCTAACCCGGGTAAGTCCGTGTAGCTCCCCACTTTGCTCGTAGCGGTATACAGTTCCGAATTCAGCAAACCGCTTCGGAAGATCTTTGTAGCTCCAATGACCGTTGTTATATATCTCACAGTGATGAGGACAGTTCATAGGCTTCAGCAAAAATTCCTCTCCTTCGTTCGGAGTTTTTATCGGCTGAAAGCTATCTTCTCCATATTTCGCATAGTGACCTGAAGTCACATATAGTTCCTTCTGACCAATGTGTGGAGTCACCACCATTTCATAACCCGCTTTCTTCTGAGCCTTTTTCAAAAAGTTCTCCAGGCGCTCTCTTAAGGCTGCACCTTTTGGAAGCCATAATGGCAGTCCCTGACCAACTTTTTGAGAGAAGGTGAACAATTCAAGTTCGCGTCCAAGTTTTCGGTGATCTCTTTTCTTTGCTTCCTCAAGTATTTCAAGATACTCTTTCAAATCCTTTTGCTTCGGAAAGGAAATTCCGTACACCCTTGTAAGCTGCGGATTTTTTTCATTACCTCTCCAGTAAGCCCCTGCAACGCTCATCAACTTCACTGCTTTAATAGGAGCAGTACTTGGAAGGTGTCCGCCGCGACAGAGGTCGGTAAAAGTATCATGATCACAGAAGGTGATAGTTCCATCCTCAAGATTTTCAATTAATTCAACTTTGAATGGATTGTTCTCTCTCCTGTAATAGCCCAGCGCCTCCTCTTTTGGAACCGAGCGCATTGTGAATTCGTGCTTTCCGCGAGCGATCTCGAGCATGCGGTCTTCGATCTTTTTAAAATCGTTTTCAGAGATCTTTTGATCCCCAAAATCCACGTCATAATAGAAACCGTTTTCAATCGCGGGGCCAATGGTGAGCTTTGCTCCGGGATAAAGATCCTGGATTGCCTGCGCCATTACGTGAGAAGAGGAGTGCCAAAAAGCCTTTTTCCCCTCCTCGTCGTTCCAGGTATATAAAGTAAGGCTGCCGTCGGTATTAAGGGGAGTGGTAACTTCTACCGTAGTATTGTTGAATTTTGCCGAAATCACATTTCGCGCTAGTCCTTCGCTAATGCTCTTAGCAACCTCCATAGGAGTTGTTCCTTTTTCAAATTCCTTTATACTGCCGTCGGGCAACGTAATTTTGATCATAATCTTCAATTAAGCTGCAAAGATAACAGGATAATGGGTGCTTTACAATACTATTAGCTATATGTGTTATTTTTTTGGTGTTTCCAATTTTGCTAAAGTGAATCTTCTGTTTCCCGCTGATATTGCAGATTTTCGCAGAAAAAGCGAAAGGCCAATAGCTAAGAGTCAACAGCTTTAATAACCTGCAACTCGCAACCGGCAGCAAGTTTGATCTGTAACTGTAAACGACACCACGATTAAAGCTAAAGGCTAATAGAAATAAAACTACCCCTTTCTTCTCAAATCAATTTTTAAAACCGTCAGTTCGAGTTGTTTCAAGACTGCTTTGCAGTTGTGAAAGAGTATCGAGAACCGGTTTTAAAAATTACTCGAAGTGACAGCATTTCGTCCTTCTAACTTCTAAAATCTAACTTCAAAGAGCTTTAACACTCATCCCGCCATCTGCTATGATATTTTGTCCCGTAATGAAAGAAGACCTATCCATAGCCAAAAATGCAATTACTGAGGCTATTTCTTCCGGCTCTGCGATACGGTGCAGCGGAGTGCGACGCAGGATCATTTCCTTGCGTTCCCCTTGAAGAATAGAGTCGGTTAAGGGAGTTCTCGTGTACCAGGGAGAAACGGCGTTTACTCTAATATGATCCCTCGCCCATTCCACGGCAAGACTTCGGGTTTGCTGCAGGAGTCCGGCTTTGGCCATAGCGTAGGGCGTACCTGTACCGACATCCTGAGTCGCGGCAGCCGAGGACACATTGATGATTTTTCCGTTCTTGGATTTTACCAGTTGAGGATATAGTTCACGAGCCAACAAAAAAGGTGCAATCAAATTTGTTTCAAGTACCTGCCGGTGTTCATCTTCAGAAATATCTGTAGCTTTTTTCCGGATGTTGATCCCGGCGTTGTTTACAAGAATGGTCACTGCCTTCCAGTTGTTCCGGGTCCAGGCGGCAATTTTTTCACGATCTTCGGGCCTGGTAACATCAGCTGCTATGCCTTTTACGGTATGTCCGTCCGCAGAGAATTCATCTTCCGTTTTTAATATATCATCAGCATTTCTTGCGGTGAACAGCACCTCTGCACCAAGCTTCAAAAATTCAAGTACCGTGGCGCGACCAATTCCCTTAGATCCGCCGGTGATGACTGCTGTTTGTCCTTTTAAGTTCCACATCTTCTTTATTGTATATTGTATATTGAATAATGTATAATGAAAATCTTCGCCGCTGGCGCGGATTTGCAATCCGTGACGAGGCTATCGCGGTAATAATGGTTTACGGCTTTTCAATAAATACTGCATACTATTGACTGCCCACTGCCTACTGATTTCTACTTCTAACTTCGTAGTTCTAAGCTCTAACTTCATAAAGCGGAGAGACCACCTCAAATAAAGACAAGAAAAATTAAAAAACCATTCTAAATCAATGGTAGATTCAGTATTCTTCTCAATACTTAACGAGGCGGCCTCTGTTCTATTTCGGGAAATCGATTACAGACTTCTTCCGGTCAAAAGTTTATAAATGATCAGGATCACGGCGATCACGATCAGGATGTGAATTATACTGCCAAGGTCGGGAAAGGCGAAATAGCCTATCAGCCATCCAATGATCAGTAAAACGATAATAAGCCATACTAGATCTCTCATAACTTTCAGTTTTATGCAATTCGTTGATTGCGGGTTAGGTTTAGTTGGTAAATGCACCTGCGAGAAGTTGTTTTTATACCCTTTCTTACAGATTATCTAATAAATGTACGAAAGGTTCTTTAACAAAATTCTACTTTAACGGAGGTTTAACGGCAGCCGCCCTGCGGCTATTCCGAATCCAAAAGTCAAGGTTTCAAAAGGTAAAATTCAGGTTTTTGTCTTCTCATCTATAATAAAATCTTGGATACTTTAATCTCCGAACTCCGATCTCCGGTCTCCAATCTGATAACACCCCTCTAAACCACCGGCAACCGGAAAAAATTGTATTTTCGCAAACAACATGCAGCACTCAAAAAATATTGCCATTGTAGGTACCGGCCTCGTCGGGTCTTTACTCGCCCTTCACCTCAAACAAAAAGGACATACTGTTACAGTTTTCGATAGGCGGCCCGATGTTCGCACTGTTGAATTTTCCGGTCGTTCCATTAACCTGGCTATGTCCAACCGCGGCTGGAAAGCGCTGCGGGAGGCAGGGATCGAGGAGGAGGTGAGGAAGCTGGCGATTCCCTTATATCGGCGTGCCATGCACGTGAACAGCAGTCCGGTATATTTTCAGAATTATGGGAAAGAAGGAGAGGCGATCTATTCGATTTCCCGAGGAGTCCTTAACCGGAAGATGATCGACCTTGCCGAAGCTGCCGGGGCCGAATTCAGGTTTGAGGAGAAAGTATGGGACGTGGATCTTTCAGAAGCTAAACTATACACCGGGGAATCTGAAAAAAGTAATTGGCAGGAGTACGATTTTGACCTCATTTTTGGGGCCGATGGCGCTTTTTCCCGGGTTCGGCACAAGATGCAGCGCCAAAGCCGGTTCAATTATTCACAGCATTTCATCGATGTTGGTTACAAGGAGCTGCGTATTCCTGCCAATGCCGATGGTTCGCACAAACTCGATAAAAATTCCTTCCACATCTGGCCCCGTGGCAACTTTATGTTAATCGCTATGCCCAACCTGGACGGGAGTTTTACCTGTACGCTCTTTCTGCCTTTTGAAGGGGAGCATTCTTTTGAAACCATTACTACTGAAGCTGCAGCCGAAAACTTTTTCACCGAATTTTTTCCCGATATCAAGGACGAGATCTCCAATCTTACGCGCGACTTCTTCAAAAATCCCACGAGTGCCCTGGTGACGGTGAAATGTTTTCCCTGGGCCTACTATGACAAGATCGCTCTTGTAGGGGATGCCGCACATGCTGTTGTTCCGTTTTACGGACAGGGAATGAACGCGGGATTCGAAGATATCTCTGAACTTAGCCGACTTGAAAACGAGTTTGGAGAGGACTGGGAGCAGATCTTTGCACAATATCAAAAGCTGCGAAAACCAAATGCCGATGCCATTGCTGAGCTCAGCTACCGGAATTTTATGGAAATGAGCAGCAAAACAGCGAATCCGCGCTTCTTGCTCCGGAAAAAGATCGAAAAACATTTTGCTGAAAAACACCCTGAAGAATGGATCCCTGTCTATTCGCGTGTCACTTTTTCTGAAGCGCCTTATTCTGAAGCCCTCAAAATTGGCGACCGGCAGGCTGCCATTATGGATGAAGTGATGCAAATGCCTGGTATCGAAGAAAAATGGAACTCAGCTGAAGTAGAGCAAAAAATTCTAAAGCTGCTGGAAGAAAGTTAGAAGTACGAGGTACGAAGGACGAATGTTTTTTGTCATTCAGAGCGAAGCTTTTGCGTAGCATAGGATCTCCTGCAATCTCCGTTTCCCGCAGATATACAGAATCCCGCTAAGTTACCTTCCAAAAAGGCTTTTTTCAGCACCTCTTTCC
The DNA here is from genome assembly GCF_035607535.1 of Salinimicrobium aquimaris. NCBI lineage: Bacteria > Pseudomonadati > Bacteroidota > Flavobacteriia > Flavobacteriales > Flavobacteriaceae > Salinimicrobium > Salinimicrobium aquimaris. The sequence goes on from NZ_JAYDZX010000017.1 coordinate 355,191, forward strand.
GGTGGCTAACCTCCGACCACTGCTCTCTTTCTTTGTCTTTTAGAGCGAAGCCTTTGCGGAGCGAAGAATCTCATTGGATCTCTCTTTCCCGCCGATCTCGCAGATATCCGCTGAAGACATTTTCTAAAGAAGAGAAACCTGTCCCGTAGGGACAAGAGATCGGTAAAGAAATAATAGGATAGAACTATATAGACCCGTACGGACCATAGGTGTTCATATTGAATAAAATCGTAGTAGAACTCAGGGAAATGGTAACTCGTATCCTACAACTGCTAATCATCAGACGGCAACAGGCAAACCTTGAAAAACCTTCCGCAGAATTAGCTGTCAAAAATGTCTTTTTCAACATGTATTTTTTCCTTTGAATAAAAAAGCATTATGGAGACGACAAATGGATGACGCATGAAGTGTCAGACTGAGCCGCCGACAGGCGAAAAGTCGTAGTCCTTTTGGAATGAAATATTTAATTACCAGTATTTCAGTCCTTCCTCTTATTCAAGAGAGGCTAATCTTTCCTTCGGTCGAGCTTAGCTCTTTAAGTTAATCTTCATGCTCTTTTTCTCTCTTGTACCTGTTTCGCGAATATTTAATTAACTTTTCCCACTCCTCTTCAATAAGTGCTGCTTTTTTATTTCGACTCCAACCTTTGATCTGTTTCTCTACCAGTATGGCCTGATTAGGATCTGTGAACTGCTCAAACCATTTCAAAACTACAGGTCTCCTTTTAAAAGTAAATGCATTCACATCATAGCCACGGTTATGTTCCATTATTCTCTTCTCAAGATTTGAAGTAAAGCCTGTGTAAAATGACTTTTCTGAACATTTGAGGATGTAGACGTAATAAAATTTCATTAGAGGAAGATATGTAAAAATAAGATAACGAGCGCTTCGACTCATCCTCCCTGCGGTCGGGCTCAGCGTGACATTCAAGTTAAACCTACAGCTTTTTTCCCTCTAGTTACCAACCTTCAGAAAAAAATCTACATTTATTGTAATATTTTGCAACACGGCGATTTTCCTGTCGTCTTTAAAGTGAAACCCAACCAAACTGAAGTTATTTTGATACAACATCAATTAATAGAGGCTTGCAAACAGAATGACCGCAGGGCGCAGCTCAAGCTTTATAACAAGTATTGCGACGGCATGTACTATGTGGCTCAGAGGTTCATCAATGATCCGTTTGAAGCTGAAGATGCCATGCAGGAGGCTTTTATCAAAGCCTTTGAGAAGCTGGCGCAGTTCACCGGAGAGGTATCGTTTGGTGCCTGGCTAAAGAGGATTGTGATCAACAAATGCCTCGATAAACTAAAAGCCCGTAAACTGGAAACAGTAGCTGTGAATGAGCAGATCCTGGGGACGGTAGAAGAGGAAGATAACTGGAATGTGGATGACGGGATAGGACTCGAAGATGTAAAGAAAACTATGGAAGAGCTGCCCGAAAAGTACAGATATCCACTGATGTTGTACCTGGTTGAAGGTTATGATCACGAAGAAATTTCAGAAATATTAAATATCTCGCAGGTAGCCTCCAGGACCCTGGTGCACCGCGGAAATAAAAAACTACAGGAAGAACTTAAAGTTAAAAAAGATGGCACAGGATATTAGAAAGATGTTGCAGGAAGACAGATCGTTGCCTTCCAAACCCCCAAAAGGACATCAAAAAAGATTTGAGGCAAGGCTGGAAAAGGCGTTTCCACAGGAAGAGCAGGAAAGCTCCTCTAACAGGAATTTCTTTTTCCTCAAAATAGCTGCAGTCCTTGTAGTGGTACTGGGAGCTGGATTTTTCTTCCTCAACCGGGAGGCTGAATTCACAGGGCCACAAGTTACCGATGCTCCTGTTGAGGATGAGCTTAATTCTTCAGAAGAGATTCCGGTAACTAAAGAATATCAGTTAAGCGATGAATCTCCCGAATTCAAGAAGATAGAAGATTTCTACCTGGCAAGCTTGAATATTGAACTGGCCAAACTGGAAGTGAATGACACCAATAAGGCCCTGGTGGATTCTTTTATGAAGCAATTGGCAGGACTGGATGAAGAATACAAAAAGCTGAATGCCGAGATCAACGAAACCGGACTTTCAGAAAGCAGTGTGGAAGCATTGATCTCCAACCTGCAGCTTAGACTGGAACTACTATATAAACTGAAGAACAAAATCAAAGATATCAATCAATCAAAAATCAAAGAAAATGAAAACTATCAGGCTTAAAACTGCGATCATTGCGCTCCTTTGTGCGACTACGGCACTGGCGCAGACAAGCAAACACAATAAAACCTATAAGACAAATAAAGATGTGACTGTGAACATCGATGCGCGCCACACTCTGGTGAATGTTGAATACTGGGATCAAAACCAGGTACAGGTTTCGGCTTATCTTGAAGGAGGGGAGGAGAACAAGAACAAATCCCTCGATTCCTGGAAATTTGACGTCAATGCATCGGCTTCAGAAGTGAAGATAAATTCTCAAGCTACACCAGGTGGACCGGGTGATTTTAATATGGCTTCACTTCAGGCTCCTATGGCAAAATTGACAGAAATGATAGGACCACTCACTCAGGCAATGGGTCCGCTACTGGAAAATCTTTCCGGTAATCCACTTCCGCCGGAATTCTATTCGAGCATGGGAGAGATCCATTTCGATTATGAGCAATACCAGAAGGAGGGTGACAAATATATTGAGAAGTTTGAACAGCGAATTGAAAAGAATTTTGGTAAAGACTTCGAAAAAGCAATGGAGGAGTGGGCTCAGAATTTTGAAAAAGATTCAGCCTTGTGGAAGAGCCATGAGAAGAAAATGGAAGCCTGGGGTGAGGACTTCGGGAAAAAGATGGAAGCCTGGGGTGAATCCTTTGGGAAAGACATGGAGAAATGGGGTGAATCCTTTGGAAAAGAAATGGAGGCCTGGGCTGCCGATATAGAGAAACAGGCAAAAGCACAGGAAGCAAAAACAGGAAAAAAGGTGATCATTCTAAAAGACCACTCCTCTGCTAAAAAAGTTCTGCAGGTTAAAATGCCCCGGGATGGACAGCTTAAACTGAACGTTCGCCACGGAGAAGTGAAGCTGGCAGGTACTACTAACAATTTGCGAGGTGAGGTTTCTCACTCTAAATTTAGTGCATCAGAGATCGGCGGAAAAAATACAAATCTTAAAGTGGCTTATTCCCCGGTGATGATCAGGAATTGGAAATATGGGGTTCTGAATGCAGCTTATGTACAGGAATTGAAAATCGAAAAGGCTGAAAGTCTGAAGCTGGATTGCAATGCCAGTGATGTACATATTAGAGAGCTGGGAGAGACGGGAATCCTCGCAGGAACTTTCGGTGAATTGAGAATTGATAAGGTAGCACCTAATTTCAAGAACCTGGATATCACATTAGAAAATTCAGATCTCGTGTTGGATCTTCCGGAGAGTGCTTTTAATTTCACATACAACGGGACGAACAGCGAAGTAGCATATCCCAAAGGATTGAAGCTTACTTCCAGTAATTCCTATGACAATCAAAAGCTGAAAGGTTATTACGGTAATCAAAATGCAGGTGCCACAATAAATATTCATGCGAAATTCAGCGAAGTAAACTTGAAGTAATTATTTTTGGCAAAAAGATCTTAATGCCAAATCCTAATTTCTTAACCGGCCTCACCTCAGGATTTACGCCTGTGATTGATGCCGGTTTTTCTTTTGATCGATATCGACATGTTGACCTGTCGGTGAACAATGCTGAATTATCTCAGGCACAGCTGGATTCTCCTGAAGCTATGCAGGAGTATCTAAATGAATTTCTTCGGAAGAAAGGCGGAACGATTGCCTGGGGAGGCTATAACGAACATCGCGGACTCTACAAGCGCAGCGGACTTTTTTCTGCTGCTGAAGAGGAAGGATTGATAAGGAACAGGCACATAGGTATAGATGTCTGGGCACCTGCAGGAACAGCCATTTTGGCAGTGCTAAATGGGAGGATCCATAGTTTCAAAGACAATAACAACTTTGGGGACTATGGACCTACAATTATCCTTGAACATGAATCTGAAGCCGGAAAATTCTATACTTTATATGGTCACCTCCAAAGAAAGTCCTTAGAGCACTTACAGGTAGGGCAGGAGGTAAAGCAGGGCGAGCGAATCGCGTCTTTGGGTGATGCTTCAGAAAACGGCAACTACGCGCCACATCTTCATTTCCAAATTATTCTTGACCTGCAGGGTAAAGAGGGAGATTATCCGGGAGTGTCAAATACGAAAGATTTAGAATTTTATCTCAACAATTGCCCTGATCCTGGGTTGTTGTTGAAGATTGATAAGATCAATTAGGCATGATATCTCAATGGTTGAAAAGAATACAAAGATGATAGGCTCGTAGGAACCGTCTATAGGTAAAAAGTATAATAATAGAAAAACACTGGGCCGACAGGCAAGGAATACTATTATGGAATTTTTCCAAAATGGAATATCCCGCACTTGTAGACACGGATAAAAAAATTTCTAATCAATTTCTCTAAATTGTTTCTTTTGCAACTTATTTTAGAAAGATTAGGAAAGTAATATTTTATTAGCAGGATGATTCAATTGTCCCGTAGGGACTATCTATAGGTAAAAAAGTATAATAGAAGATAGGCACTGTGCCTTTAGGTACAGGATGTGATTATTTTGGTGCCTGAAATATAAATTGTCTATCAAATTCAACTTCATGAACTTTTAAAAGCTTTAGATATTCTTCCTGAAATGATTCCATTTTATGATGCTCCTTTTGATTCTGAATATAACGTATCACCCTTGGCAATTGGATTTTGGAATAGGAAAAGGCACCATATCCTGCCTGCCAGGAAAATCTTCCTGGAACCATTCTTTTGTTGTTTATCCATTTAGAGGAATTTTGTTTAACTTCTTTCATCAAATCGGCTAGAGATTGGGTGGGCCGCATCCCGAACAAAATATGTATATGATCGGGCATTCCATTTATCTGTAGCACCTTATGTCCGTTGTTTTGAATTATACCTGTTATATACCTATACAATTCCTCTTCCCAATCAGATTTGATTAGGCTTTGCCGATTTTGTACGGCAAAGATGGCCTGGATGTGGATTTGTGTGTAGGTATTTGCCATAATATCAGCTCATATCCCGTACCTAAAGGCACGGTAAAAAAAATTAATCTAATCCTTCTACTCAAAGGTGGTCCCTACCGGGACAAAAGAAAGATGAAAAGAATTTACAAGAATACCGGAAATCGTGACGGCTTTAGCCAAATTCAATAATAATTAAAAGAACCTCCCAAAACTACCCTTTTCACCCGACCTTTACCCGCTCAATCGTCTGCGGATCTTTTAATGGTACCCGGATAAGGGTTTGATCCCAAACCAGGTTAAAATTAATTAGCCCCTGTTTTTCTTCAAAGTAAATCGTGAATTGCTCAACAGGATTTTCCAGTTTTCTCACCGGCACCTCTACTGTTAAAACGTCGTATTCCGGAATGCGGGAGGGGAGCTTATCGGCGGTGATGCCCCAGGGGTACATTTCGGAATTAAAGATCACCTTCCATGACTCCGGCCCCGGAATGGTCCATAATGTATAGGTGCCCGCAGGGAGAGGGGAGCCATCAATCAAAATATCTTTGGAGGTGTAAAAGGTTGTTGCTTCGTTTGCACCCGTGCGCCAGACTACATTATACGGTACCAGTGCGCCGAAGATCTCTCTGCCTTTCTTATAGGGACGGTTGTAGAAAACCTCCAGCTCCAGATCTCCACTGCTAAACTCTACCGTATCTTCAGGACTAAAGGACTTGGTGTTGTTCTTATAGATGATATAGGTGAGCATTACTGCTCCCAACACAATAAAGAATCCTAAAAAGCTTTTTTTAATAGCACTTTGCATACTCTAAGGTAAACAATTTCCAGGCCAGCATTTTTAAGGAATAAGGTTTAATGACTAAGGTTTAACTAGAAAAATAAACTCTGTGAAATGAACAGCTAACTTCGCTGGTGGGTGCAGCATATCTGGCAGTTAAGGTGGTGATGAAAGAACCTGCTCCAAAAAGGGCAAATTCCAATGGAGTGTTACATGAGAATAGGTGCAATAAACCAAAGACAATAGATCTATTGTTGTTCTATAACATATTTGAGAGGGAGCTGGTAGGAGTCGCTGCAAAGAAAAAATTTCATAAAGAAGCAGAGGGGGAGTAAGAGACCTAAACCAGAACTAAACCTCCTTTTAAAATAAATGTTTCAGGAGCTTACAAGCACTTTTGCAATTGAAAAGAAATAGTTCCTGTAGCAAGGTTCATGGACAGCAATAAAAAACCCCTTTTAGGGGCTTTTGGAAAATACATAGTTGGTAGAGAGACTACATTGCCTTTAGTTTACGCACTCTCGGCCTGTTTTGAGGATCCAAAGCTTCCTCGCCCGATTCATACTTCAGGCATTTCTGTACTGCACTCTCAATAGTCTCTTTTTGCTTCTTCAGGATTTTTAGAATTTCCTTCGGTAGCGTTTTAGCTTCCAGCAGCTCGTTGTATAGTTCCAGATTTTCCTCGTCTTTTTTTCTGCATTTTTTCAGCAGTTTTAGAGGCTTGGTCTTCACAAGGGCTTTTCTCTCCTGCCGCCAGTCGCGGTCGAGATTTCCTTTTTGAACCCATTCTTTGGCGGGCTCTACCCCGGCCTGTACCAGCTGTTCAGAAATTTCATAGCTAAAGCGGTTCCTATTGACAGTCTCGTGATTGAAAAATCGCTTCAATTCAACTTGCTGTACATCTTCGCCAGCGTTATAATAAATACGCTCTGCTTCAAAACTTTCCGTAAGCAGCCAATTCAACTTCTTAAATTTTGAGTAACGATCTTCCATAGTTAGTGTCTTTATGGTTCGAAGATAATTACAGAACCGGATTCCTCTCTGCCAAGCAATTGTTAAATCGCTGATTTTTAATAGAATATTCAGTAAAATTTAAGAATATGAAAGGTGCTGTTAAGAAATTGGATACATGGAATCTTCCTACAGCGCCACAAACATTTTTTCAAGAACATCTCCCACAAAATAAGCAAGAAAGGCAGCCAATCCGCCCAATAATAAGGTCTCGACAATACCCCACAAGACATTCTTTTCAGTCACTATACTTTTAAGGCTTCCTACTATAGCCAAAGCCACTCCCGTTAAGACGCAGGAATAAAGAAAAAGGTCTTGCTGAATGGAAGGTCCCGTGCCTGTGAACACATAGGAGAGTAAGGGAACGGAACCTACTACAACAAAACTGAAAAAAGTCATTCCTGCTGTTTTCCAGGGAGCTTTATCGCTTTTCACCATCTCCAGTTCTTCCTTCATCATGGTATCCACCCAAATATCCTTGTCGGCTGTAATCACGGCTACAACCTGTTCCAGTAGTTCGCCCTGAAAGCCTTTAGCAGAGTAGATATCTCTTATTTCCTGGATCTCCTTTTCCCGCAGATTTTCAATTTCCCAGTATTCAACCTGCTTATGCCTTTCAAATGTATCTCTTTCTGCTTTAGTGGAAAAAAAATTGCCGACGCTCATGGAAAAGCCGTCGGCAATAAGATTGGCAAGTCCCAAAATGATTACCACCTCAATTCCCAGGCTGGCACCTTCGGCTCCCGCAACAACGGCGAAAGTAGTTATAGCGCCGTCAATGCCACCGTAAACGAACTCAGAAATATATTCTTTGTTGAAAAAGAAGATCTTTTCGCGGGAATGAAGTTGAGTTTCCTTCATTTGGTTAGAATTGGCAGATTTTTATTCGGGACCGTGAGGTTCTCTCCCGGTTTCCATCTCGATCTCGATCTCCACATTCACATCTTTTTCGTACCGCTTGCCTTTAATCTCGTCATGCCTGTGGAATTCGGGAGCGGGGATCTCCAGTTGGACCCTGTATTTCCCTTCCTTCGGAATTTTAAAGAAAGCCCCGTAGTGAAGCAGGAAAGGATGCCACAGAAGTGGAAAATCTGTTTCAATGATCTGCTTCCCGTCTTCATCCAGTACCTTTCCGCGGATCTTTAGCCCCGGAATAAATCTTTTGTCCTTTTTATCTCTTACCACCACCTCCAGGTGTGTATTAAAGCCTTCTTTGGGAGTTTTCCACTCCAGTTTTCCGGCCTCGAGCTGGTAAGTGCCTTCAGCCTCTTCCGAAGCGAGGCTAATGATGTAGTCATCCACCTCCTTCTCGGCGTGGTTATCGATTTCTTTCATATAATCCAGGGCTGCGGAATATGCTTTCCCCTGATCTTCGGCCAGTTTAATCTTTTTTTGGTTGTCTTCAATTTCCATTTTTTTAATCTTACAGGTTAGTCTCTTTAAGGTAAGAAGAAGTAGGTACTTTTCCTGCTAATGCCCTGTTAAAACAGGTGCCTGAAAGAGCCATTTTTGATCCACTTTATTTCTGAAGTCATAGCGGGAAAAGAGGTTCCTGAAGGTTGGAAATTGAAACAATATCCTGTCAAAAATGACTTTTCCTCGGAAGATTTCTACAGGAGTATTATTTAAATTTACCTGTAAGGAGTAGTGCCTTTTACCTGATGTGGGTTCGGCACCTTCCGCCGAAGGATCAGTGCTGTAATGGCTGCCGTTATTAATCCTGTTATTGCAGCCCAGACCATGCTCTGGATGATGTAATTTTTCGAGCTGAAATAAGTTTCAGCCTCCTCCCGGCTCATTTCTCCGGCTTCTATGGAATATTCGGTAATGTTCCTGAAGTAATCGGGGGTTACTAACTCGCTGATGAGCAATTGTACAAAAGGGGAAAGAATTACAATTCCCAAAGTAAGAATAGCACCCGACTTAAAGCCTTCCTGCCAGCTCATAAAGCCATTATGGAAATTCTTCCTCCTGTCATAAAGTGCCAAGAGGTAGATGCCAATTGCGACTATTGCAAAAAAGCTGCTGTAGAACGCATGATCTGCTATGAACTCATCATGTAACCCAAATAGTTTCTCTCCTATCATCCAGAGGATCATAGCAACAGAAAATATAATGGCCCATTTGATCTCAATGCGATACTTGCTCATGTCGTGAAGGTTAGTTTTTTAAAAATACGAAAAAAAGCAACTGTTAAATAAACTGAAGAATAAAAGAATTCGCAGGCTTGCCTCAAACTGAATTTGTTTCAGGTGTTGAGATGCTGAAATAAATTCAGCATGACGCGGGTAGGGATTCATCAACCTGGACTTGTTTTGAGATGTACTTTAACCTGATTAATTGAAGAGATGCTGAAATTAATTCAGCATGACGGGACCTCTAAAAAGGATGCTGAAATGAATTCAGCATGACGCGGGTAGGGATTCATCAACCTGAACTTGTTTTGAGATATACTCTAACCTGATTAATTGAAGAGATGCTATAAATAATTCAGCATGATGGGATTTCTAAAAAAGGATGCTGAAATGAATTCAGCATGACGAGAATTCCGAACGTCAACCTGAACTTGTTTCAGGTTCTAATAAGGTCCTGCCGAGATACATCATCAAAAAATAAAAGGTCTGAAAGACAATTTTATCTTTCAGACCTTTTCATTTTACTGACCACTGACCACTGACCACTGACCACTGACCACTGACCACTGATCGCCGACCACTGATCACCGACCACTAAAAACTATTCATCAACCAGCACCCAATCACCTTTGTCAAGTAACGGAATGGCTTGTTTGAACTTCATGCTCTTATTCTCCCCGGTCATTACATTCTTGATCGTCACTTTATCATTACGGCCGATCTTAGGACGCTCCCTGGTGATGGTTTCGGTTACCTGAGGACGACGCTGCTGAGTTTGCCCTGCGGCCCTGCTTTGTGCAGCTCTTTCGTCCATGTTAGGGATCTCCTCTTTCGAAGTTTCAATGTTCTCTTTTTTCCTAGTCTGCCTTGCCTCACGGATCTGTGCCGGATTTGGTGCCGGAAGTTCCCCTTTGAAAAGGAAGGAAATAACATCCTTGTTTACCTGGTCAAGCATCACCTTGAACAATTCAAAAGCCTCGAATTTGTAGATCAATAAAGGATCTTTCTGCTCGTGTACGGCCAGCTGAACGCTCTGCTTTAATTCGTCCATCTTTCTGAGGTGCGTCTTCCAGGCATCATCAATAATGGCCAAACTGATGTTCTTTTCGAAATCGGATATCAGTTGTTTTCCTTCAGTTTCATAAGCTTTCTCCAGGTTTGTTACCACCTGTAGAGTCTTTACTCCGTCGGTAAACGGTACCGCGATCCTTTCAAAGCTATTGCCTTTATCTTCCCAAACCTGTTTGATCACAGGATAGGCAGCTTCGGCATTGCTCTTCATTTTTGCACGATAATGCTCATAAGCAGCTTTATAGATCACCTGTGCGATCTTCTGAAAATCCATTTTGTCGAATTCCTCTTCAGTAATAGGAGAGCTCATCGAGAAATAACGGATCAACTCGAACTCAAAGTTCTTGAAGTCATTCGCCATTTTATTAGTTTCGGCAATGCTTTCCGAAGTATCATAGATCATGTTGGCGATATCCACGCGCAGACGATCTCCAAATAGGGCATGATAACGGCGCTTGTAAACCACCTCCCGTTGGGCGTTCATTACATCATCATATTCCAATAGTCGCTTACGAACCCCGAAGTTGTTCTCCTCAACTTTTTTCTGAGCCCGCTCAATGGATTTGGAGATCATGGAGTGTTGAATAACCTCTCCCTCTTCCAGACCCATGCGGTCCATAAGTTTCGCAATTTTTTCTGAACCGAAAAGCCGCATCAGGTTATCTTCAAGAGATACGTAGAACTGCGAACTTCCGGGATCTCCCTGTCGACCGGCACGTCCCCGAAGCTGCCTGTCGACACGTCGTGAATCGTGACGCTCTGTACCTACGATGGCAAGACCGCCCGCTTCTTTAACTTCCTTCGAAAGCTTGATATCTGTACCACGACCGGCCATGTTGGTGGCAATCGTCACCACGCCACTGTTACCTGCTTCGGCAACAATATCGGCCTCTTTCTTGTGCAGCTTTGCGTTGAGAACGTTGTGAGGTACATTCCGCAGCTTAAGCATACGACTGAGCAACTCTGAAATCTCTACGGAAGTTGTACCGATAAGCACCGGCCTTCCGGCTCTGGAAAGTTCGGTCACATGCTCAATGACGGCATTGTATTTCTCACGCTTGGTCTTGTAGACCAGGTCTTCTTTATCTTTTCTGGCAATCGGGCGATTCGTCGGAATCTCTACCACATCAAGTTTATAGATCTCCCAGAATTCTCCGGCTTCGGTCACAGCAGTACCTGTCATACCCGAAAGTTTGCTGTACATCCTGAAGTAATTCTGAAGCGTTACCGTAGCAAAGGTTTGGGTAGCATCTTCGATCTTCACATTTTCCTTAGCCTCAATCGCCTGGTGGAGTCCGTCGCTGTAACGACGACCTTCCATGATACGTCCCGTTTGCTCATCAACGATCTTCACCTTGTTATCCATCACCACATATTCGGTGTCTTTTTCGAACAGCGTATAAGCTTTCAATAGCTGACGCATGGTGTGGATACGCTCACTCTTCACGCTATAGTCACGGAAAAGCTCTTCTTTCTTTTCAGCTTCTTCTTCCTTGGAAAGACCTTCTTTTTCGATCTTGGCGATCTCCATTCCGATTTCGGGCATCACGAAGAAATCGGGATCATCTTTTCCTGAAAGAAATTCGATTCCTTTATCGGTAAGATCGATCTGGTTGTTCTTTTCCTCGATCACGAAATACAACTCGGCATCAACCGTAGGCATTTCCCGGTTGTTATCGGCCATGTACTTGTTCTCGGTCTTTTGAAGTAAGGTCTTGATCCCTTCTTCACTCAAATATTTAATAAGAGCTTTATTCTTCGGAAGTCCGCGGTAAACGCGCAGCAATTGCAAGCCGCCTTCTTCAGTATTACCGGCAGCTATAAGTTTTTTAGCTTCAGCAAGAACTCCGGTAAGATATTTTCTCTGTACGTCAACAATATTGGCAATTGCAGGTTTCAGTTGATCAAATTCATGTACATCTCCCTTCGGAATAGGACCCGAAATGATCAAAGGCGTCCTTGCATCATCGATTAGCACGGAATCCACCTCATCCACAATGGCGTAGTTATGTGGACGCTGCACAAGATCATCGGGGGAATGCGACATGTTATCCCGCAGATAATCAAATCCGAATTCATTATTGGTTCCGTAGGTAATATCGGCATTATAAGCCTTTCTACGCGCCGCAGAGTTCGGTCTGTGGTAATCAATACAATCCACGCTTAATCCATGGAACTGAAACAATGGAGCCATCCATGCGCTGTCACGTTTGGCCAGGTAATCATTCACTGTAACCAGGTGGACCCCATTTCCGGTAAGAGCGTTGAGATACATAGGAAGCGTCGCTACAAGCGTTTTACCTTCCCCTGTCTGCATCTCTGCAATTTTCCCCTGGTGCATGGCAACTCCACCAATAAGCTGTACATCGTAGTGCACCATATCCCAGGTCACAGGCTTTCCTGCAGCATCCCAGGAGTTCTTCCAGATGGCGTGATCGCCATCCAGAGTCACATAATCTTTTTCGGCAGATAGCTCACGATCGTAGGCCGAAGCCGTTACTTTTAGTTCAGTATTTTCTTTGAATCGCTTGGCTGTTTCCTTAACAGTCGCAAATGCTTCCGGCAGGATCTCATTTAAAACACTTTCAGAAATTTCGTAGGACTTTTCTTTTAAAGCGTCTATTTCGGCGTAGATATCTTCTTTTCGGGTAATGTCTTCAAAGGCATCGGCTTCAGCATTCAAGGTCTCCATCTGCTCATTCACTTCCTTAATGGCCTCCTGTATTCTGGTCTTAAAAGAAAGGGTCTTCGCTCTCAGCTCGTCAAGAGAAAGAGCTTCAAATTCTTTTTCGAGAGCGAGGATCTTGTTGACAATAGGCTGAATTTCCTTGATGTCTTTTTTAGACTTGTCGCCGACAAAAACTTTCAATACGGTATCTAAAAAACTCATATGTTTTTGTGGATTTTAATATGTCAAAGTTAAGCAAAAAAAAAGCCTCAAATCTGAGACTTTTTTCTGCGTTATTGTGGTGTGCGTTTAATATTCATCTTCATTCCAGAGGTAGTCCTCATCTGTAGGGTAATCGGGCCAGATCTCCTCTATTGAATCATAGGAATCTCCTTCATCCTCAATTGCCTGCAGGTTTTCAACAACCTCCAGGGGAGCACCCGTCCTGATGGCGTAATCAATTAACTCATCTTTTGTGGCGGGCCATGGCGCATCACTTAAATAGGATGCTAATTCTAATGTCCAATACATCGGTTAATCGGTTTAAATTTTTGCAAAAATAATTTTTTTGACGAGATAGTCAAGAAAAAAATCATGTTTTTATCATTAATTTAAAGAACGTTTTTCTTACACATAAATCCCTTAAAAATAAAGGTCTTAGGTAGAATGGCAGTCAAAATTTTTTCAGGAATCCTTTTGCGGGATCCACTTGATTTCTTTTGCCTGTAGGTCATGAGTCAACTTTCGTGCCAGCACAAAAAGGTAGTCACTTAGGCGGTTGAGGTACTGCAAAACCTGTTCTTCAAAAGGTTCAATTTCGTAAAGGGCCGTAGCCAAGCGCTCGGCGCGACGGCATACACAGCGTGCGACGTGACAAACTGACACCGCTTGATGCCCTCCGGGAAGCACAAAGTGAGTCATTGGCGGCAGACTTTCATTCATCTTGTCCATTTCCTGTTCTAAAAGTTCAATGTCCTCTTTGGAGATCTGCGGAATATCAAGCCGTTTTTTACCACTTTTAAGAACAGCTTTTTCGGGATCTGTGGCTAAAGTAGAGCCTATGGTAAAAAGCCGGTCCTGGATCCTGATGATCGTGTTGTACGTGTGCTCATCCACTTTCTGGTCTCTTAATAAACCGAGATTGGAATTGAGCTCGTCAACTGTGCCGTAACTTTCAATGCGTATATGGTGTTTCGGGACTCTGGTGCCGCCAAAAAGGGCAGTAGTGCCTTTGTCTCCGGTCCTGGTGTAAATTTTCATTGCTTGTTTTTTTATCTCCTTTTCAGAAAGCTGCCTAAAATAGGAAAAATCCGGCGTTTTGAATAATGATTAACAGCTGAAAAGGTTGCAGGTTTCAAGTTGGAGGTTATCCGGGTTGGGCGTTGCGAGTTACGGGTTTGACAAATCTGTTGCCCGTTGCTGGTTGCCTGTTGCCAGATTTGCCAAAGTTTTAAGGGTTCTCACAAAACAGTAAACTTTTTCCAGAAAGTGTTGTAGAAATGAACTTTGGTAAATCGGCTTGTAGCGAGTTGAGGACTGCAGGTTGTGAACTTTAAAGATTTCAGGTTGTAGAGTTTTATCTTGTGGAGATGTTTTAAGTATAAAACAAGGGGTGCCAAAAAGGTTATTTTTGGGAAGTGTTCTTCAGAATGTTCTTAAAAGTATTTGTAGAAAGCCAAATGGTCTCAAGAAAATATGTCACTCAAAATTAACTTCAGGAGTTCTGTTCTTGTGCTTTCTGCTAAATTTTCCGCGGATCTTATCACTTAAAGAACGACGCCATTCCAGCTCTTTCTTTCTCCTTTTTATGCTTCGCAGCCAATAGAAAAAAGATACACCCACACAGAAAAGTGCCAGGTATAAAAAGATCTCATTTGTCAAAAACTCCATCATGGTGCTAGGAATTAGATGAAGTTAATTTAGCGAAAATAACTGGAAACCCGAAAGTTAGACTGTGTTAAAAACAGGATAAATTATTGTCTGTTCTTTCTTTTTCTTTCGTTGTAGCGATTCCTGAAGCTCCTGTTCTTCTTATTCTCCCGGTTCTTTTTGGACTGATTTCTATTCCAAAGAAAAAAGATTAAAAAGACCACGATAAGGATGATGTAGAGAAGGGTATCGCTGTCGAGGAAAGACATTTTCTATTAGTTAGGAGTTTAGAGTTATGAGTTCGGAGTTAAAATGTAAGAAATTAACGGACGAACTAAAAAAGAGAAAATTTTAGTGAAGACTCACAATTTTCTGTCCACTGATTACTGATTACTGACCACTGATTACTGAGGACTGTGCGACAGCACTTCCTTCCTTTCATCACTTTCAACCATTCCGTCGCGAAGGCGGATGATGCGATGGGCGTGGCGGGCGATGTCTTCTTCGTGGGTTACGAGGATCACAGTATTTCCGGAAGCATGGATTTCGTCAAACAGGTTCATGATCTCTACGGAAGTTTTGGAATCGAGATTTCCGGTCGGCTCATCGGCAAGAATAATGGAAGGATTGTTTACCAGAGCTCTTCCCACAGCCACTCTTTGACGTTGCCCTCCGGAAAGCTGATTTGGCTTGTGGTCCATCCGGTCTGCCAGCCCGACATCGGCAAGCACCTTTTCTGCACGTTCCTTTCTTTGAGATTTGGAGGCCCCGGCATAGATCATGGGTAATGCGACGTTCTCCAGGGCAGTGGTGCGAGGCAGCAGGTTGAAAGTCTGAAACACAAAACCGATCTCCTTGTTCCTGATCTCTGCCAGTTCATTATCGCTCATCTGGCTAACGTCCTTTCCATTGAGAATATATTGACCGGAAGTTGGGGTATCCAGACAGCCAAGGATGTTCATAAGTGTCGATTTTCCGGAACCTGATGGTCCCATAAAAGCGACATATTCTCCTTTTTCAATGTCCAGGTCAATCCCTTTTAAAACCTTTACTACTTCCTGTCCCAGGTAAAAGTCCCGGGTAATTTGCCTAATCTTAATTACGCTGCTCATATAACTGTTGAATTCAGAAGTTAGACGCAAGGTAAGGGAGTTTGTTACAATTTGTTCAATTGTCAATTAGCATTAACCAATTAACAGGATTAAATTGGTGGTGAGGGAGGAGACAATCCAACCGCGGAAATCTCCTGATGGGGAAGAAAAGCTGAGTATTAATGGGTTTGAAATTTCTCAATCCTTGAAGAGGGAGAGTACCTGTCTGGCGATAGGTAGGCTTCAGTCGCCGTTCCGGCTCCTTTGCCAGAACGAAAAGAACTGAACTTATACTTTTTACCCCTAAATCCCCTAAAGGGGACTTAAACCTAGCTCCGGAGGAGCGAAATATTTATAGATGAATTTTGGGACTACCAGGAGCTCCAGCGGAGCGGTATACAATTCTTTTGTTTAAGGAAAGAAGGATGTAAAGAAATCCTAAAGAGGGAGATTGCTTCGTCGCCTTGTCGGCTTCTCGCAAAGACGTAAAAAAAAAAGCTAATAGGAAAGCTAATGGCCAACGGCTAACAGCCAACAGTTCATATATGTCATTCCGACGGCAGGAGGAATCTCTAGTGAAAACGAGAGATTCTTCCCTCCGCAAAAGCTTCGTTCTGAATGATAGAGAAGAGCTAAAGGCCATGGCCAAAAGCACATATATGTCATTCCGACGGCAGGAGGAATCTCTAATGAATACGAAAGATTATTCGCTTTGCAAAAAGCTGCGCTCTGAATGTCGCTATAACTCAATCAAACCCGAATTACAAAGTGCTCCTTCTCCTGTTCTCTGCGAAAGAATACCAATCCCCAATGAAAAGTATCTATAGAAACTCTCACTTTCGGATGTGCCTTTATCTCTTCCCATGCTTCTTCCATACCTTTTGACCAATGGATGTCGTCAAAGATTATGACAGAGTCGTTGTGAATAGTTGGAAGTAGCTTTTCAAAATAGGATAATGTCGCTTCTTTTTGATGGTTACCGTCGATGTAAACTAGATCGTAGTTAGGAGTTGGGAGTTGGGAATTCGGAGTTTTGAGTTGTAAGTTGTCGGTTGTCAGTTGTGAGTTGTCGGTTATCGGTTGACTGTCTTTAAAAGGTTGAGGAAAGGACGATCGATTTGCTGTTGGAGAAGAATTGGGATTTGGGATTTGGAATTTGGAATTTTCCCTGTTCTCTAAGACATCCTCAAATCTCCCAACGATAAGCTGAATATTATTGATTCTGAAGTCATTAAATTTTTCCCCTGCTATTGCAGCAGTTTCCGGACATCCTTCAATGGTGGTGATCTTCACCTCATTTCCTGCCGCCATGGCTGCTGTTCCCAGTCCGAGGTGGGTGCCTAGTTCCAGGGCATGATCCACTTCTAAATACCTTACCAGCCGATTCAGAAGTCGGGCGCGTTTGGGAGAAATCCCGGCGTTTTTTACCATTTTTGACACCTCCCGTTCGTCTGATGTGAAGACCCTGCTGCCGGCGCCAAAGTCTTTTAATTTAATTTTTCTTTTGTCCTGCAGTAAAGATTGACGGTATTGCTTCAGAATAGAGTAGGAGGGATATTTTTTTTTATCATAAAAACATTTGGTCACCAGACTATAAACAAACGGCGAATGCACTCCATGTTGGTTGGTGGAGCGTAATAAAAAATCAAAATATGCTGGTATGAGATGAATCATATTTTAATCATGAAGATTTTTAAAATTCCAAAATACGAGTACCAAATTCCAAGTCTGCCACAACCTTGAACTTTAAACATTGAACCTGGAATTAGCCAAGGGCTTTGTCTCCCAACTCAAACCACCTTTCGGTCTTTTGCTCGATCTCCTCTTCGATCTTGCTCAATTCTTTTGATGTTTTTTCAATTTCCTCCGGACTTAGATCCTGAAGAAATTTTTGCTGCACTTCTTCCTTTTTCTTTTCCAGGTTGTGGATCTCCTTTTCGAGCTTGTTGTATTCCTTCTGCTCGTTATAGGTGAGTCCGGTGCCGGTGTTGCTTTCTTTTTTCCAGGACTTTTTATCAGAAACTGCTTCCGGCTTTTCTTCAGGTTTGCTCTCGGGGCTCGCTTCGTACTCGCGGTAGTCGGTATAATTTCCTGGGAAATCTTCGATCTCTGCATTGCCTTTGAAAACGAACAGGTGATCCACGATCTTATCCATAAAGTACCTGTCGTGGGAAACCACCACCAGACAACCAGGGAAATCGAGCAGGAAATTTTCCAGCACGTTCAGGGTTACGATGTCCAGATCGTTGGTAGGTTCATCCAGAATTAGAAAATTCGGATTCTGAATAAGCACCGTACACAGGTAAAGCCGTTTCTTTTCCCCTCCACTCAGCTTATCTACATAATCATACTGCTTCTTACGGTCAAAAAGGAAACGCTCGAGCAGCTGCTGAGCAGAGATCTGCCGGCCCTTTTTCAGCGGGATATAATCTCCAAATTCCCTTATCACGTCGATCACCTTCTGACCTTCCTTGACCTCAATTCCGCGCTGAGTGTAGTATCCAAACTTTATAGTTTCTCCAATAGTTATCTTTCCGGAGTCAGGTTGAAGTCCGCCGGTGAGGATGTTCAGAAAAGTGGATTTTCCGGTACCGTTTTTTCCGATGATCCCAATACGATCTCCCGGCTGAAAGTTATAATTAAATTTGTCCAGCAGCTGCAGATCTCCAAAGCTTTTTGAGACATTATGGAACTCCACGATCTTGTTTCCCAGCCGCTCCATATTGATCTCGAGCTGTACCTGATGGTCATTGCGACGTTTTGAGGCACGATCTTTTATCTCATAAAAATCATCAATCCGGGATTTGGATTTGGTGGTACGGGCTTTCGGCTGCCGGCGCATCCAATCCAGTTCCTTTTTAAAAAGCTGTTTTGCCTTATCTGTATTTGTCTGCTCTAATGCAACGCGTTCATCCTTTTTGCTAAGGTAGTAGGAGTAGTTTCCTTTATAGGTGTAGAGGTTTCCATCCTCCAGTTCCACGATCTCATTACACACCCGCTCCAGGAAATACCTGTCGTGAGTCACCATGAAGATGGTGAAGTTTTCCTTTCGGAAGAATTCCTCCAGCCACTCGATCATATCCAGGTCCAGGTGGTTGGTAGGCTCATCCATAATGATTAGGTCCGGTTTATTTAGGATCATCGAAGCCAGCGCCAGACGTTTTTTTTGTCCGCCGCTAAGGCTGCCGACCATCGCGTGCAGATCTTCCAGCTTCAGCTTAAAGAGGATCTGTTTATAGGTAGTCTCAAAATCCCATGCCTGATGCGAATCCATCTGTTCAAAAGCCTTTTGATAAACATCGGCATCTTCAGGATTTTCAAGAGCCTTTTCATAACGTTCGATCACCTTGAGGATCTCATTATCTGAAGCGAAAATAGTTTGCTCTACGGTTAACTTCGGATCCAAATTGGGTTCCTGCGGAAGAAAAGCAGTGGTGATATCTTTGCGATAAACTACCTTTCCGGCATCAGGGATATCAGCCCCCGAAAGGATGTTTAACAGGGAAGTTTTTCCTGTTCCATTCTTGGCTACAAAACCGACTTTGTCCCCCTCGTTGATCCCAAAGGAGATTCCCGAGAAAAGCTCCCGCTCGCCATAAGCTTTAGCTACATTTTCAACAGATAGATAATTCACGCAGATATTTTTGGCAAAAGTAGGTATTTCAATGATCAATTAGCAATAACAATTAAAGGGAGAAATTTCAATTTACAAGCACCAAATTCCAAACTTGATTTGAAGATTTGAAAATTTGAAAATTTGAAGATAAAGAGGGGTTGGCTTTTGGCTGTTGGCCTTTGGCTCATTTCCGGAGGTTGGGGTGGTAATCCTGATGACGAGAGATCTTCAAAAAATCGCAAGCTTGAAATCGTGCAACTGGAACCAAACATTTTCCTCCTACCTGCAACAGAAAAAACCCACAACACATAACTCGCAACCCGCTTTACATACTTATTTTCTAAATCCTGCGTTATAATTGGACAATTTATTGGACGTATATAAAAAAATCCTTTTTATTTGTATACCAATTTGAAGTATATTCCAAATCTTATGAAAAATTATCTGCTAGGCCTGCTTTTTATTTTTGCGGCTACTTCTACCGCTTTTTCTCAAACTACTTTCGAATACGGACTCAAAGGAGGAATCAATTATTCTATGGGTGGAGAAGTGGAAGGATTTGACTCTACTCTCAACTATTGGGATGGGATTGCGGAAGGTGTGGGAGCAATTGGGTTCCATGGTGGGGTTTTTGGGCAGGTAAACTTTGGCAAATTCTTCATTCGTCCCGAGGTGGTTTATAATTCTTTAATCCAGGAATTTGAGATCCCTAAAAGAGAAGAAAATACTGAATATTCGGTGCAGACTTTTACTATTCCAATGATGGTGGGATATAATATTTGGGGTCCTCTCGATCTGTATGCTGGACCCGTATATTCAAATGTTCTTGATGCACGGATTGAAGGAGATGAATCTAATGCTCTTATAGTTTTTCAAAATACCCCAATAAATGCTCAAGTAGGTGCGAAAGTTGAAATTGGCCGTTTCGGCCTGGATGTAAGATATGAGCATTCTTTGTCAGATCCAGAGGTCCAGAGTTTGGACTTCGATAACAAACTTTTTGGTGGAAACCAGGGTGGGGCTAACCGTGGTGCTTTTAATGATTCTAGGCTAAATCAGGTGATTGTCAGTCTTATTTTTAAAATAGGGGGTCCCGGTCTTAACGAGAGAAGGAGGAGAGCCTGTTACTAAAGTAAGCAGTGCACAGTACTAAGTTGGCAGTTTTTCAGAGAAACAAGAGCCAAGAATCAAGAGTCAAGACTTTTTATTGTGGTAGGTGCTCAGTGATTAAAATCCAGTCCACCATCTGATGTTATACTCCTTCGCTAAAAAAACGTGGTTCGGGGGACATAACATTTCGCAATTTAAACCCAACCCCGCCAATAGCTAAAGACCAATGGCTTTTATTCCTCTGACTCTCTTCTCATTAATTTATACCCATTGGACATCTACAAAATCATACTTCGCCCTCCGTACTTCTAAAATCGTATTTCCACTAACTTCATTTAACAAACTAGTGCTTCAATTATTTTATTATTAACATTCAAAACCTATATTTGTCTATACCTATTTATCCATAATGAGTGTCAGGCATTTAGTTGCAATTGTTAGTTTGTTAATGTTCGTTTCCTCTTGTGTGCCTACAAAGAGGTTGAAATACCTTCAGGAAACAGAGGCAACAACAGATAGTATTATTACAGTAGAAAGGATCCAGAAGCCTTATATAATACAGGTAAATGACCTCTTAAGTATTCGGGTTAAGGCGATCGATCAGGATGCAGTGGGAATGTTCAATCCTATTGGAGATGAGAATCCTAATGCTACAGGTGAAGAAAGACTTTACTATGACGGATTTCTTGTTGATGCTCATGGAAACATAAGAGTTCCGACTTTGGGAGAGGTAAATGTGCTAGGATATACAGTTGATGAGGTTAGAGAAAAAATTGAGAAAGCGCTTTTGGAGAATTATTTTAAAGAGCAGGCAAATATTTTTGTTACGGTAAAGCTGGCAGGAATAAGATATACTACCATTGGAGAAATAGGATCCGGAAGTCAGGTGATCTATAAAGAGCAGGTGACGATCATGGAGGCTATTGCAAATGCAGGAGATATTTCAGAATTTGGGGACAGGACAGATGTGGTGATCGTAAGGCAATACCCGGGAGGGGAGAAGCGGCACCATATAGATCTTACAACCATTGATGCTATGAGGTCACCCTATTACTATATTCAACCCAACGACCTCATCATAGTAAATCCTCTACCACAAAAGACGATTGGGCTTGGTACCACTGGGCTGGAAGTTTTCAGGACCGTAACTTCCGTTCTGGCATTAGTTGTTAGTAGTGTTTTAATATTTACACGATGACGTATGGCACATGAAGATGATCACATTAGCGATGTAGGCTCCACCTTTGATTTTAAGGGTTTTGTACTAAAGGTTTTCAGTTACTGGCAGCTTATTTTGATTTCCATAGCTATAAGCGTTGGGGTAGCATATTATAACAATGTAAGAAAGCTTCCTGTATACAGACTTGGAAATTCTATTTCCATTAAAGACGACCAGAACCCTTTCTTTACCAGTAATACCAGTCTTACCTTTAACTGGGGCGGTACCTCCGACAAGGTTAACACTGCTATGACTATTCTACGCTCTCGCTCACATAATGAAGAGGTAGTAGAGCGGCTTCAATATTATATTGGATATCAGCAGGACGGGAAATATCAACGGGTGAATGCCTACGGATTTACACCCTTTAAAGTAGTGGCTGATACTGCAGCTTTTCAGGCTCAGGGAAAAACCTTTACCATCAGATTTAAGGACCCTGAGACCTTTACCCTGAGCACAAATTTTTCCGGAGGCAGTACTTCCGTATTTAATTACCGAACAAAAGAATATTCTTCTGTAGTGGTTGAAGATGGGTTGTTTGAGAGGGAATACAGATTGAACGAGCCAATAAATCTACCTTTTTTCAGCGGAACTCTCATTCCCACAAAAACTTCACCCGTAATAGATAAACCCTTTTATGTACATTTTAAGCACTTTGATGGAACGGTGGGACGGTGGAAAGGGGTTTCTGTAAGTCCCCAGTCACAAGGGGCTTCTGTATTAAATCTTTCTCTTACAGGAGATAATAAAGCCGAAATAGTTGACTATCTCAACGGCACAGTAAGAGTGCTAAGCCAAAATATGCTGGAGCGAAAAAACCTTTTTGCGACCAAGACAATCAGGTTTATTGACAGTTCCCTTAACGTAAAAGCAATGGAGCTTAAGGTGGTGGAAGATGAATTGAACAATTTCAGAAACACCAATTCCATTCTCGATATTTCTGCGGAAAGCAGTCAGTTGAATTCAAAGCTGACAGCATTAGATGTGCGCAAGGAAAATATCGCCCGGCAGCTGGCCTATTACGAAACCCTTCAGGATTACCTGCAAACACGGAGTGATTATTCCGATGTGCCTGCGCCATCTGTAGCCGGGATCGCTGAAGGAAGTATTGTTAGTGGCGTGGGAAGGATTCTTACTTTGGCGGAAGAGCGGCGGAAATATGAGTATTCCTTACAGGAAAATTCTCCTGTTTTTAATGACATAGATCGGCAGATCAATGCAGTAAAAGATGTTTTACTGGAGAATATGGCTTCCTCCCAGGACCTGCTAAGAAGGGAGCTTAGGGAAATCAATCGCGATATTGCCCTGGCCGAAGGGGAGATAAGGAAACTGCCACAGGAAGAGCAGGATCTGCTTAAGATTCAACGTAAGTACTCTATAAGTGAGCGCACTTACAATATGTTTCTGGAAAAGCGCAGTGAAGCCGGACTCATTAAAGCGGCGAACGTAAGTGATGTGATGGTGATCGATACCGCCAAAGATACCGGTGGGGGACAGATAGGACCCAACACACAGCTCAATTATGTAATGGCGCTAATGGTAGGTGGAATGATTCCTCTTACATTCGTCTTCCTGCTGGTGTTCCTGAATACAAACGTGCATAACGCACAGGAGGTGACGAGGCTTTCACCAATTCCTATTCTGGGGATGATCGGGAAAAGCAGAATGGATACCAATCTTGCAGTTTTTAATAAACCTAAATCCGCTATTGCTGAAGGGTTTAGGGGACTGCGATCCAGTCTGCAGTTTATGTATAAAAAACAAGGTGTTACCGGCTCAAAAACAGTACTTATTACTTCGTCTGTTTCAGGGGAAGGGAAAACCTTCTGTGCCATGAACCTGGCAACGGTTTTTGCCCTGAGCGAGAAGAAAACCGTGCTACTGGGTGCTGACTTGCGAAAGCCGAAGATCTTTGATGATTTCAAGATCAACAACGACGTGGGAGTAGTCAACTATTTAATTGGTCAGGAGTCTCTTGAAAATATTATTCAGCCCAGTATGGTGCCACACCTGGACGTGATAACGGCAGGGCCTATTCCGCCGAACCCTTCCGAATTGCTTATGAATGAGCAGATGGAAACCCTGATGAATAAATTGAAAGAACGCTACGATTATATCATCATGGATACCCCGCCGGTCGGGGTAGTTGCCGATGCGCTTAACCTCATCAAATATGCCGATGCTACTTTATATCTAATCCGCCAGGATTACACAAAACGGGGCATGCTGGAGGTAATTAATGAAAAATACAACAAGGGCGAAGTTAAAAATATCTCGTTTGTGTTGAACCACTTTATTCACCGGGCCAAATATGGCTACGGCTATGGCTACGGCTATGGTTACGGTTATGGCTATGGTTACGGCCAATACGGAAAAGGATACGGACAGGAAGATAATACTTTGAAAAAGCGTTGGAAGAAGAAGTGGAGGGAGGTTCTTCGCAACTTCGAATAGTTCTCGCTTTGCTGCAATAGTGGAGAGAGGGGAGAGGAGAGTGGAAAGTCTGTACCTTAAGGAGCTTTTCTCACGTGGCTCGCAATAGAGGAAAGCGAAAGTTCAAACCAAATAAAGATCCAATGGAAGAAGTGAAGTTTAATTTTGAAGATCTTAAAGTATATCAAAAAGCTCTGGATTTTATTGATTACACCTATTCCTTGACTGCTGAGTTTCCCAGGGAAGAGCTTTACGGACTAACTTCCCAGTTTAACCGTTCAGCTGTATCTATTGCGCTGAATACCTCCGAAGGTTCTGGAGATACAGATGCTCAATTCCACAGATATCTTCAAGCAGCCGCTGATTCTGTTAGGGAATGTGTGACTTGTTCCACAGTTGCTTTTAGGAGAAAGTATATTCGAGAGGAAGAAAATAAAAAGGCCAGACTCATGCTGCTTGAAATTTTAAAGATGATAAGTAGCTTGCAACGATACCTGAAGTCTAAAAAGAAATAAGTTATTTTAAAGACTATCCTCTCACCACTTTCCCCTATTTACTAAGAAAGTGTTTTCACAGACTATCCTCTTTCCTCTCTTCACTTCCCTCTAGCTGAGCAACAGCGAAGCATTCACCCACTGCCAAACATGAAAACTACTCCCATTATCCCCCGCCAAATACTTATCCCACTCCTTCTCAATTTCATTATGATTAAACCACTCTGAAACAGTAGAATTTTTAAGCTGCTGAAGCTGCTCTTCCACAAAATTTTGCAATTCATGTCCCAGCCATTCCCGTTGCGGAGTCTGGAGAGGGCGTTTGGGAGCGTAGGATAATTTCTTTGGTGCCATCTCAGATAATAATTCCCGGAGGAGATGTTTTCCCTGGCCGTTGTTGATCTTATATACTTCCGGCTGTGCGAAGGCAAATTCTACCAGGCGGTAGTCCAGAAATGGTTCGCGGAGTTCTGTGCTGTAGGTCATTGAAATCCTGTCGTTGAATCGTAGGGCCCGCGGAATTTTAGTGTAAAATAGATCGCGGTACTGCAGATTTTGTAAGTCATTATTAAAGGATTTGGGATATTCCGGTTTTTCTGCGAGGGTCTTTAGATCCATGTGTAAGACGTTCGGGCGGAAAGGAGACCTTCCTCCTGTTCCCTGGATAGTACTGCCCGAGTTTTGATAATAATCGTATCCTGCCCATTGTTCATCCATTCCCTGCCCATCCAGTAAGACCTTTACTCCGTCAGCCTGAGCTCGTTTAAAAATAGCGGAGTAGGCGAGGGTGGGAATTCCGCCAAATGGTTCATCCTGTAAGCTGCTGATATGTCGCGCAGTTTCCTCCACTTCTGAAGCTGAAAAAAGCACTTTTTGCAAAGGGTTTCGGGTGGTGGCGATCATCTGCTCCACCCATGGCAGTTCATCGTATCGCTCATCTCCCGTATAAAATGTATAAGCATTTATTAGTTGCTTATCTTCAAATATATTCACCAGGGCGAGAAGCAGGGAGCTATCTACTCCGCCGCTGATGTTAAAGGCTACCGGGACATCGGCACGGAATCGAAGTTGTACGCTGTCCTTTAGAAGCTCCAGGTATTCTGCTTTGGTATTCTCAAAAGAGTTTAAGGTTTTAACATCTTTGACCCTGCTGACAAAATCATACCACTGCTCAATTTTTAATTTGCCATCCGAGTATTCCAGGTAATGTCCACCGGGCAGCTGCTGAATATTTTTGTAAATAGTTTGATGGGGCATTCCGTAGGAGCCGAAACTGAAATAATTGGCCCAAACCTGCAGGTTAGGAGAAGTGTCAAAAATAACATTTTGGAGAGTCTTTATTTCGCTGCTGAAAAACAGAATTTCATTAGTTTGTGAATAATAAAAAGGCTTCACGCCAAAGCGATCGCGGGCGGCAAAAAGTTTCTTTTCCTGTGAATCCCAAATGGCAAAGGCAAACATCCCGTTGAACCTGTGCAGGCAATCTTTTCCCCATTTCATGTAGCCTGCCAGCAACACTTCCGTGTCTGAGGCAGTTTTAAAATCGTAAAAGCTTTTCAACTCTTCCTTTAGTTCTCTGTAGTTGTAGATCTCCCCGTTAAAGCTGAGGTAGTATCTGCCGGAATTATCTACAAAAGGTTCATTTGCCTGAGGGGAAAGATCTATAATGGAAAGCCTGTTATGACCGAGAGCTGCATAACCTGGATCAACGTAGGTGCCGGTATGATCGGGACCACGATGTTTCTGTGCCCAAAGCATTTTTTGAAGTTGTGCTTCAGATAGATTAGAACCGATAATACCTGCTATTCCGCACATTCCTTAATTGTATATTGTATAATGAATATTGTATAATGTTTTCAAAGCTATGAAAAGCACCAATAAACAAGCACAAAATTCCAATTTAGTGTTGTATTTGAGATAACAAAAAGAAAAACACACAACCGTTTTTTGGTTTTGCCCCTCACCCTAAAGCCGCCGGCCGGCCGGCCGGGAAGCCCAAAAACAAATTCAGAAAATTCAAAACAACAGATAATAAACTAAAAACAACAAACCAATAGTAAACTCTAAACAGTCTGCGGAAAAATCTGATAATTATTTATTTTTCCCTGATCATTGACAAAAGCCGCTCCGCTTTCTCCCAATCCTCAGGTGTGTCAATATTTACGTAGGGATCTCCGGTAGTGTCAATATAACCGACCTTCTTCCCATATAGTGAATTCTGCTTCATGAGAACTTCTGCTCTGGTCAGGTAGATGGCACCATCCCGGTAATAAGCCTTTGGCAGCTCCTGTCGCCGGCTGATGATCTCTTTTTCTCCTGTGGCAATCTTTAGGCTGCCATTTTTCTCTTTAAATACCCAATGCGGATTGAATTCCGCAGGGACTTCCCTTACTGAGATCAGCGAATCGAATTCTCCCCCAATGAATTTTTCTATGGCCTCGTCAATCAACCTCTCCCTTCGAAAAGGGCTGGTAGGTTGCAGCAGACAAACCGCATCGAATTTTTCAGCTTCTTTTGAGAAAAATTTTATAGCATGTTGTATCACTTCCAGACTGCTGCTGCTGTTACCCGCTAACTCTTCAGGCCTTTGAAAAGGGGCTTCTAATCCTAATTTTTTAGCACAAATAATTATCTCCTCATCATCAGAGCTCAAAACGATTGTTGAGAGCAGATTTGCTCTTTCTGCCGCTTCGATCGTGTACTGCAGTAGGGGTTTCCCTTTTAGCAGTTTTATGTTCTTGCCGGGAATGCCTTTACTGCCCCCGCGGGCAGGGATGAGTCCGAGAATTTTCATTTGTCGATTTTCTGTTTACAGTTCTCTGTTTTCCGTTTTTGTTCTGCTTATCAAGGCTAAAGTAGTAAAAAAGCTGGTCGCAATAGTATGTTTGGAAATGTCATTGCGAAGGAGCATTCGCGACTGAAGCAATCTGTCGTTGATCGTCACAATCATGTGCAGAGTAAACCACAACAGATTGCCACGCTCGTCTTTCAGCCTCGCTCGCAATGACGTTCCGCATTGGCTTTTACATCGGCTTTTCCGTCGGCTTCCGTTGATTTTGAAAGACAATTGGAAAACTTCAAAGCACAAATCACAAACAAACTAATTTTACTGCACAATTGGTTTTTTCTTATCCCTCTTCTCCTTCTTTTCCAGGTATCTCCCGATCATCTCCTGCTCAAAGTTTCCGTAGATTTTCTGCAACGTTTCGGGAGTCAAATCTTTATTCCGACATATCTTTCCTTCACCCGACTGCAGCTGAGGCTTGATCTGTTCTTCAAAATATTTCCGCAGAACAGTCGGCAGTACCCTTCCTGCTTTATCGATCACTTTATTCCCTATCTCATGCATGTCATCGGTTTCGCTTATTTCAGGCCGAAGCTGATATAAAACAGCTCCCTCATCCACATTTTCCGTTGCCAGGTGAATGGTAGCTCCAATGCATTCGGGTTCGTCAAAAAGATAAGGGTATAAATTGGTGGCCGAACCTTTGTAGTAAGGCGAAAGTCCCAGGTGTAGGTTGATGATCCGGTCCTTAAAATGCCTTAACAAGGGATCTTTTATTATGGAAGTTCCAAAAAGTACGATCAGGTCAGAGTCGGTATCGGTAATGATCTGGAAGACTTCGTCACTATTTATTTGGCCGTGAGGCACATTTATTAGCGGAATCTCCCTTGAAAATTCCCGGAATTCACCAAAGAACTTTTGCTCGCTTTCAGCCCGGGCCTTAAAATGGGCAGCCAGGAATTCGGCATCTTTTTTTCCATATGCAGAGGTGTCCTGAATTTTTGGTGACTTGTTTTCAGTAATGATCGATGCGAGCTCCAATTCGTTCGCTATGGAGGCCGCAATATATCTATGTCTCAGGCTATCGCTTGTCAATAAAACTACTTTCATGGTTGTGCCATTTTCGCAAACGCGGATTCGTAAATATATGTTGTCCTTCAAAAAGATCATTTTTACCCAGCGGCAGGTCATTGCAGTCAAAACGGGAAAGCAGGAGGGAATCTTCCGTCAGACTTTTACTAGCGGCCCTTTCCATGGTGAATCCGAGTTTAAAGCCCGCCTTTTCCACTTCTTCGGAAATGCCCCGGCTTGCTTCATAAGAACCATATGGGTAACTAATTGTTTTTGTCATTTTTCCGAAGTTATTCCGGAAAAAATCCTGTGTATCTTTTAATTCCTTCTGAAGGATCTCTGCGGAAAGCTGCCCCAGAGGCAAATGCCGGTGGGAATGTGATCCCAGCATATTTAGATCATTTAATTCCTGAAGCATGTTCTTCTCGAAATATAATTCCGAAGCCACTTTCTTTTCTTCAAACATTTCATCAAAAAGGGGAGAGATGAATTTTTCCTGTTCCGTCAGGGACATTTTAAAGTTCAGCAGAAATTTCAGGAGCGCGGTTTGCTCTTCATCATAATTGTAATGGGAGATGGCCTCTTGCCTGTCCTTTTCTGAAAGTGGCAAGGATTGGATTATTTTTAGTTCCTGCAGGATGTCTTCCGAAGAAAGCCGTGAGCGCAGTAAATGGATCTTATGCACTAGTGATACGTTCTGTTCTTTGAAGTTGGAAGTGTTTATAAAAAAAACCGCCGGAATTCCCATTTTATCGAGGATGGGTTTTGCCAGCTCATACTGCTCTTTGAGCCCGTCATCAAAAGTAATGAGGATCAGGTCCTTTTTGAAAGGCTTTTCTTTGTGCTGAATAAGTTCTTCCGGGGAAATAAAACTGCCGTGCTTTGCCAGTTCCTCCAACTGCTCTCTGAACTGCCGCGGCGTGAGTCCAAAAATACTGGGATGCTTTGCTGTGAAGTCCTCGCGGATGTAATGGTAGTTGGAGACGATGAGCATGAAAAAGGTTTTCTGTTCAAGCTAAAGTAGTAAAAATGCTCTTCGTGAACGTCATTGTGAGGGCGCTTTTGCGCCCGTGGCAATCTGCCACTATTTTCCTAAATTGAAGTATGCGTACTTCTCATGCCTACATCCTAACCGATAAAAACGACACTGTGCTGTACGTGGGAGTGACATCAGACCTTAGGAAAAGGATAAAGCAGCATAAGACGAAATTCTATAAAGCCTTCACCTCCCGTTACAATTGTGATCAACTCGTCTATTAGCGGGCTTTTGAAGATATCAGGGATGCCATACAATACGAGAAAAAATTAAAAGCCGGGAACAGAGCGAACAAGGAAAAGGTGATCTCCAATGCGAACCGTCATTGCGAGACGGCCAAAGGCCGGCGCGGCAATCTGTTACGGCTAACTCTGAACATGTGCGTTAGTAAACCTCAACAGATTGCTTCGCTCCGTCTACCTATCGGCAGACAGGTTCGCAATGACGTTTTCAGTACATACCGCACCTCACAATAAAGAGAAAGTTACTCCCACTCTTCAGCCAAATCCTTCCATCCCGGATTCATCTGATTATTTTCCACTTTCCTCTCTCCACTAATACGTAATTGTTTTACTGAACGTCAACTCCACCGTTGCCAGGATCTCCGCTATTCTCTCTCCTGAATTCCCATCTCCGTAGATCTCTGAAGAACCGGAATGTTCCTTTTCAATGGCTTCCTTCGTGGCCTCAAGGATCTCCTGTTCGTTATAATCCACGTCTGTCACATTTTCCGCACGGCATCTTCTGTGCTGGCGGTTTCCGATGTTAATTACCGGAATTCCCAAGTACGCGCATTCTCTTAATCCGGCGCTGGAATTCCCGACCAAAGCTTTGGAATTTTTCAGCAATTTTAAAAAGTCAATGGGATTCATGTTCTTGAAAAAGTGGATATTCTGAGGCTTCTCAAGTTCCCGGAAGGTTCGGATTCCATTCGACGTCCCATCAGATCCCGCATCCACGTTTGGCCAAAACCAGAAAGTTGGATAGTTCAGGGCTTTGACGGCTTTGAGGGTTTCTGTAATATGTTTTTTTGACTCTTTATATTCGGTGGTGACCGGGTGTTGCATAACGACAATATATCCGTTCTTCCAGTTCAGGTTTTCGCCGACCCCGCCGTACTTTTCTATCGGATCGAAGTCAAGTTGAGGATCGTGAATTATATCTTTCGCCAGGTCGATCGAAGGGCAGCCGGTATTTATAACTTTTTCAGGGTCTTCCCCCAATTTTATCACCCGTTCCCGGGCATCTTCAGAACTCACCAGGTGCAGATCGGCCAGTTTAGTATTGGAGTGCCTTACTTTTTCATCAATACTGCCGGTCACTTCTCCTCCCTGGACATGAACCAGCGGGATGTTCTGGTATGCCGCGGCGATCGAAGTGGCGATGGTTTCAAATCTGTCGGCTATGGTCAGCACGGCATCCGGTCTCAGATTGTAAAAAACGTTGGTGAGTTCCATTACACCCAGGCCGGTGGTCTTGGCCATGGTAGTGGGGTTTTCTCCTTCCAGGACCATAAATACTTTGGCAGCGATAGGAAAACCGTCCCTTTCGATAAAGTCAACCGCATTTCCATATCGGTCCAGTAGTGCCGATCCCGCGATCACCAGTTGCAGTTCCAGGTCAGGATGATCTTGAATAGCGGTTAAAGCCGTTTTGATCCGACTGTATGAAGGTCGGGCAGTGACAACCACGCAGATTTTTCTTTTGGACATATATGGTTCTCAGTTGTGAGTTCTTGGTTATCGGTTAGGCTAAAGTACTAAAAATGTCGTTGTGGAACGTCATTGCGAGGGAGGAAGGACCGAAGCCATCTGTTGTAGGTTAGGCACGATCATGTGTAGAGTAAACTACGGCAGATTCTGCCTTCCGGTAGGGAAGGCCACGCCTGCTTTCCACAGGCCCGCAATGACAGTCCACATTGCGAAGGCGTCCTTGCGAGTTTACTTGCCGTAGGCAGGGCAAAGCCGAAGCAATCTGTGTAAGATTAGTCACGAACATATGCAAATTTAGCTACGATAGATCCTTCCCAAGAAGAGTTTGTTCTTATTTGCATCGCCCAAAAAAGAACCAAAAAACTCTAGGCTTACGGAAATTTGACTAAATTTTTTGTTCGGCACCTAGATTTTAGGGACTCGCGGATGGAAATTTTGGGTAATAACAATGGCCGTTCCGCTCAAACAGCCTAAAATTTGACTCCCGATAGCTATCGGGGTTCACTTGAAATTTGACATCAAATTTTCGTAGGCCAATTAATAGCGGGAAAATTTGTGTAGAGGACCTTAATTCACTTTTTGACCACAAACCATAAACCACAAACTAATCCATCCCCACAACCGAGATCTGACAACTGAGAACTTATAACTAATTCTTCTTCTCAGTCCTCTTCCCACTCTTTACAACTCCTTCGTAAAACTTGATATTCTGCTCCACAACTACATCCGTGGAAAATTTTTCCAGCACTCTTTTCCTCGCAGCTTTTCCCATTTTTTCCGACAGTTCAGCGTCCTCAAGGAGCAAAAGGATTTTTTCCGAGTAAGCTTTATGGTCTTTTGGATATACCGTAAAGCCTGTTTTACCATCGACCATGACTTCTTTTGCCCAGCCGATATCTGAAGTTACCAGGGCTTTTTCCATGGCCATGGCTTCGATCCAGATCATGGGCAGTGCCTCTGCAAAAGAGGGGAGTACCACTACTTCCGCTTTTGCAATTTCCTCCTGAATTTGATCATAAGGCAGATTTTCAATCCATAACACTCTTTTGGCAGCCTCCTGAGAAAACTTTTCCTGCATAAGTTCTTTTGTAGATCTTCCTGTTTTTCGGTCCACCACGTCTTTCCCGACCAGGAGAAGGTGGGCTTCCGGATTCCTGGCGGCCACTAAGTTGAAGATCTCTGACAGTTCGAGCACGCCCTTCTTTCTGATTATGCTTCCGAAGTAAAGCACAGACCGCGGAATTGTTTTCCCCTCCAAAGGCTGAAAGCTATTTGTATCTATGGAATTCGGGATGACCCTTATCTTTCTTTTAAAATTAAACAGCCTGGCTGATTCCCGGGCAGTGAAATGACTTACCGACAGCAGATGTTCTGCTCCTTGCAGCGCCATTTTCTCGAACCAGAAATTCTTCTTTTTTTGTGGGCGTTTTTCCAGGTGACAGAAATAAGTATCGCTGCCATTCATGCGGATCACTAAAGGGCATCTCAGGCTCATAAAGGCCGTAATCCCTGTCCAGTCAGGCGCTTCAATGGTATCGATCCCGTCGACCGCTATATATTTGTTGAGGTAATTTTGAAGGAACTTGCGGTGCAGGTACCAGCCGAAGAACCTGAATTTTTGATGTTGGATGAGGTGGAACTTTATGCCGCCTTCCGTGAAGATGGCATTCTCTTTTTGCCCGTAGACAAAAACAGAGATCTGGATTCCTTTTTCCTCTAGGGCCTCTGCCATATTTTTGATGCTGGTGCCTATGCCCGCGGCCGGGCCGGTGCGGGGGTGAGGGTATTCGGACGTGAGGAATCCTATATGCATAATTAGCTAAAAGTAAAACGCTAACTTATTTAATAAATAAGGAAAACACATAATACTTAATAATACATTATTTAAGATAATAACAAGCTGCTGCTTTTGAGGTTTTAATTGACTAAGGTCTTTTCCAACTGACAATATTAGCATGGGTAAAAAAAACATGAACCACCTTCCTTGAATATTAGTAATAACAATAAAGCTTATAAGTAGTAAATAAGTTGCACTGAATATATAGATGAAGTCACTACT
The DNA here is from genome assembly GCF_035607535.1 of Salinimicrobium aquimaris. Taxonomy (NCBI): domain Bacteria; kingdom Pseudomonadati; phylum Bacteroidota; class Flavobacteriia; order Flavobacteriales; family Flavobacteriaceae; genus Salinimicrobium; species Salinimicrobium aquimaris. The sequence continues at coordinate 388,406 of NZ_JAYDZX010000017.1, forward strand.
TAATACTGTTTTGGTTTTAAATATTCTATGGACATGACTTGTTAAAATAAAAAGAAAAAGGAGAGCTAAAAAACCAGTCTGTCTAAAAATGTATTTTAAACTAGTAAAAAGATCTATGAAAAATTCTTTGAAGGTTAAAGCAGGATCAAAATAGATCATTTCAAGAAAAGTTGAAGGAAGTGAATTATCCCCATTTTCAAGAATAAATTTTTGAGTTTCTGGAATGTTTGTGTGTTGAAATCTTTCCTGAACTCCTCGGTCAATTAATAGGGCATTATGGTAATCCCATTGAGCCCAATTTACTGTACCCTTTAGAACTTTGTCATCAAAGGAGAACTTCTTTTGATGTAAAAGCGGGTAAAAATTAAGTAGTGTAAAAAATGCTATAAATGATAGTAAGATAATCAGCCCAATTTTCGCATTAAAGATTCTATTGTTTTTTATAGTAATGGAAAAAGCAATAAAGATTACCCAAAAGGTCAATATATATGTCAAGGCCATTTTTCTTGTACCTAAAATTAGGGCTATTAAAAAACCCAGAAGAATTGCATTTCTAAACGTATTTTTCTGCTTTACAGGTAAGGAAATGACAATTAAGAATAAAGTTCCAAAAAGGTCTAACAAGATGTCATTAACTCCTGCAAAAAACGTGGTTTGAATTACAAAAAGATAGAAAATCCATAAGAACAGAGTTTTCTTTAACACTCCTCTTATTTTTAAATATTTTGAATTATAGAAGTACAGCGAAAGAAACATCAAAGTTCCGGAAAGAATACTGGTTATTTTCAGAGCATAAAGAGGTTCTTGTATAAGTTTATTAAGGTAATAGGAGATAGTTAGATAGGTAATGGATGCCCCATCTAAAATTGCCTTACCGAGTCCATATTTATTAGCATTTGTAAGATCTGATAGGTACTTACTTTCATCACCTGCAAAATGAGGATCAAAAAAATTATTGGTGAATAAAAAGAAGGTAAATAGGGACAAGGTTAAAATGAAAACAATAGAAGAAGCTTTTGAAATAAAAGACAGACTAGAATCTGAATTAACCTTGTTTATTTCCATTCGAGAATTTTTATTAAATCTTCAACTATTTTTTCTGAAGGCCTCATTTCTCCTTTAGAATTTATTTTATCTAGCCATTCCTGTGCACATTTAACGTTAGTGATAGCCCCCTGAAGAGAATAAACTATCTTGAGCTTAATTTCATCCTTTGATTCCAACCAGATTACCGCATCTTTGGAAGGCATTGACCTGAAATGAATGAAATTATATACCTTTTGAGGGCTCCATTTCTTATCCTCTGTGTTTTCCACCTCATAATTGAGATACAGGCAGGGTTTGCCAAAAATAGCAAAGTCAAATACCATGGAAGAGGCCAGGTTTATCACGGCCTCTGAGTGTAAAATGGTGTTAATTTGTAATTCCAGATCCTCTTTGGTTGGTAATATGGCATTCCAGTTTTGTCCTGCTTTTTTCCATATGGGAGCAAGCGGAGTGATGGTTTCTGAATATTTTTCCAGCACATGATCATAGCGATCTGAAAGATCCACCGGACTTCGTCTGAAAATAATTCCCAGGTTATATCCTTCATGGTTCAACTTTTGAACAGCTTCGGCGATGTCGTTTAAATAATGCTGATCATCGGGACAGGTAGTGATATCATCGCCGCTGAAACAAAGATATTTCTTGTCGGGATCCAGATCATTTTGCCGGCAGAATTCCTCCCTTGATTTCCTTAAACTCTCATCAAAATGGGGTTCAAACTGGGGGCTCCCGGTTATTAAAATGTTTTCCGAAGGAATAAAGGGGTAGTACTGCAATAATTCATTTTTCATGTGTTCGCTCCACACAAAGTATTGGTCGGTTTCTACTACCATGGTCGCTTTGGGTAAGTTATCCCAGGAGAAAATGAAGGTACCGGTTGGAATTCCCAGGTCCTGGGCCGCAGTTAGCGGAGCTATGGCAGTCACCGGACGTTGGTTGGTGCAAAAAACATAATCGGGTTTTTCTTTTTCCAGAACATCTCTACAGTGCTTATAGAATTCCCCTTTTTTCTCGGAATTTTTTAACTCCTTTCTCAATTTTTCAAGGCCTTTCTCGCCCTTATATTTTTCCTGATAGACGCTGACAATTCCGTTCTTAAGTGTTTTTTTGATTCCTTTATTCGAGGAAGGGAATTTATAGGTCTGGTAAATGGGTTCGTTGAACTTTTCTGAAAAATGATCGAGTTCAGCATTTATTTTTGCCCGCTTTAATAGATCAGTCTTTGCCCTGGGTTTTCCCCGAAGCTTAATTTCCGAATATCCCAACTCTTCCAGATCAAAAGGGGTGTTGTTCCAGAAGATAATCTCCGAACCTTTTTGTTTTCCTATTTCCACAAACGAAGTGAAGGCAAAGTTTCGCAGGCCAACTCCGTCAGGTAAAAGGATGAAGATCTTTTTTGGGTTCATTTGGAATCCAAAGATAGGGAAAATGTTTCCCCTGGTTGTGCTCTTTTTCTGTCTCTAATTCTTGCAGTAGTTGCAAAAAGAGGTTACTATTGTAACTTAAGAAAAGGTTAATTAAGGCCTGTTATCCATTAAACAAGGAAATTAAGGGGAAAGGAAAAAATGGCTCAGGACCAGCTTCATAAATTAATGGAAAATAAACCACTTCCGCTATTCTGGTGGAGCGAGATCAGGTTTATCTTTAGAGATAAAGAGAACTATGGCGACTTGCTCTCAAAGTACCTGGCGGAAAAAATTTCCCAACGGCCAGTAAAATTTGTTCATCCCAAAAAACAGCCCTGGTATAAATGGGATAAATCCCATTTTGTGTCAGCTGGGAGCATTCTTCATCATGCTACCAAAAACAGTATAGTGTGGGGGAGTGGAATTATTGATCGCACGAGGAAAATTGCCCCGGCTGATTTTCATGCCGTACGTGGACCCCAAACTCGCAATTATTTGTTAGAACAAGGGCTTTTGTGTCCGGAGGTCTATGGAGATCCTGCTCTTTTACTGCCTATATTTTACAAACCTCAAGTTGATAAAAAATACAATTTGGGAATTATTCCTCATTACCACGATTATAAAAAAGCAGTAGTAGATTATGAAGAAAATCTTGATATTACAGTAATAGATCTGCTGACACTTGATGTGGAAGAGGTAACCCGGCAGATCCTGGAATGTGAAAACACGATCTCCTCCTCCCTGCACGGACTTATAGTATCTCATGCGTATGGTATACCTTCGGTTTGGGTGGAATTTTCAGATAAGCTTTTTGGAGACGGGGTGAAATTTGCAGATTATCTTGAATCAGTAGATATGAAAACCTATGAACCCGAGTTTTTAAAAGGAAAATTATCAGTAGAAGATCTGTATAAAATAATATTCGCTTATCCATCTCTGCCAAAGAAGGAAAAGCTGGAACAAATTAAAAAAGATCTTAAAGCGGCCTGCCCGTTTTAAAGCTTTGAAAGAATTGGCAACTGGCGGGTTACTTTATGGGAGTGACCGTGGCGAAGCCGTACCTGAATTTTGCCAATGGTCAATAGCTAAAGGCTAACAGCTATTAAGATATAATGGACAACCAGGAAAAAAATAAGGAACATTACGAGAAGCTTTATGCCAACTATGACATTAAGAACATCCTTTACTGGATAAACCACCTTGATGAATTTCTGGATTCGGCCACCTCTACAGAAACGAGTTGGTTCGCTTTATACCAGGGAAATTTCCGGGAGAAGCTTAAAGGGAAGAAGGTGCTGGAGATGGGCTGCGGTAATTGCATAAATGCAGCCGTGATGGCAGCTTTAGGAGCAGAGGTATATGCAAATGACATCGCTTCTTCAAGCGGGGAAATTATAAGAAGGCTGAATGAAAATTTCCATTTTCAAAAGCCCATCGTCTTTGTGGAAGGGGACTTCCTCGAAAATGAACTGCCTTCTCACAGTTTTGATTATGTGGTGGGAAAGGCTTTTTTGCATCACCTGACCCTGCCGGTGGAACGGAGTTTTTTGAAAGAAACGGCACGACTGCTGAAGCCTGAAGGGGAAGCCCGTTTTTTTGAGCCCGCCGTGAATTCAAAACTTCTTGATGAAATAAGATGGCATATCCCGATAGGAGGGAGGCCTTCAAAATTTAATAAAACGGCCTTCTTGGAATGGAAGGCTAATGACCCCCATCCTGAAAGGAGTCTGAGTAGTACTCATTTTCGTAAGGCGGGAGAGGAGTTCTTTAAAAAGACAAGGATAATTACTGTTGGATCTTTGGAAAGATTCAGCAGGGTTTTTGCCTGGGGGGAAAGACGGAATAATTATAAACGCTGGTCGCTTCAAAAAGAACGGAGCCTGCCATCTTTTTTGAATAATTCCTTTGCCAGAGGACAATTAATAAAATACAAACTCCCAAATAATTAAATTGCTTAATTATATGCAATCTTTTAATGCTTCTTATACTGGACTTCGAGGTGATTTACTAAAGTATATTAAAAATAAGGACAATGTTATATTAGATGTAGGCTGTGCTACTGGAGAAAATGGTGCTTATTTATTACGAAATCGGTTGGCTAAAGAGGTTTATGGAATTGAATTTGGAGAGGGTATGGTATATGAGGCATCTCATAAAATAAATAAAGTTTTCCATGGAGATTTAAATGAGCTATCCTTCCGTCAAAAAGTTGTTGACGAATCCCCATTGTTTGATTATATTTTATTTGGAGATATTTTAGAGCATTTAGTGTACCCGGAGCATGTTTTTAAAGATATATGTAAACTTTTAAAGCCGGATGGTAAGGTTGTAATCTCAGTTCCAAATATTAGCCACATCGAATTATTTATTCAAGTTTATATTAAGGGCACCTGGCCATTAAATTCGAGAGGAATTTTTGACAAGACACATTTGAGGTGGTTTACGAAGAAAGATATTTGTGGTTTAATGAGGAATTGTGGTATTAAAGTCGTAAAGTATGAAAGGAAATTAAGAGCGCGAGATTCTTTAAACTCAACATTTAATTTGAAATATAAGCTTATCAAAATGATAAATAAAGATTGGGTGACTTTTCAACACATTTTGGTCGGAACAAGTGAACAGTGAAGTTTATATAATTGTAGTAAGCTTTAATGGTTTAAAGTGGTTACGAAAATGCCTGGATTCAACTTATCCGTATCAGGTAATTTTAATTGATAATAATTCAAATGATGGTACTCCTGAATTTATTAAAGCTAATTATCCTAAGGTCATTTTGTTGGAACAAGAGGAGAATCTGGGGTTTGGTAAAGCAAATAATATAGGAATCTCTCATGCTCTAAAACTCGGAGCAAACCATGTGTTCTTGCTAAACCAAGATGCTTATTTGTTTCCAGAAACAATCGAAATGCTTGTAATAGCTCAAAAAAAGAATTCTAATTATGGTGTAATTAGTCCGATTCATTTAGATGGCCACGGAAATAGGCTTGATAAAAGCTTTTCAGGTTATCTTAACAATAATTCAAAACCACATATCTTTTCTGATCTAATATTAGGTTTTAGTAACACCTTACTATATGAAATATCCTTTATTAATGCAGCAGGATGGTTGATTTCTAAAGCCGCTCTCGAGAATGTTGGAGGGTTTGATCCACTATTCTTTCATTATGGAGAAGATAATAATTATTGCCATCGCTTAGAATTTCATGGATATAAAGCCGGAGTTTTGCGTAATAGCTTTTTAAAACATGATCGAAATGATAGAGATAATGATATCAAGCCAATTAAAAAGTTTGATATTGATAAATATGAATTGTCTCAAAAATTGAAATATTCCAATATAAATATGGATACCCTTCCGGATCTTGAAAAACTTATCAGACAATTCAAATGGGATATTTTTAAATCTGTTGTAAAGCTTAATTTTTATGAGGCCGGGTTGTATAAAAAGAAATTAAATACATTAAAAAAGATTTATCCTCAGGTAAAATTAAGCAGATCCCGTAACAAAAAAATGGGACCAGTTTATCTTGATCTTTAAATGTTCATGAATAAGTTTAAAGAATTCATAGAGTAGCATGGCTTTGGAAACCAAAATATATCAAAAAGAAAACAATAGCAGTTTTAGAGCTATGCTTACTGAAAGTTTGAATGATATCTGGAAGTCACGCTTTTTATCACGACAATTGGCTGAACGGGATATCAAGGCTCAATATCGTCAATCATACCTAGGGATTATCTGGGCTTTTATTACACCTTTGGCTACAGCAGCTGTTTGGATTTTCCTAAATTTATCAGGAACTGTGAAAGTTACAGATACAGGTGTGCCTTATCCGGTTTATGCCTTCTCCGGAACCTTACTTTGGTCTATTATAAGAGAAGCCATTAATTCACCTACTACCAGTACAAATTCAGCCAGGGGAATAATGAGTAAAATAAATTTTCCCAAGGAGGCTTTGATTATTTCAGGTATTTATAAGCTTTTGTTCAACTCCTCCTTTAAAGTTCTATTGTTATTAATATTTGTATTCATATTTGGGATAGGTTTTCACTGGAGTCTATTATTATTGCCTTTTGCCATTCTGGGAGCATTGTTGTTTGGTACAACCATAGGCTTAATTCTAACTCCTCTAAGTATGTTGTATAATGATGTTGGAAAGATCGTTGGTATGGGATTTAGTTTCTTGATGTATGTTACACCGGTAGTTTATGCAATTCCCAAAAGTGGAGTGATGAAAACCATTATGGAGTGGAATCCTCTTACTCCAGTTATTTTAACAAGCCGAGACCTTATTACAGGAACAACTCCTGAATATCTCACCTATTATTTTATAGTGTTAGGGCTTAGCTTACCCCTTTTTATTTTCGCCCTATTGTCTTACCGGGTCTCAATACCAATTATTGTTGAAAGGAGCGCCTAGTATGGAAAATGAAGTTTTGGTAAAAGTAGAGGGATTATCTAAAAAATTCTGCAAGGATCTTAGGACTAGTCTTTGGTATGGAGTAAAAGATCTATTCTCTAATTTATCAGGCAATAAAAATGAGCGATTGTTGCGAGACAAGGAATTCTGGGCACTTAAGGATATCAATTTTGAGGTTAGGCGAGGCGAATGTTTTGGATTGATTGGACATAATGGCGCTGGAAAATCTTCTCTTTTAAAAATTCTGAATGGTTTGATCAAACCTGATGCAGGGAAAGTGACTATCAAAGGTAAAGTAGGTGCTCTTATTGAATTAGGGGCGGGTTTCAACCCGGTTTTGACAGGGAGGGAAAATATTTATAACAATGGAGCCATTTTGGGATTTACTCGTAAGGAAATTGATGATAAGGTAGAGGAGATAATTGATTTTGCTGAGATCCGGGAATTTATTGACATGCCGGTAAAGAATTATAGTAGTGGAATGAAAGTTCGTTTGGGATTTGCCGTAGCTGCTCAGATGCAACCTGATGTGTTAATTATTGATGAGGTATTGGCTGTAGGAGACTTGGGCTTTGTCCTTAAATGTTTTAAGACCATAGATAATATTCTTCCCAATACGGCTGTCATTTTTGTTTCTCACAGTATGCCTATGATCTCAAGACTTTGTAGTAAAATAATTTTAATGGAGCGAGGCAAAGCTGTTTTTCAGGGAGAAGATGTGGCAGGAGCTATTGATAAATATTATGGTCATTTTGCAAATAACGAAATGGATGAGGTTTTTTCAGATGGTCAATTTAGACTAGAACAAATTAATTTGGTTAGTCCAAATGACTCTAACAGTTTAAAATGGGGGGAAGATTTGAAACTATATTTAAATTTTAATCATAATAGTATCAAGGAGGTACCTGAAATATTTGTTATCATTTCTGATAAGGAACAAAGACCGGTGGCTATATTAGAAAAAAATAATGGTGACGATGGGATATCTTTTAAAGAAAATCAGATGGAGTTTATGGTCACTCATAAAAACATTCAGTTATCTAAGGGAGTTTACTCAATTAGTGTGGCATTACGATCCTTGGATAATAAGGAACCAAAATTACGGGTTAATTCGGCTCTGTCATTCCAGGTTATCCATCAGGATGAGATTTGGGAGCCTTTCTTGCTTAAATCTCAATTTGAAAAAATAGAAACCAGAATATCGAAAAACAAATTATTAGATGATTCCGGTTACTAAATCCTTTTTACCTCCACAGAAGGAATATCAGACTATCCTTAAAAGGGCGTGGGACCAAGGATGGATTACTAATCGGGGAATGCTGGTTAAGGAACTGGAAGAAAAGTTAAAAGCTTACTTGGAAGTGCCAAATATGATCGCAACCACTAATGGTACCCTGCCATTACAGATAGCCATTAAAGCTCTTGGATTAAAAGGAGAGATAATTACCACTCCTTTTTCATATGTTGCTACCACCAGCAGTATAGTTTGGGAGAATTGTACGCCGGTTTTTGTGGATATTCATCCTGATTACCTGACGATAGATGAAGGAAAAATTGAAGCTGCAATCACCCCTAAAACCTCCGCTATCCTTGCCACTCATGTTTTTGGTAATCCTTGCGATGTGGAAAAAATAGAGATGGTTGCTAAAAAGCATAAATTAAAGGTAATCTATGATGCTGCTCACTGTTTTGGAGTAAAATATAAAGGACGTTCGATCTTTGAATATGGCGACATCAGTACCTGTAGTTTTCACGCTACGAAACTTTTCCATACGGGGGAAGGTGGAGCGATATTTACAAGAGATATAGATCTTCATCACAAATTGTTCTATCATCATAACTTTGGACATAAGGGACAGGAGGATTTTTACGGTTTGGGAATAAATGCTAAGATGAGTGAATTGCAGGCAGCCATGGGACTGGCTGTTTTTCCGTACCTGGAAGAGATTATTGACGGCCGAAGGAAAGCAGTAGAACTTTATAATGAGCTGCTCTCCACTTCTGGACCAAAAATTATAAAGTTAAGGGAAGAAACTAGTTGGAATTATAGTTACTATCCACTAATTTTTGAGAGTGAAAAACAACTAGTTAACATTAAGGAAAAACTCGATAAATCTGGAATCCATCCACGACGCTATTTTTATCCAAGTTTAAGTAGTTTAAATTACCTCAAGAGTCAAGAAGTGCCTGTAGCAAATTCCATTTCCAAAAGAATCATATGTTTACCCTTATACCATAATTTGGGTAAGAGAGATTTAAAAAGAATTTGTTCGATACTTAATTAAACTTAAATAATATTCCTTAAACAGGCTACATTGCAAATATCTTACAATCAAATCGAGGACTTTCTGAATTGTAAAGGAATTGCGTTTTCTATAAAAGGAAATTTACAATCTAATTATAAAATCTGTTCCTTGTTTTACCCAGAGTCAAATGGTTTTTATTTTGTAATTGGAAATAATTTAAATTCTAAAATTAAAAAATCTCTTATTTTATCATCAACAAATTTTGAGATTAGTAAGGATAATGCGATGCTCGTTATTAATGAAAATCCGCAAGTAGTATATTATATGATTACGGATTATTATTTTGGAGAGAAATCCACAGGTGAAGTTTGTAAAACTGCTGTTATACATAAGAATGCAATAATCGGAAAGAATGTCCAAATAGATTCTTATGCAGTCCTAGGTAATTGTGTTATTGGGAATAATACAATTATAAAAAGTCATTCTGTGATTACCGATAACTCTTGCATAGGGCAAAATGTTATTATTGAACCACATTGTACAGTTGGTGCCACAGGTACGGCCTGGGCAATGGGTGGAGATGGGGTAAAGATCAAGCAACCTCAATTGGGGGGAGTGATAGTTAAAGACAATTGTTTTTTAGGTGCAAATTCCACAATAGTAAGAGGCTCTCTTAATGAAAAGACCACCATAGGAGAAAATACAATTATTGCCCCAGGAGCTAGAATAGGTCATGGTACTCAAATAGGTAAGAGTGTGCATTTTGCTAATAATGTGGTAACAGGCGGAAATTCGAAAATAAATGACTTTTGTTTTGTGGGCTCTTCCGTCACATTCAGACCAAAGGTTGAGGTTCATCCTTTTACTGTAGTTGGTGCAGGAGCAGTAGTAGTTAAAAATACTTCCAAAGAAAATTCACTCTTAATTGGGGTACCTGCAAAAGAGACAACTTCTAAGAATAACTTAACTGGAGTTCCAAGTTATAAAAGAAAGTAAATGAAAAATTTCTTATCAATTTCTCCGGATGTTCAAATAGGAAAAAATGTTGAAATCCATCCTATGGCTATTATAGAAGAAAATTCTGTAATAGGAGATAATACAATAATCGGCCCTTTTTGTATTATAAGAAAAGGTGCGAGAATTGGAGCTAACTGTAAATTTACCGCTTATTGTGAAATTCGGGAAAATGTAATAATAGGTGATAATACAAGTTTTGGAAGTAGGTGCACCATTTCTGCTAATGCTAAAATTGGTAAAAATGTTGTAGTTAAATATAGTTTTGTCTTAACGGATACTCCGAATTTGGAGAAAGGAAGTATTAAAGAGGTAGGATCAATTGGAGATGGTGCCTTAATAGGTGCGAATGTTACCCTGATGCCTGGTTTTTCTATAGGGAAGGAAAGTATAATCGGTGCATGTTCACAAATTAGATCTAATATAGGGGATAAAGAAATATGGTATGGGAATCCCGCCAAATTTTTCAAAATGAATGAATAAAAAGGATAAATGGACTTCCAGGATTTCAAAAAAAAGTATCAAAAGCTTAAGCCTCATGAGTATTCTAATTCAGTTCCGTCCGAGCCTCTAGTAAGTATTTGTGTCCAGACCTACCAGCATGTCAGTTACATAAAAGATTGTCTGGAAGGAGTTTTAAAACAAAAAACCAATTTCCCTTTTGAAATTCTAGTTGGAGAAGATGATAGTACCGATGGAACCCGAGATATCTGTGTGGAATATGCAGAAAGGTATCCTGATAAGATAAGACTTTTTCTTCATCATCGGCAGAATAATATATATATAAATGGAAGACCCACAGGGAGGTTTAACTTTATATATAATATGTCCTCTGCCCGAGGAAAGTTTATCGCATTTTGCGAAGGTGATGATTACTGGGTCGATCCCCTAAAACTTCAGAAACAGGTTGATTGTTTAGAAAACAATGAAGATCTCGTTTTAAATTTTCATGAAGCGAAAATCATTAATAACAATGAAACTATTCAAGACTGTTATGTCAATCCATCTCTCAGGGGTGTTTTGAACAATAGGAGATTGAAAGAAGGTCCTTATATTTTACCATTAACTCTGTGTTTTCGAAATGTAATAAAAGATTTTCCAGAAGAATTTTTTAAAGTACTTAACGGTGATGTTTTTTTATTAAGCATGTTGGGGAATTTTGGGAAGGGATATTTTATTTCAGACTTAGGAAAAGCTTGTTACAGGCATCACGGTTCCGGTATGTGGAGTTCCCAAAGTGAGATAAAAAAATTGGTGAATCAATTAACTACTTATTATTGGCTAAAAGTTTTTTATGATAAAAAAGGCGACACATTGATGGCGCAATATTTTTATGATAAATATTATTCCAGAAGTTTTTATTTCATGGAACATCTATTTTCTTTTAACCAAGACCTTCAGGTGAGTAATCGCTTTTTCCTTGACAAACACTACATGATGTCATTCTGGTATACCCTTTATAAGGGGACGAAAAAAGCAACTGGTAAAGGTCATTTTTTCCGAAGGAAATTTTTAAATAGCCTAAGTAAAGTTTGAAAAATAAACCCTTGTGAAATTAGCTATAGCGAATGAATAATGAGGTTTTGTTTTCTGTCATCATTCCTACCTACAATCGGGGGAATTATCTAAAAAAGGCCATTTTAAGTGTAATTAATCAGGAATATGAAAATTGGGAACTTTTAATAATAGACGATGGTTCAACTGATAATACTAACCATATAGTTTCTCAGTTTAAAGATCCAAGGATCAAATATTTTTACAAGCAAAATGAAGAAAGAAGTATAGCCAGAAATTTTGGAATTCAAAATGCTCAAGGAGAATATATTTGCTTTCTTGATAGCGATGATGTTTTTTATTCTAACCATTTATCAGTACTGTATAAAAATATTCAATTGCGTGAATTTCCCGAAGGAATGTTCCATACTCAGATCATTAAGAATATAAAGGGAGAAAATAAAAAGGAAAACTGGTTTAGAGGGTTGAACAATAAAGAGGTGGTTGAGAAATTGATTCAAGGAAAGGCCTTATATATGAATGGAATTTGTATTTCAAAAAGGTTATTTGAAAGAGAATTTTTTCCTTCTCAATTTTCATATTGGGAAGATCAACATTTATGGATCAGATTATTAAAAGATCATTCCTTTTTTTCGATTGATGACATAACTTCTCAGTGGAATATTGGTAAGGATAATTCAACATTTGATATTTTCAAAAAAAGGTCTTTAAAAAAACTGGATAAATACCTGGGGTGTATTGATCATTTAGAGAAAGACCTTATGTCAAAAGGAAAATTAATGTCGAAAGATAAAATAGATTTTCTTAATCTGAAATTAAAGAAGGCTTCTGTTTTTATAGAAATTCAACCGAAGTATTATTTTTTAAACTTAAAACAGTTCATTATATGTTCAAAATATATCAATTCTAAGGAGCTTTTAAAACTCTATTTTAAATTATTTAAAAAAGGAATAAGAGAATGAATATTGCCCTAGTATCTCCTTCCCGTAATGCTTATTCTGAAACTTTTATTAAGGCTCATACAAACTATTTGAAAGGTAATATCTTTCATTATTATTCAGGGGAAGTGCCTACGAAATTAGAAGGAGGGTTAGTTATTAATTCACGAAAGAAGCGAATTCTTGATATTGTTAAGGGGCATTACAGGCTAAACCAATTCTCTTTGGAAGAACAGGCATTAATTACTTCTTTTAAAAAGAATAAGATTGAACTTGTTTTTGCCGAATATGGAGGGACTGGTGAAATGATGGTGCCAGTGTGTAAAGAGCTAAAAATCCCTTTAATCGTTCACTTTCATGGTTTTGATGCAGCCCGCAAAGATCAGTTGGACATTTACGAGAATTATAGAAGTGTATTTGAATATGCCGAATATATCATTTGTGTTTCCAGAAAAATGGAAAAAGACCTATTGGATTTGGGATGTCCAAGAAGTAAACTGAAATACAATGTATATGGCCCGCATTCTGATTTTCTAAAGATTAGCCCAAAGTTCTCAAAACCTCAATTCATTGCGGTTGGTAGGTTTGTAGATAAAAAGGCACCTTACTATTTAATTCTTTCTTTTCTGGAGGTTGTAAAGGAGTTTAAGGAGGCGAAACTGATTATTGCCGGGGATGGGGAGTTGTGGAATACATGTAAAAATCTTAGAGATTTTTATGGTCTTAAAGATCATGTGGAGCTTCCCGGAATAATTAACCCCGGCCAATTCCAAAAATACCTGGATGAATCATTAGCTTTTGTACAACATTCTGTAACAGCTGAAAATGGTGACACTGAAGGTACCCCGGTATCAATCCTGGAAGCAAGTGCAGCAGGCCTGCCAGTAATTGCAACGAAACATGCAGGAATTCCTGATATAATTATACACGGGGAAACCGGTTTACTGGTAGAGGAGCATGATGTGAAGAGTATGGCGGAAAATTTGAAAAGGGTTTTAAGGGATCGATCCATAGCTAGAGAACTTGGAGAAAAAGGAAAACAAAATATAATTGAGAATTATACTATAGGTCGTCATATTTCAGTATTAGACGGCCTTATACAAAAAGCAGTTCAAAATAGTTAATGAAGAACTTAGATCACTTTTTGATTACCAGATTCAACTTAAAAAAAGAAGACTGGAGAAAAGATAAAAACTCAGAGGAAGTTTTGAACGAAAAATGGTTAACCAATCGGATCGAACTTTTTAAAAATTTTTGCCTACCCTCTGTACTGGGGCAGACTACAAAAAAATTTACATGGCTTATTTTTTTTGAAGAAAATTCCGGAAGTGAAATCCAGAGGTTAACTGAGGAAATTAAGAGTTATCCTTTTATTGAACCCCTTAGGGTTAATGGTTACACAGAATTTCAAATAAGGCTTTCAGGATTAATAGAGGAACGAGTGTCAAAAGACTCAAAGTTTGTACTTACCACAAGACTTGATAATGATGATGCATTGAACAAAGATTTTATGTTTGAGCTTCAGAAATCTGTAAATATTCCAATACATAATAAAGTTTTGCATTTCCCTCGTGGTCTGTTTCTTGATCTTCGTAATAATAATCGATTAGCATCTTCCTACTACCCGCTTAACCAGTTTGTTAGCCTGTTAGAAAATAGAGAAAAGGAACTTAAAACAGTTTTTTGCACTGAACATGACAAGTGGGATAGTGAATTTATGATCTACCCTGTTGACCTTAAGGATGCATGGCTACAGGTGACACATAGTAAAAACATGGCTAATAGGTTTAAAGGTGATCTGGTCTTTTCCTCCCGGTTAAAAAGTGTTCCGGTAAAGAAACTTTCATTTGGCATTGAGTATAACTTAAATGTACTTTATTACAGGCTTAAAAAGCAAATATTGAAGAATTACCGCAAAGCAGTTTAAGTGCAGCCATTAATTTCTATTATTATTCCAACCTTTAATCGTGCCCATTTGCTTGGGGAAACATTAGATTCTATAATTTCTCAAACTTATACGGATTGGGAGTGTTTGGTAATTGATGATGGCTCTACCGATAATACGGGAGAGCTTATGGAATTCTATCAAAATTTAGATTCCAGAATTATCTATTATAAACGGCCTAAAAATCGAAAAAAAGGTGCAAATGCCTGCAGGAATTATGGATTCGAAAGATGTAAGGGAGAATATGTCAATTGGTTTGATGATGACGATTTAATGCATCCAAAAAAACTTGAGGTGCAAAAAGTAGCACTTTCTGAAAGTGATTTTCCATTTTGTGTATGTAAAGCGGTTACGTTCAAAAATTCTCGTAAAAATATTGAAGGACTCAGATTTATGAGGCAGAATTCAGCCACACCTTTTCAGGATTATTTAGAAATGAATATTGGATGGATGACACCTTCTGTATTATGGAGAAAAAAAACCTTAGAAAATCTGAAATATCTCTTTGATGAAGATCTCAGGGCAGCACAAGAATGGGAATTCCATTCAAGGGTTTTAGCACAGTATCCAAATTACCATAGTTTAGAAGAAAGTTTAGATTTTATTAGAAAACATAACCAAAGTATTACTTATCAGGAAAATGAAAAAGAGCGAAGCTGGCACTATTTTTTAGCGAGGTTAAAAATATACAGAAATAAAAATCTGAAGTATGGGGTACAAGCTGATAATTTCTTAAAAAAATATCTCTTGAATAGCTTTAAAAAATTGATCCGTTCTAGAAGTCCCTATGTATTTAATGCTTTTGTAAAATTTATCATTCCTGAGAACCGCATGACCTTTTCAATTAAATTTTATGCTTTTCTTTCTATAATTAGTTACAGAATAATAGGTAAAGGAAATAACATACATCAAAAGATAAGGTTTTAATATGAATCCTTTGGTTTCTATTATTATTCCAACTTACAACAGACCATCACTTCTGGCAGCCACCCTAGGATCTGTATTGGAGCAGGAATATAAGCATTGGGAATGTCTGGTAATTGACGATGGTTCTTCCAGAGAGGTGATAGACCAGGCAGAAGATATTTGTCTAAAGGATTCACGCATAAAATTTTTCAACCGTCCCAATCATTGTAATCAGGGAGCAAGTGCTTGCCGTAATTATGGATTTTCAAAAGCTCAGGGGGAACTTATCCAATTTTTAGATGACGATGACCTACTGGATAAAAGAAAGTTGGCAGAACAGGTTAAGCTATATACCAGGAATGATCATTTAACTTTATTTACCGGTCAATGGGGTGGTTTTACAGATGATAAGGATTTAAAAAGCCGCTTTAAATTTAGCTATCATTCTTACCGGAATTTTAAGAAAGGAGCTGGTCTGTTAAGTACTTTTGGGCTCTACAACGAATATTTTCCTGTAAATGTTTACCTGACTCCTCGTCCTTTAATGGAAAAAGCAGGACTATGGAATGAAGACCTCAATAATAATGATGATGCGGAATTTTTCACCCGTGTAATTTTAAACTCTAAGAAAATAATATTTACATCTGGTTCAAGAGTATATTATCGCTATTCTAGTCCAGGGAAATTAAGTGATTTAAACTCGGAAAAGAAGATTCAAAGTGTTTTAAAAAGCTGGAACTTGATTGAAGAACATATAAGGAATTCAAACTCAAGTCAAGCAAAAAAATATTATAAAAGAGCGAAGGATAATTTGTTCAGATTTTTTGAGAAGGAGAGACCAGATATTCTATCTACTCGACCAGAATTTTTTGAAGCAAGGAGCGATTATTCAAGTAGATATTATAGATCTAAAAATAGATTGAGGAAAATATTAAAAAGATTGGTTTAAGTTTTATGAAACCAGATCAACAAAGTATTCTTTTCAAAATTTGGAAGTACCCTCAACTTTCGGAAACCTTTATAACTGCACAAATTATCACCGCCATAAAATGTGGTTATAGAGTAAACATTTTGGTAGAGGACTTGTGTAGTATTGAGGACAGTAAACAGAATCACCTCTTCGAAAAATACGGTCTTAAGGAAAGAATAATTCTGGAGGATTACGGCATTCCTTCAGGGAAGATAAGTCGTTATTTTCTGGCCATGGGTTTAGTGATTTATAATCTTCCTTCTTTAAAGAAGCTAAGACAATTTTTAAAGAGAAAGAAAAAATTTGAAGTAAGGTATATATACGAATTCCATTTCTATGGGAAATTAAAAGACTATGATTTAATTCATGTTCAATTTGGGACCAATGCCAGGCCATTGGATCTGTTCAAAAAAATAGGTTTAATAACCTCCAAATTAATCGTTTCTTTTCACGGACATGATCTTTACTTTCCGATAAATGGAAGAATTTCAGAGGAAGGATATTATGATGTACTTTTTAAAACTGCGGATCTTTTAGCGGTTAACACTAGATTTTTAAAAGATATTTTGATCCGTTTAATGGCGCCACATGAAAAAATAGTAACCATTCCAGTTGCGGTTGATACAGAGTATTTTTTTCCTTTAAAACAAAATACTAATGAATTGGATCGGGGCATTCAACTTATCAGTGTTGGTAGGTTGGTCAAATATAAAGGTCATCGTTATGGAATCGAATGTGTGAGAAAATTGAAAGAAAAAGGTTACTTAGTTAAATATACTATAGTAGGAGAAGGAAATCAGGAATTGGAATTAAAGAATCTGATTAGTAAATATGATCTTAAAGAAAATATATTTTTAACTGGCAGAAAGTCCCAAAATGAAATAAGGAACCTAATGTGTAACAGTGAAATATTCTTAATGACCTCAATTACTGACCCTGATTACGGAGCCGAAAGTCAGGGTCTTGTAACTGCTGAAGCACAGGCCTGCGGTCTGCCTGTAATTGGATTCGGTTCTGGGGGTGTTAAATACACGATTTCGCAAGGAGAAACCGGTTTTATAGTTCCTGAAAAGGATGTAGAAGCTATGATGGAAAAGATTGAAGTATTAATTACAAATCCAGATTTAAGAAGGCGATTAGGAGAAAAGGCTCAGGAGTTTATTTGCGAGAATTTTTCTCAAAAGCATATTAATGAAGTCTGGAGAGAAACTTATAATAATTTAATTACTAGTTGATGCGACCACTTGTGTCTGTCATTATTCCTTGTTATAATGATTTTCTATTTATAGAGCAAGCTGTTCAGTCTGCTATAGATCAAACCTATTCTCAAAAGGAGATCATCGTAATAGACGATGGTTCAGACCTAAGGACTAAGGCGGTTTTAAGAAAAATTAAACCTAAAATTGATCTTTTAATCACTCAGGTGAATTTAGGAGTTATTGAGGCAAGAAATAAAGCAATTAGTCAGGCCAAAGGACAGTATATTTTAACCTTAGATTCTGATGATTATTATGAGCCCACTTTTCTTGAAAAGGCAGTGGGAATATTGGATAATAATTTGGAAGTAGGAATGGTTACCTGCTGGTTGACAATTAGAGATGAAAATGGAGTAAAATTAAGGGTTGATAAACCGACAGGCGGAAGTGCATACCAAGCATTATTTCAAAATAATGCTCCCGCCACCTTATTATATAGAAAAGTATGTTGGGAACAAGTTTCCGGTTACGATCTCAACTTGAAAAATGGTTATGAAGACTGGGAGTATAATATTTCAGTATGTAAACGAGGGTGGGGTGTAGTTGTCCTACCTGAACCATTATATAATTTTAGAAAAAAGAAAATTTCCAGAAATGTACAAGCTAAAAGGCATTATAGTGATATAAGGAATTATGTTTTTAAAAAACATAAAGATCTACTTGTAGAAAATATAGATAAAACTATTGATAATTTTTTCTTTATCATTGATTCAAAACAGAATGAGATTAGCAAATTAAGGAATTCCAGAGTTTATAAATTTTGGAAATCTTACATTAAGCCCATTAGAAGAAAAGTTTTGTAACCAATGAAAGAACCACTTGTATCTATTATAATCCCAACATTCAATCGCAGTACATTCTTACGGGAGACAATAAATTCAGTCAAAGAACAATCTTATCATAACTGGGAATGTTTAGTGGTAGATGATGGTTCTTCAGATTTCACTAAGGAATTAATGGAGTTTATTTTGGCTGAAGATTCGAGAATTAAATATCTCAAACGTCCTGAAACATGGTTGAAAGGTGCTAATTCTTGTCGAAATTTTGGTTTTAAGAAAAGTAAAGGGGAATATATTCAATGGCTGGATTCTGATGATATTATTTCTAGTGAGAAGCTGGAAAGCCAGATTAAATGTATGCTGCAAAATGATGCTGATTTGGCAACTTGTAAATGGGGACGTTTTTATCAATTGAGCGATGCCAGGATATCACCTGATTTAAAGGAGTATAAAGATTTTGACTCTTCCCTCTTGTTTTTTGAAGCTCTTGCCCAGTCCAAAGGTTTTTTTCCAATTCATGCATATTTATTTAAAAGAGAATTGATAGAAAAAGGTGGTGGCTGGTTAAGTTTGTTAAATATTAACCAGGATGGAGAATTCATGGCACGGATGATCATCAATTCAAGTAAAATATGTTTTTCCAATAAAGGTGTGGCATATTATAGATTTTCTCAGCAAGGGGTTAGTGCTTACGATTCCTGTCAAAAGGTGGAAAATCTTATAAACAGTTGGAGAATAATTGAAGCCTATTTGAAAATTAAATATAACGGAACACATTTTGAATTTATTGAAACTGCAAAAAGGAATATTTATAAAGCAAATATTGGGCGAAAGGAAGTTATTGAAGGAAATAGAGAATTCTTTAAGAATATTGATAAAGGAGGGTTGAAAAAGGTTGTAAAGAAATTTTTGCTTAAATGAGTCCTGTTGTAAGCATTATAATGCCAACTTTTAATAGGGCTCATTATTTAAAAGAAACCCTGAAAAGTATCGTTAATCAATCATTTCATTCTTGGGAGTGTCTTATAATAGATGACGGTAGTACTGATCACACAAAAGAAGTTCTCAAACCATATTTAAATGCTGATCAAAGAATTAAATTCATTGAACGGACAGTAAGCCATCTAAAGGGCCCTGCAGGATGTCGAAATCAGGGAATAGAATTGGCGAAAGGTTCTTATGTAGTTTTTTTTGATAGTGATGATATTGTACATCCTGACTTGTTGAAAATCAGTATGAATTCGATTAGATCCAACCCCAACCTTCAGTTTTGTAATTATGAAAAAAAACCTTTTTCAGGGTTGTGGTCGGATAATTTTGAAACCTTGGATAACTATAAACCAAATTACAATCGGTTAATAGAATTTAAGAATCTTGAAGATATAGTAACTCAGAAAATTGGGTTCGCATGTTGTACAGTTCTATGGGATAAAAAGGTTTTTGGAAATGACCGATTTAATGAAGAATTAACCTATGCAGAGGAGTGGGAATTCTATATTAGGTTATTTTCTAAAGAAATAAAGGGCTCAGCTATTAATAAGATTTTATACTTCAATAGAAAACATCCTGATTCAAATACCGGACAATTTTGGAATAATAACCCGGCAAGAAGAGCTTCTAAGGTTAAGGCTGTTGAATTGGTGATAGACCATTTAAAGGCTAATACATGTTTGTCCAGGAATATGGTCAAACATTTTATACAGTTAGGGTTTTTATTAAAAGAAAAAGCGATAATAAATAAGGTGTTAAAAGCAACAGATGCTGATTTGTGGAAAAGAATGAAGTATAATGGAGGTTATCTTTTCTACCCTTTTTTTAAACAATTTTTTATTTTCAAATCAAAACTTAAATCTTCTTGAAAATTTTAATTTGTTTCGGTACACGCCCTGAAGCTATAAAAATGGCTCCTGTAATTCGAGAACTGAAAAAAGAAAAGCTTTCCTTTAAAATTTGCGTTACAGCTCAACATAGGGAAATGCTGGACCAAGTCCTTGACTTCTTTAATATCCAACCTGATTATGATCTTTCTTTAATGAAGCCTGATCAATCATTGAATAGTTTAAGTTCTGGAATTTTAAGAGATATTGATAAGATCTTAAATAAGGAAGAACCGGAATTAGTATTAGTTCATGGTGATACGACTACCTCTGTTATGGTTGCCTTGGCAGCATTTCATAGGAAAATAAAAATAGCACATATCGAAGCAGGTTTGAGAACATTTAAAAGTAATTCACCTTTTCCTGAAGAAATCAACAGGCAGATAACCGCTCGGCTCGCTAGTATTAATTTTGCTCCAACTCTTCAGGCTAGGGAAAACTTATTATTGGAAAATATTTCATCGCAAAAAATATTTGTTACGGGAAACACTATAGTTGATGCCCTTAATGAAGGAGCAAATAGGCTTCTTAGTTTTGATCAAGAAAATTTACTGTTGCAAGCTGGATTGGATGGCGAAATCTCATCAAAATATATACTAGTTACAGGGCATCGGCGTGAAAATTTCGGACCAGACTTTGAGGATTTTTGTGAAGCTCTTCTGAAAATTTCCACTTCCTTAAAAATTGATATTATTTACCCAGTACATTTAAATCCTAAGGTTCAAGGCCCTGTAAATCGTATTTTAAGGAATAAAAAAGGAATTAATTTAATACCTCCTGTAAATTATCCTACGATGCTATGGCTGATAAAAAATTGCGAATTCGTAATTTCAGATTCTGGGGGTATTCAAGAGGAAGCTCCAAGTTTAGGGAAAATAGTATTAGTAACAAGAAAAGTATCAGAACGAATGGAAGCTGTTGAGGCCGGAACTTCTATTCTAGTGGGGACAGATCCTTCTATTATTTTTAATGAAGCCAAAAAACTATTGAGTGAAAATAATGTCCCAAATTCAATTAATAATCCTTTTGGAGATGGGATGGCTGCAAAACGTATTGTCGAAATTTTATTGAATCAAATTTGACAAAGGAGTCGTTTAAAATTCTTATTGTCTCAGAATCCTTGGATGTGGATTCGGGTAGTGGAGCTAAAGCTAATGTAAGTCTTATAAAAAACTTATTAAAAGCTGGCTTTAAGCTAAAGGTTTATCATTATACCCGTACAGAAGTAAAAATTGAAGGAGCTGACCTGATTTCGATACCTGAAAACCGGTCAAGTTTACTTTTTTTTCTAAGTCGTATAGAAAGGTATATTCGGAAATATCTTAAAATTAGTTTAAACCCGAAAATTGAAAAAAAAACCGGTTTTTCTTTTACTCTGTATAATGACCGAAATAGCATAACCGCTTCTCTTATAAATGAAAAAGGTTTTAATCCTGATTGGATTTTGACTCTAAGTCAAGGCGGAAGTTTCAGGCCTCATCATGCCCTTTTAAAACTTCCTGAATGGCATCGAAAGTGGATCGCTTATATTCACGATCCTTATCCCATGCACTGGTATCCCAAACCCTATACCTGGAGAGAGTCAGGTTTTAGCACTAAACAGGAGTTTATGATGGAGGTTGCTGATAAATGTAAGTATGCCGCATTTCCTTCCCTCCATCTTAAAGAGTGGATGGGCTCTCACTACAGCCCGTACAATGAAAAAGGCATCGTGATTCCCCATCAGCTGAATCATAATTTGCCGTCAGAAAAACCTGAAGAAGTAGATTTGCCATCTGACGAATTCATCGTTTTGCATGCAGGTAACATGTTGCAGGCTCGTCAGCCGCAAGGCCTGATTAATGGTTTTAAGAAATTTCTTTTAAATAATCCAAATGCTAGGGCGCGGCTTATTCATGTGGGGCCCACGGTACATTATCAGGCTTACCTTTCAAGTGAGGCTGCAGAAAATGAGCGAATAGAAGTCTATTGTGATAATATGCATTTTAAAAAGGTTGCCTGTTTGCAGGAAAATGCTTCGGTCAATGTAATAATTGAAGCGAAAGCTGAAATTAGTCCTTTTCTTCCCGGGAAATTTCCTCATTGTATCGCCGCAGGAAAACCTATATTATTACTGGGTCCCCCAAAAAGCGAAGTAAGAAGGTTAATGGGTGAAGATTATCCTTTTTGGGCAGAAATAGATAATGAAGAAAAAATATGCCAATTATTGAGTAATCTATATGAGAATTGGGAGGCTGGATTCCTGTCTTCTGATTATAAGGAAATAAAAGAGTATTTATCAGAAAACCATCTTAAAGAGGTAATAGAAGGTTTGAGAAGTTAATGAAGATCCTGATGGTTTCCATATTTGCCCCGCATTTCTTTAACTGGACCGAACAGTTGAAAGATTCAGGGCATGAAGTTTACTGGCTGGATGTTTTCGATTCCAATACCCATGTAGAGAAAATAGATTTCGCGGAGCAAATTACAGGATGGCGTTATAAGCAGGATTTTAAAGGGCGTTATTTGTTAAAAAGCAAGGCCCCCAAACTGAACAAGCTTATAAACCTTCTGAATGAACGGAATCTTACGGATGTGTTGGAAGCCAAGATAAAGGAGATCCGGCCGGATGTGGTTCACAGCTTTGTGATTTACTTGTCGGGAGTTCCGGTCCTGCCCGTAATTGAAAAATTTCCCGAACTGAAATGGATCCTTTCCACCTGGGGGAGTGATCTGTTTTATTACAGGAAACATCAAGAATATCTGGAGGGAATAAAAAAGGTCTTGCCAAAGATCGATTACTTATTTACAGATTGTAAAAGGGACCATCAGATCGCGCTGGAAAACGGTTTTAATGGGAAATTTTTGGGAGCCTTTCCCGGAGGTGGTGGCTTTGATCTTGAGAAACTGGAAGAGTATTTTCTGCCATTTGACGAAAGAAATGTGATCCTAATAAAAGGTTACCAGGGGAAACACGGGAAATGTTTGGAGGTATTAAAGGCGATCTCAGGGTTGCATGCTGAGATAAAAAATTATGAACTAGTGATCTTTGGCGCTCCGACTGAAGTTTTTGATTACATAGAATCTTCAAAATTGAAAACATGGAATAACCTGCAATGTTTGGAGAAACTGCCTCCTGAAAAGGTGCTGCAATTGATGGGGAGATCGTTTATGTATATTGGTAATAGCAGTTCTGACGGGATGCCGAACACTCTACTGGAAGCGATGGTTATGGGGGCATTTCCCGTGCAGTCAAATCCCGGGGGGGCGACTTCCGAATTAATAGAAAACAGGAAGAATGGGTTGTTGATCGAAGACCCCTTTGATATTCAGGCAATACAGGGTGATTTAAAAGAAGCGATATCCGGTGCTCTGGATGTCAAGACGGGAATTGCCTATAATTTTGAAAATATTAGGCCTTTGCTGGACAGGAACAAGGTTCGGAAGCAGGTCTTGGAAAAATATAAGTTAATAGAAAGCGAATTAAATTAATTGGAGAAGAGATTTTCAATAATATATGCCAACCGAAACCGTGATCCCGAAAGGATAAGAAAATCCTTTGAATCCTTGGAAAAACAGACAGCTAGCTCATTTCAGGTCATATTTGTGGATTACGGAAGTACGCCCAAGCTAATTCCGGAATATCAGAAAACTGCAGAGGATTTTCCTTTTGTGAAAACGTATTTTTTGAATGTTTCTCAAGTACTGTGGAACAAAAGTAAAGCCCTGAATTATGGGATCAGAAAAGCCGTGGGGGATTATATCTTTATTGCCGATGTGGATCTGATCTTTCATCCTGAAGCCCTATCACTGTTTGAGCAACTTGCTGGCCCGGAGAAATTTTCCCTTTTTAAACTGGGATATTTGAGTAAGAAAGAGTCAGAGAAACTGAAAGAAAATTATTCTTTTGAACAACTCAAGCCTGCCAGGTATGGCACTGTGAACGGGATGATCCTGGCGGATAAAAAAGCCCTGCAGGATGTGGAAGGTCTGGATGAGTTCTTTCATTTTTATGGGGCCGAGGATGAGGACCTGGTCGCCCGTCTGGAAAATGGGGGTTACAAAAGAGAAAGGGTAGACGCCGAATATTTTTACCACAACTGGCACCTGAGTTTTTCAGGTTCTGAAGACGAATTGCTCACTGGTAACCCGCGGGTTAAAAATATTATGAGGCTTAATCAGCGACACTTTCAGAGGAATCGGGAACTGGGGATCATCAAATCCTCTCAAATGGGTGAGGTCATTTCCACGGAAAGATCGGTTCTTTTAAAAGACCCTACAAAAAACTTTCGAGTAAAGAATATCCTGGCACATGTTGAGCACTTTCTTCGAGTGGAACTCCCTTCTCTTAAAGGAGAAGTCGTTAAAGTGGAGTTCGTGGAGGATCCTTATTTTAATTCTTTCAAATACAGAATTAAAAAACTGCTGAGAAAACAAACCCAGCCTTATATCTCGATGAAAGAGGTGAACGATATGCTCCTGAAGGAAATCGTTTTCTGTTACAGGGATTACAACTATTCTTTTAAGGTGGAAGATGATCTAAAAAGAATAAGCTTTAGCATAGCCTTATGAAAAATAAGCAAAAGCTTTCGCGAGCTTACCGCAAATTTGAACATGCTAAAGGGAATCAGTATATAGCCAGTGAATTCGCGGTACGCAAGTTAGCGGAATTGATCACCTGCTTCAAAAGTAAAAGAGTCCTGGAAGTAGGCTTGGGTATTGGAAGTATTTCGGGTTCCCTTCTTGATCTTAAGAAAGATCATATCAAGTGTTATTCCGGTACAGAAGACAATTCATATTGTCTGAAAGCTCTAAATAAAAATTTGGGAGTCAATCAAAGTAAACTGAATATTTATTCCGAGATCAAAGAAGTGCCCACCGATAAGAAGTTTGACCTTGTTATTATTGACGGAAAGGATCATAATTTAAGGGAGATTGAAAAACTGGTGTCACCCCGAGGAATAATCGCGATTGAGGGCGATAGGCTGCCTCAGCAAAGTATTCTTGAAGAAATGTTTCCAAATAACATAGTGGTACATAGTATCAGCCTTATAAAAAATTCTGTCAAAAGCCCTTTTCCCTCAGATAAATGGCAGGGCGGACTGAAAATTATTTTTATCAGCCCCTGTTTAAAACAAAGGCTTTGGTGGTTGAAAGAAAAAATAATGACTAAAATAAAGTATCAATACCCCGGAAGGCATTTTGGAGGGAAGTCTTCTCAAAAGAAAAAATTATAAAAAATGTTCATCATAGCAGAAGTCGCCCAAGCCCATGACGGCTCATTCAAAAAGGCTATTGATTATATTGATGCCCTTGCGACAACAGGCGTGGATGCCATCAAATTTCAGGTGCATATTGCCGATGCCGAAAGCAGTATTCACGAACCTTTTCGCGTTAAGTTCTCTGAACGAGATAAAACCCGGTTCGAGTACTGGAAACGCATGGAATTTGACCTGGATGAATGGAAGCAGCTCAAAGCAAAGTGTGACGAAAAAGGAGTTGAATTCCTGGCCTCTCCGTTCAGTAATGCGGCGGTCGACCTTTTGGAAAAAATAGGAGTGAAGCGATATAAGATAGGTTCGGGGGAGGTTAACAATCTCCTTTTATTGGAAAAGATCGCCCGTACAGGAAAACCCATTATTTTATCCTCGGGTATGAGTTCCTTCAAAGAAATGGATGCCACAGTGGATTTTTTAAGATCAAAAAATGTGGAATTCTCCATTCTCCAGTGTACCACGGCCTATCCTACCCAGCCTGAAAATTATGGCCTGAACGTGATCCCCGAGTTAAAGGAAAGATATAATGTGACTATAGGTTATTCAGATCATTCAGCCAGGCTTGAAACCTGCATCGCAGCGACAGCAATGGGAGCTGAGATCCTGGAATTTCATGCGGTATTCGACCGAAATAGTTCTGGTCCCGATGCTTCGTCTTCCCTTGAAATGAACCAAATCACTCAACTGGTTGAAGCCGTTCGCAGTCTTGAAACCGCATTTAAAAATCCGGTGGATAAAACCAGTAGCCGTTCTTTTGATGAGCTTAAGAATATCTTCGAAAAATCCCTTGCGGTGAATAAGGACCTGCTTGCCGGACATATCCTGAAATTTGAGGATCTGGAAGCCAAGAAGCCGAAAGGTTTTGGAATGGATGCCTCAAAATTTGAGACAGTGATCGGAAAAAGTTTAAATAAGGACCTGAAAAAATGGGATTTCCTTCTAAGTTCAGATCTTAGCCAGTATGACTAAAATAGTGGTCCATCTGAATTCGACGCTTCATCATTTCAGCCAGCTATTGGCCGGATTCCAGTTCCTGAGTGATAACAGAAAGATCTCTTTGGAGTACAAGGCTGACTTTGGGAGATATCCGGGAGATGTTTTTATAGCGGAAGTGAATGGATCAAAGGTGTTCTTTGACCTTGCAGATAACAGCGAGATAAAGCATGACTTATATAAAGAAGCCGATTTTTATGTAAAACGGATGTTGCTAAACACAGATTATACAAGATCAGAAAAATTAATTCCTTATGGTCTGTATTTTCCGGTATACTACAGGAACCCTGAACTGAAGTATCTTTTCCTGAAAGACTCTTCCTTAATAAAATATTCTTTGAAGTACTGGAAAAGTATTTCCGCTCTTCTTGATCTGAAGGACGGGATCTCTGTGAATGAATTAAAAAATGTGGAGTCGGAACCGGCAGAAGGCGAACAGGTCATTTTCAGGGCAAGACTCTGGGACCCTGGCAATAATTCGACTTCCTGGAAAAAAGAGGAGAGGATTATACTTAATGAGCAACGTATAGAAATCAATCGAGCCTTGAAAAGGCAATTCGGTTCTAAATTTACAGGAGGGATCCTGAGGAATGAATATTCGGAAAATATATGTCCTGACCTTGTATTACCCGGTGAAGAATATCATAGAAAAAAATATTTTAAAATTCTGAAGACTGCTTCCATTGGGATTGTGAACCAGGGGTTGGAAGGGAGTATAGGGGCAAAACTTGGGGAATATGTCGCCAATGGCCTGGCTATATTAACCACTCCTGTTTCTCAGTATGAAATCCCGGGATTTGAGGAAGGGAAAAATTACCTTACCTATAAAAATGCCGCGGAGTGTATAGAGTTAGTGAACGAACTTTTTCACAATGTGGCTTCACGAAAAAAGTTACAGAGAAATAACAAGGAATATTACGCCACGGTTTTACATCCCGGAAAGAAAGTGCAGATTATCCTGGATCAAATAACCGGAAAAATTTCAGTTTAAACAAAGTTACTACATGATCCTGATCATTCATGAAAGCGCTCAAAAGGTATTTCAAATTCTTCGAAATGAAGATGAGATCGCTGTACATAGTAACGATCTGAATTCAGAATTGATCAGACTTGCTCGTAAATATCCCAAAGAACTTATTCTCTGGGTAGAGAAAAAATATCAGGTTCATTTTAATATTTCAAGTCTTGGAAAGATCTTTCATCATGACCTGATGATGTGTTCCTTTGCCGTGGAGAATCAGTATTTACCTGAAACTATTGGCTACATTGATCAATGGCCATTTGTTAACCCTGATTATAAGGTATCCTATCCAACCTGGAGAATGAGCACAGATATGGGGGGGATAAAAGGCAGAACCCTCCTTTCTTTTGAATCTGTGTTCCGGAAAAATTATGACTTCGGATATAACCTGAATTCCATCGCCAAACTGGGACAACAAAACGGACTGTTTTGTTATTCAGAACCTCGATTATTGCAGGATCTACAACAGGCAGGAAAGCTAAATTATCTTTCTGGTTCCAAGGAACTATTTCGCTTTGTCAGGCAGCACTATAAATGGCCATGGGTGTTTATCCTAAGCTTCTGTTTTTATAAATATGAATCAACACTGCCTTTTTGGGATCTAATAAGGTCATTTATTAGTTCGAAACATTTCAGAAAGAATTTCGAACTAGATACTGATAATATAAACTCAGAAAAATTTAAGGAAAAAACAGGGGATACTATAGATGTAGTGATCCCAACCCTGGGAAGGCCAGAGCACCTGAGACAGGTTTTGGCCGATCTTTCAGCTCAAACCCATCTTCCGAAGAGGGTGATAGTAGTGGAACAAAATCCTGATCCTTTTTCAAAAACTGATCTTCCCGAAATCAGGAAAATGCAGTGGCCTTTTGAAATGAAACATATATTTACCCATGTAATGGGGGCTTGTAATGCCCGGAACATAGGCCTAGATCACGTTACTTCTGAATGGACTTTCTTATCAGATGATGACCAGAGAATAGAACCTGGTTTTTTAAGCTCTGTACTAAAGGAAATTAAAAAATTGGGAGCTCCCGGCGTAACTACGTCATATTTACAGCCAGATGAAAACAAAAAACTCAGTAAAGTAAAGCAATGGGGGACTTTTGGAGCAGGTAACAGTATTATCTCTTCAAAATTTGCATCCTTAGTGCGATTTGATACATCCATGGAATTCGGTTATGGGGAGGACAAGGATTTTGGAATGCAACTTAGAAAAGTAGGTTGTGATATTATTTATCACCCGGGCCTGGAGATCTCTCATTTAAAGGCTCCCGTTGGAGGATTTAGAAACAAGGAAAAAAAGCCCTGGGAAGAAAGGGCGCTTTTGCCTAAACCTTCCCCTACCTTGATGGCCTACGCGAAAAAATATTTTTCAGAAGAGCAATTATCAGGTTTTAAAGTAGAGCTCTTTCTAAGATATTATCCTAAACAGGAGATCAAAAACCCATGGACCTATATTAAAACAATGAGAAGAAGGTGGAAAGAAAGTGAAAAATGGGCGCAGCTTCTGGAAGAAAAAAAGAGCAGGCCGGTAAAAGTATGAAATTCGTTCTAAGTAATAGAGAATTAAAGGCTTCATGTAAGCTGACCGAAAGTGGGACTTTTCACCGTATAAAATACTTGCATCTGTATGTTGAAAATGCTCAGTTGCCTGAAGAGGTAAATGGATGCCATCTTTTAAATGACGGTTATCTGAGGGATCTGGATAAACCTGTAAAAGATCTGCAAGGACAAAGAAAAGGGGTTATTGAAGGTATTAAAAGTGGATGGCCCTTGCCTAAAAATATTACCGGTTCTTTTTCCGCATTACTGATAGATAAAAGTTCTGAACAGATCACTATCTGTACCGATCAGGTCAATTTATACCCCCTGTATTATATAAAAACTGAAGAAGAATTTATTATTACCAATAGTGTAATTCTTGCTGGAACCTTTAGTGATCTGGAATTCGATAAAGCCGGGATCGTGCAGCGAACCCTGGGGCCTGAATACTCGAATATTGGGTCCAGGACAATTCTGAAGGCATGTAAGAGGCTATTGCCGGGAGAACGTCGTCAGTATTCCTTTAGAGGGGAATTACTTTCGGTAGAATATGACGATACACTTTTTAAAGATAATTCGGAAGAGGACCCCTCTCCAAAGGAGTATTGGAAAGCTTATAAAAGGGAAGTTGGATATTGTCTTAATACTTCTGAAAAAGTCAATATGGCCCTTAGCGGGGGCATAGACAGCAGGATCGCCTTTGGAGCCATTCCTAATGACAAAGAAATTACCTGTTATACTTTCGGAAGTCCTCAAAATTATGAATCTAAAATCGCTTCCAGGCTGGCTCGCCTGAAAAAAGCCGGGTTTGTGGCCTGCTATAAGCCTGAGCTTTATTTTCCCAGCCCGAAACTGCTTAAAAAATACACTTTTGAAACAGAAGGTCTGGAACTATGTAGCTGGCTTGAAATAACCGAATCGGTTAGCAAAAAAACAAAAGAGCCAATGCTTTTAGGGGAATTGTGCGAAGCCTTACCCGCGAGAAAGATCTCTGCCTTCTCTTCAAAGCAATTTCGAAAAGAGAATTTCTTCAAGCACTATGTTTTTAATAAAGACTATCATTTTACGCCGGCCACTTCGGAAAATTTTGAATCCTGGAAGAAGGAGGTGTTCAGAAGGTTTAAAATTTATTATCACGAAAAGAATCTTTCAAAGTTCGATTTTGACCTGGATCAAAGCGAACTTATCGACTCCCTGAAAAACGACCTGGATGAGATATTTACCAGGATCGAGGCTCACAAGCTTCCTTATGCAGAGCTGTATGACGAATTGTTTTCCTGGTACACTTATACCCGGATGCGGCTCTCCAAACAGTTGTTGACCACCAACGCTAAATTTGATGCGTACTCTCCGGCCATGTCCCTTCAAATGCTGCGAATGACCAGTAGCATACATCCTAACCGGCGTTTGAATTACAGGTTTATTAAGAGACTGTTCAAGGAGAATAAGGACCTAAGGAGATTCTATAAGGTGCCTACTAACCAGGCTCCCTTGATCCCTCAAACCTTTCCTGACCTTGTGAAGTTCGGGATGTGGGGCTTTAGATCTGTCATGGATCAGTTTTTTATCAAGAGATTGATGCAGTCAAGAGACATTACCAAAAAGTATCGCTGGTTCCCGTCCATAAACTGGGCGAAGGTTTACCAGGTTCCCCAAATGGAAGAACACCTTAGAGGATACTTTAAACGGAATCACCTTGGGAAAGCTATTTTCCAGAATATCTTTCAGCAGGCGGTACAGAGAAAAGAGCTGAAACAATGGCCGTTTGCAAACTGGAATATCATTAATGTTTCTAGTTTGAATGCTGAATTAGACCTGATCAACACCATGAGAAAAAAGCCGGAGTCAGCTATCAAAACCGGAGAGAATACCAGATGAATTTTAGCCTTGTAATATGTACCTACAAAAGGCCGGAACCGCTGTTGAAGCTGCTAAGATCTGTAAATGATCAAACTTTATATCCCAGCGAGATTCTGGTAGTGGATGGTTCGCCTGACTCTAAAACTGAAGCGGCAATTGGTCAGAACTCCTTTAAGAATTTAAAATATTTCCGGGTTGATGAAGGGGATCGCGGGCTCACCCGGCAACGTAATTTCGGAATTTCAAAGGTAGCTCAGGAATCTGAAATCATTTGTTTCCTTGATGATGATACGGCACTAAAAAAAGACTTTTTTAAAAATCTTTTGAATACATACCAGGAATACCCTGAAGCTTTAGGCGTTGCGGGGTATATAATCAGCGACGTAAATTGGGAAGAGAGAGAACCATTTTATGATGAATACGGAATTGATGGTTTTTCAAGGAAACTGGGTAGCAGAAATGTTTTGCGAAAGAAATTCGGGCTATTGAGTGATCAGCTGCCGGGAATGATGCCTGCTTTCTCGAATGGATTTTCAACCGGGTTTTATCCTCCTACGGGAAAGATCTATCCGGTGGAATTTTTCATGGGGGGAGTGGCTTCCTACCGGAAAGAACTTTTTGAAAAGATAAAATTTTCATCTCATTTTGAAGGTTACGGGCTTTATGAAGACATGGATTTTTGCTTAAGGGCTTCGCGGATTGGTCAACTGTATCTCAATACTTCGGCTCAGTTATATCATTATCACGAGGAATCGGGCAGGCCTAATCGTTATAATTACGGAAAAATGGTAATTAGGAACGGCTGGTATGTATGGAGGGTGAAATATCCCTCTCCCGGACTGGAAGCCAGGTTGAAGTGGCATGCCACTGCTTTATTGCTAACTTTGGTGCGTATGGGAAATACTATTACCACTAACGAAAGACAGGAAGCCTTTACAGAAAGCCTGGGAAGGATTGCAGGGTGGTGGAGTCTTATATTTAATAAACCCCCACATGAAGCCTGAGGAACGAATAGCCATCAATAAACGCCAGGAAGAATTCTATGACAGAAAGCATAAGAACCTGCCCACCCGTATCTGGTCCTATTTCAGGAACGGTTTACTAAACCGGATGAAAAAGGGTATAGGTGTAGAAAGGGATATTTACGAGCTTCACAAAACCTGGTTTGGTGATCTTTCCGAAAAAAAAGTTTTGGATCTGGGATGTTATATGGGTAACAGCTTAAGCCTTTACTTGGCAGAAAACTCTAAAAGTTACCTGGGGATCGATCTTAGTGGAAAGGGAATCAGACATCTAAATCAACGCTTGAAAACTGTAGACGGAGCCAGGGCAGAGGTAATGGATTTTCTTTCAGAGGAATTTACCGAAAAGGATTTTGACCTCATTTACGCCTATGGCGTGTTGCATCACTTCAGGAATGTGGATGAACTGATCTTACGCCTTAATGAAAAATTGAAACCGGGTGGTGTGATAGTTAGTCACGATCCTTTGGAGACCAGTATTCCAATAAAAACATTGCGGGTTCTTTATCGCCCTTTTCAGAGTGATAAGGATTGGGAATGGCCTTTTTCCAGGAAGACCTATTACCAGTTTGAGAGTGGGTTTCAAATTATGGATCGAAAAGCGGTGCTGGGAAAAACAAAATGGACTTTTTTAATCAATATGCTGCCAATATCGGAAGAGAAGAAACTTCAGAAGGCGAAAAACTGGCACAGGGAAGATTGGGAGAAATCTGGTTTAAATGATGATTATATGTTCAGCTGTATGCACCTCAGTATGCTGATGCAAAAGAGGGATTGAATAAAAAATATGAAGTACCTTTTATGATAGAAGTATTTGAGACTTGTAAGTATTGTGGGGAAAATATCCAACTGGTCAATACTAAGCATGACCTTGTTCAATGCGAAAGTTGTGAACTAATTTTTTCGAGGAAAAAATTCTCCCAGCAGGAATTTAGTGAAATTTATGACCGATTATATAACGACAAAAATCCTAAATATAAAGCTCATTCGATTATTGAATATGAGCAGCTTAAAAAAGGAATCGTAAAGGTCGGATACAATCGGCAAAGGCTAGTCAAAAAATACATCAGGGATAATTCGAACATTTTAGAGATTGGTTCAGGGATCGGGTTGATGGGATGTTTTATTCAGCAAACTTTTCCGAACAGCTCTTTTACAGGAGTTGAGATAGATAAAAAGGTAAATGAGAAGGCCAGATCTTTTGGTCTTAATGTACATCAGGGAGATTTTAGTATTATAAAAGATCTGGATGGCAATTTTGATGTTATACTTATGTGGGAGGTACTGGAACATATTCAGGATATGGAACAATGTTTAAGTTTAATCAAGAGAAAACTTAAGTCGGGAGGTCTATTTATCTTTTCAGTCCCCAATTATGATAAGCGATTAAACTATAATTCTCCCGGAGATACTATTTTTCAGGATGGACCTCCCATTCATTTGAATTTCTTCAAAAAGAAAGCTATTCGTAAAATTTTTGATTCTGAAGATTTTGAGGTTGTGAGCCTTGAAAAGAAGAAATTACCATATTTTAATTTTAAATCATTTTCATCCATGTTCCTGAAGGTGTTAACGGGGAAATATGAAGGTCCTACCTTATTTTGTGTGATCAGAAAAAAATGACGAAAAATTTTCTTGTTCTTACTCATGTGATCCACCATTCCGGCGGTGGTAAGTTAATGGCCTATGCACCTTATGTAAGGGAAATGAACATGTGGTTCAAAAATGTAGGTAAAACAACTGTTGTCGCTCCCTTTTCTGGTAAGGGGACTTTTGCAAAAGAGGAAATTTATGAGACAGCCTCTCCCGACTTTAAAACCATTCCTTCCTTCGACCTTTTATCTTTAAAGAACTCTTTAAAGGCTGTTTTCAATATTCCTGTTATCGCCATTAGAATATTTCAGGAAATGAGCAGGGCAGATTATCTGCATCTTCGCTGTCCCGGGAATGTTGGGCTTATCGCCTGTTTTTGTCAGCTGTTTTTTCCGAAGAAACCTAAATCCGCTAAATACGCCGGGAACTGGGATCCGGAGGCTGACCAACCCTGGTCCTACAAGCTTCAGAAATGGATTTTGAAAAATTCTTTTTTGACCCGTAATATGGCAGTTCTGGTTTATGGCGACTGGCCGAGGCAAACAGCAAATGTCAGACCCTTTTTTACCGCCAGTTTTTCGGAAAATGAAATTAAAGAGGTGAGGAAAAAAACCTTTGCTGAACCCTTTACATTTTTATTCGTGGGAAACCTGGTAGCGGGGAAACAAGCGATCGAAGCCATCCGACTCATAAAGGAACTGATTGAAGATGGTTCACCTGGGACACTGGAAATCTACGGCGATGGACCTGAAAGAGAGAAGCTAGAAGATTTTTGTAAGGCTAATGAACTAATAGATATGGTTAGCTTTAAAGGGAACAAGTCTTTGGAAGAACTTAAAGAAGCCTACCAGAGAGCACACTTTGTTATCCTCCCATCCCGATCTGAAGGTTGGCCCAAGGCTGTTGCAGAGGGGATGTTTTTTGGCTGTATTCCCATTGCTTCCCGCGTGAGCTGTGTGCCTTGGATGCTCGATTATGGTAAACGTGGAGTATTGTTGCAAAATATAAGTCAGGGCCAACAGATAATAGTCAACGGCTCAAAACAGTGGGCAGTGGGCAGTGGGCAATGGGCAGAGGATCTGGAGAAAATTTCTATGTTGATGAACGATCCGGAGGAAATGCAACGAATGTCCAAAGCTGCGAAGGAATGGAGTCAGCAGTACACCTTAGAAAAATTCGAAGCAGCAATTCAGGGCCTTCTAGGCAAGCAACAACAAACAACAGACAACAAACCAAATAGTGCGCGTATTACAACTCATAGATAGTTTGCAACCTGGTGGGGCAGAACGCATGGCAGTGAATTATGCTAATGCATTTTCTAAGCGAATACCGGGATCTTATCTTTGTTGTACTCGTAAAGAAGGTTTGTTAAAAGCTGAAATTTCTCCTGAAGTTGGCTATTTGTTTCTGGACAAGAAGAATACTTTAGACTTAAAAGCTTTACTGAAATTGCGAAAATTTGTTATAAAGAATGAAATCCACCTGTTTCAGGCACATAGCAGTTCGTGGTTTCTTGCCTTAATGGTTAAGCTCAGTATTCCTAAACTGAAAATCGTATGGCATGATCATTACGGTAGAAATCTGAATAAGAGGCGAAAAAAAATTTTAAGAATTGCCTCCCGGTTTTTTGAAGGGATTATTACAGTTAATGCTGCTTTAAAGGAATGGGCGGAGAAAAATCTAAATTCGAAGGAGGTTCGATTCTTTAGAAATTTTCTGCCTGATGCTCAAAATAGAGTGCCGGTTCAGCTCTCTTCTTTAAAGGGACAGCAGGATAGTTTTAAAATTCTTTGCCTGGCAAACCTGCGTCCCCAAAAGGATCACCTTAATTTGCTAAAGGCTTTTGAAACGATTGAAAAAGTCTATTCTCAGGCCTCCCTACACCTGGTGGGAAAAGATAAGGAAGACAATTATTCTATCGAATTAAAGACTTTTGTAAGGCGAACTCATCTTGAGGAAAAAGTGTTTTTTTACGGCGAAACACAAAATGTAAAGGAGCTGTTATTGCAGGCAGACCTTGGTGTTCTATCATCAGCGTCAGAAGGCTTGCCTCTGGCACTGCTGGAATATGGAAGGGCGGGATTACCTGTAGTCTGCACTACGGTAGGAGAATGCCCTGAGGTGTTGGGGAAAGAAGGGTTATTAGTCCCGCCTGCCGACCCTAAGGTGCTCTCAGAAGCTATTCTGCATTATATTGACCATACCGGAAAAAGAAAAGAGGCCGCTGAAAATTTACAGAAAAAAATTTTGGAGGAGTATTCGGAAAGAACAATTTTTCCAGAAGTTGAAAATTTTTTCAGGATATTACTGCAAGAATAAAAACGTTTGAAGGATATTGAACCTGTTTAATAAAATAGATTAATATTAACAGTTTTTTCCATAACCGATATATCCGGCTCCTATTATTACACATAGGAATCGCATTTCTTGTTTACCTGCAGGAGTCACTTTCGGGCCTTTATTTTATTGGAGCCTTTGGATATTTTCTTTTCACCACCATACAAAATGAAAATCGAAGTAATGAGGCTTTAATGGCAGCTGCTTATATAGCAGGGGCTGAAGTTTTCTGGAGACAGACTGGGGCACTTGTTTTTTATGAAACGGGTAAATATGGTGTAATTCTTTTTCTCCTGATCGGTATATTTTTTAAAGGCACTTCTTCCAGAACAGTACCATACTGGTTGTATTTATTTTTTCTCATTCCAGGTGTAATCGTCGCATCTATTACTCTGAGTTATGAAGCGGAATTCAGGAAGCTTATTGCTTTTAACCTGGCTGGACCTGTATGTCTGGGTATTTCTGCTCTTTACTGTTATTATAAGAAGATTAAAAAGAAGGATCTCGAAATGGTCCTGATGATGTTGTTGCTTCCTGTCGTTTCCCAAATGTTCTATTTATATTGGTACACTCCTACTATACGGGAAGAAATCATAAGTCTTTCGGCAAATTATGCAGCTACCGGAGGGTATGGACCAAACCAGATCTCAACTGTTTTTGGATTAGGAGCCTTTTTATTGGTTACCAGGTTGTTCACGGTGAAAAGTAAGATGATCAATATAATCGACTTAATTCTATTGGGGCTAATGGGCTATAGGGCTTTAATTACATTTTCAAGAGGAGGTGTTTTTACAGGTTTGATATGTATCTTGGCTTTTATAGGATTTATGTATTATAAACAAGAACGACGTGATAAAGAATCTACCAAACTTAAAATGGGTTTGGTGCTTCTTTCTATGGTCGGGATATGGTTGTTCTCGTTAACGGCAACCTCCGGCCTGATTGGAAATCGTTACGCTAATAAGAATCGTGCTGGTGAAGTTAAAGAAGACATTACTACTGGCCGGGTGGAACTGGTGGAAGTGGAACTTGAAGGTTTTTACCATAATCCGGTGCTTGGAATAGGAGTGGGCAAAGGTCGGGAATTCCGCGAAGAAAACTTGGGTGTTGGAATTAATTCTCATAATGAATTAACCCGGCTTTTAGCTGAGCACGGAATGTTTGGTGTAATAGCTGTTCTAATTCTTATATTTGTGCCCTTAATGTTTTGGCTGAAGTTCAAGAATAATTATTATTTTTTAGCTTTTGTGGCTTTTTGGTTTTTGACAATCAACCATTCGGCCATGAGAATAGCATTGCCGGCCTTTGTTTATGGATTGGCCCTATTATATATTGTGGACGATAAAAAACGGCCTGTCGGGAAAATTAAAGACAACAGGAAGCTTGCGGCCTAAAATTAATTGATGAAAAAAAGAATTCTTTATATAGGTAACAATCTTTCCAACCCGACCTTTACCGCTACCTATATTTCTTTTTTCAGCGAAGTATTGAAACAGGAGGGGTATTGGGTGAAGACGGCCTCTGCTAAAGACAACAAGGCGCTGCGTCTGGTGGAAATGCTTTCTCTTATCTGGAGTCATCGCAAGGAAACTGATGTGGTGCTGATTGATACCTATGGTGCACAAAATTTTTACTATGCCTATAGCATAGGAAAGTTATGTCAGCAATTAAAGTTGCCTTACATCCCCATCCTCCACGGTGGAAATCTTAAGGAACGCCTTGATAAAACCCCCAACCTTACGAAATCACTCTTCGGCAACGCCCGGGTCAATGTGGCACCCTCTCATTTTTTATATGATATTTTTGTAGATCACGGTTTTACGAATTCCCGCATCATTCCGAACTCCATAACTTTAGAGAATTACCCTTTTAAGGAGAGGAAAAAATTCCAGCCCAATTTTCTTTGGGTTCGCAGGTTTCAGGAGCGATATAATCCGCTAATGGCAATAAAAGTTTTCGAACAGGTTTATAATAAACATCCTGAAGCCAAACTATGTATGGTGGGACCCGAAAAGGATGGTTCCCTCGTGAGGTGTATGGAATACGCGGCAGATAAGAATATTCCTGTTGAATTTCCAGGAAAGATGAAAAAGAAAGATTGGGCAGCTTTGTCTGTGGATTACGACTTCTTCATCAATTCTACTGATGTAGATAACACACCCATCAGCGTCATTGAAGCCATGGCCCTGGGCCTTCCCGTCATCTCAACAGACGTGGGAGGCATGCCTTATCTCATCGACAACGGCAAAGACGGTATTCTCGTGCCCCAAAACCACATACCTGCAATGGCTGCTGCTATAGAAGACCTGCTGCAGGATCCTCAAAGGTGTCAGAGTATAGCACACGCTGCTTATGAGAAGGTGAGGCAGTTTGATTGGGATATTGTTAAAGAACAATGGATAGAAGTTTTTAATGGAGAGTTGTGAGTTCTCTGTTCTCAGTTTTCAGTTGTGAGTTCTCAGTTGTGAGTTCTCCGTTGTGGGTTCTCAGTTGTGAGTTCTCAGTTGTGAGTTCTCAGTGAGTTGTGATAAAACTTCGCATAGCTCAGTTTTGTCCAGGTTTAAATTTGAAAGTCATAAGTTTATATAATCAGATAACAGATAACCGACAGCCGACAATCCTTAACTGAAGAATATGAAAAGTTATAAAGATCTGGACATATACAATTTATCCTTTCGATACGCTATTGAAGTTCACAAAGCTTCGCTGAAACTGCCCAAATTTGAACTTTATGAGCAGGGGAGTCAGGTGAGGAGATCCTCTAAAAGTGTAAAGGATAATATAGTAGAGGGATATGGGAGAAGAACCTATAAGCAAGACTTCATTAAATTTTTGACCTATAGTCATGCTTCTCTTCTGGAATGTCTTTCTCACCTAGAGATGATTGATGAGCTTTATGAGATTCCTGAAATTAAAGATCTGAAAAGCAAGTATGACTTATTGGGAGGTAAGATCTTTTCTTTTATTCAGTATGTAGAAAAGAACTGGAAAAGTTAAAAAGCAGTTGTCAGTTCTGAGTTGTCAGTTTTTGTTCCTTTTAACCGACAACCGACAACCGACAACCGACAACCGACAACCGACAACCGACAACCGACAACCGACAACCGACAACCGAC